>NC_021846.1:0-358380 GCF_000439435.1 Spiroplasma taiwanense CT-1
ATGACAAATACAATACTTTGAAAAAAAATAAAGGAATGACTAATATCATCTGATTTAATTGAACCAAATGTTTATGAAGAATACATTAAAAATGCATTTCTTGAGGATTTATCAAATAATCAAAAAGCAATAATTGTAAATACTGAATTATCAAAATGATATCTTGAAAGTATTCACTCAGATATTAAAGAAAAAATGAGTAATTTTGTAGAGAAGGACATAGATATTTTATTTTTAACTTCTGATGAATTTAAAAAAGAAAAAAAAATAAAAGATATTATTACTAAAAAAAATAAAACTAATATTTCCCAAGATTATTTATTTGATAATTTTATTTCTGGGTCAAGTAATATTAATGCTCTTAATGCTTCAATTGGAATTGCAGAAAATTTAGGTACAAAATGAAATCCATTATTTATTTATGGTGATTCTGGTCTCGGAAAAACTCATCTTTTAAAAGCAATTTCAAATAAAGTGAACAACTCTAATTTGGCATTAAATGTTAAATATTATACTTCCTTAGATTTTAGAAAAGAAATTTTAGAATCATTAATGGATGGTTTTAAAGAAATAGAATCAACAAAAGAAAAAATGAATTCAATTGATGTTTTATTAATTGATGACATACAGTTTCTTGCAAATAGTGGAAAAACTAATGAAATATTTTTTAACTTATTTAATTCATTTATTGAAAATAATAAACAAATAGTACTTACTTCAGACAAATTCCCAGAACATTTAAATGGTTTTGATAAAAGACTAATTTCTCGTTTTTCACAAGGATTAAGCGTAAAAATTGAAAGTCCAGATCTTCAAACAGCAATAAATATAATTGAATACAAAATTAAAATTGCAAATATTTTTTTATCCCCTGAGTCAATTAAATATATCGCTTCATATTTTGGAACAGATGTAAGAAAATTAGAAGGAATAATTAATAAAATTGAATTTTATATTATTCAAGATAAACAAGAATCTACAAATAGAATTGAATTAGATAAAATTTTGAAAATTTTAGAAGATTATTCTTTTGCTCCAAGCGGAGAAGTTACAATTCAAAAAATTAAAAGTGTTGTTGCTTTAAATTATGGAATAAATATTAAAGCAATCGATAGCAATTTAAGACTTCAAAATGTTGTTAAAGCTCGACATGTTGCTATGTATTTAACAGGAGAAATACTAAAGAAAAATTATTCTGAAATTGGTATTGCTTTTGGAGGAAAAGATCATACAACTGTTATAAATGCCTATAATAAAATAAATAAGTTTTTAAAAGAAGATAAATTATTTAAAAATACTCTTAAAAAAATAAAAAAAGAAATTATTTCTTAATTTAGTTTGTTTATACTAATTTTATGAAAATATTTATAAATATACATATTTAATTGTTTTCCACATTTTAAGAGCATAATAATAATATAAATAAATATAAATAAATAGAGGTGAATTAATGATTTTTAGTATAAATAGAAATATTTTTTTAGAAGAAATTAATAAATGTAATAGAATTATAGATTATAAATCTCTTACTCCTAGTATTACAGGAATTTTATTAGAAATAGAAGTTGATAAAATTTCATTAATTTCAACAAATAGTTCAATTTCAATAAAAAGTACAATTTTTTCTGGAACTAATGATTTAATTATTAAAGAAACTGGTTCAATTTTAATAAAAGGAAAATATTTTTTAGAAATTTTAAGAAGAATGGAAGATGAAATAATTAATATTTCTTCTGTTGAAAATAATATTGTTTCTTTATCCGGAGAAAAATCGGAATTTTCTTTAAACACCCTTGATTTTAATGATTTTCCTTTAATTGGTTTTAGAGAAAAAGGAACCGTTATTAAAATAAATAATATTGAATTAAAGAAAAGTTTAAATCAAACTATTATTGCTGTAAATGAATGAAATCAAAAAATTGTATTAGCTGGATTAAATTTTGCAATAAATAATGGCATGTTTTATATAACAGGAACTGATGGTTTTAGAGTTTCTAGAAAAAGAATTTTAATTGAAGAACAAATACCAGAAAAATTTGAAACAAATATTCCTTATAAAAGTATTTTAGAAATAATTAAACTATTGCCTGAAAAAGGAGAATGTAAGATAGTTATTATTGACAGTTTTGCTACTTTTATAATTAATGATACTTTATTTCAAACAACAATTTTGGAAGGACAATTTCCAAATGTAAATGCAGTATTTCCAACAGATTTTAATACAACAATATATGTTAATAATAAAAAGTTTTTTAAATTAATTTCAAGAGCGGATATTAGAAGTGAAGATAATTCTTCTACAGTTGTTAATTTTATTTTAGATAATGATAGAATATTTATAAAATCTAATATTAATCAAATTGGAAGTTTTGAAGAAGAATTTAGAGAATTTGAATTAAAAGGAATTGATGAACAAAATATTTGTTTTAATTCTAAATATTTAATTGATTCTTTAAAAACTTTTGAAACTAAAAATATTGAATTAAATTTTATTGATTCTAAAAAACCAATTGTTATTTCTTCGGATGAAGATTTAAATTTAAATCAAATAATTTTGCCAATGTTTTCAAATTAGCTTCTAAAAAAAGAACTTTAAAAAATGGTATAATTATCTTTGATAAGAAAAAGGTATTTTACTATGGAAAATAATAATAAATATGGAGCAGATCAAATTCAAGTTTTAGAAGGACTTGAAGCAGTAAGAAAAAGACCAGGTATGTATATTGGAAATACAAATAAAACTGGTTTACATCATTTAATATGAGAAATTTTGGATAATTCTGTTGATGAATCATTGGCAGGTTTTTGTAATGAAATAACAATTATTATTACTGAAAAAAAAGAAATAATAGTAAAAGATAATGGTAGAGGAATACCAATTGATATACATCCAAAAACAAATAAGAGTACTTTAGAAACTATTTTTACTGTTTTACACGCTGGTGGAAAATTTGACGAATCAGCATATAAAGTTTCAGGTGGTTTGCATGGAGTTGGTGCTTCTGTTGTTAATGCCCTTTCTTTATATGTAAAAACAATTGTAATGAGAAATAATAAAATATATGAACAAATTTTTTCAAAAGGAGGAACAGAAGCTTCAAAATTAAGTGAAATTGGAGTTTCAGATATAAATGGAACAATAGTTAAATTTAAACCAGATCCTGAAATTTTTAAAGAAACAATAGATTTTGATTTTAAAATAATTCAAAATAAAATTAAACAATTAGCTTTTTTAAATAAGGGGCTTAAATTAAATTTGTATGATGAAATTAAAGATAAAACACTAAGTTATTGTTTTGAGGATGGTATTAAAGATTACATAAAAGAAATAAATAGTGGAAAAGAAAAAATAAATGAGGAAATTTTTTATATTTCAAATAATTTAAATGAAATTGATGTAGAAATTTCAATTCAATATAATGAATCTTATGATGAAAATGTTTTTTCCTTTTGTAATAATATTTTTACTTCTGAAGGTGGAACACATGAAGAAGGTTTTAAAAATGCATTAATAAAATCTATTAATTCATATGCAAATGAATTAAAAAACTTTAAGGGTAATAAATTTTCATGGGATGATATTAAAGAGGGAATTGTTTCTGTAATTTCAATTAAACATAGAGATCCAATTTATGAAGGGCAAACAAAATCAAAATTATCAAATATTGATGCAAAAGAAGTTGTAACTAATATATTGAATGATGCATTTAAGGAGTTTTTATTAAAAAATCCAACGGACGCAAAAAAAATCATTGAAAAAATTTTAGTTTCACAAAAGGCAAGAAAAGCTGCTCAAAGAGCAAGAGAAGATACAAGAAGAAAATCAGCAATTGATAATTTTTCTTTGCCTGGAAAATTAGCAGATTGTGAATCAAAAAATATTGATGAATGTGAATTATATTTAGTCGAAGGAGATTCAGCTGGGGGTAGTGCTAAAACTGGAAGAAATCGTAAGTTTCAAGCTATTCTTTCTTTACGAGGTAAAGTTTTAAATGTTGAAAAAGTTAAACAATCAAAAGCTTTTGAAAATACAGAAATTCAATCAATAATAGCAGCAATTGGAGCAGGTGTAAAAAAGGATTTGAATTTAAAAAAAATAAGATATGGCAAAATTATTATTATGACTGATGCTGATGTCGATGGAGCACATATAAGAGTTTTACTTTTAACTTTTTTTTATAGATATATGAAAGATTTAATTATAAATGGTAATGTATATATTGCTCAACCACCTTTATATAAAATTGAAGCAGGAAAAAATAATATTGACTATGCATATACTGATAATGAATTGGAAAAATTAAAAATTGAAAAATATTCAAATCTTAAATATATTATTCAAAGATATAAAGGTTTAGGAGAAATGGACCCAATTCAACTTTGAGAAACTACAATGGATCCTCAAAGAAGGACAATGATTCAAATTAAAGTTGAAGATGTTTTTTTAGCAAATGAAGTCTTTTCAAGTTTAATGGGTGAAAATGTTGAATTAAGAAAAAGATTTATTGTTGATAATGCACAATTTGTAGAAAATATAGATATTTAAAATTAATATTTGGAGGTGCTCAAAATGAGTGAAGTTTTTAACAAAGGAAGAATTCTTGAAATCGATATTAAAAATGAAGTTGAAAAAGATTTTTTAGAATATTCAATGAGTGTAATTGTAAGTCGTGCACTTCCAGATTTAAGAGATGGTTTAAAACCTGTACATAGAAGAATAATTTATGCAATGAATGATCTTAAAATAACAGCAGATACACCACATAAAAAATCTGCAAGAATTGTTGGTGAAGTAATTGGTAAATATCACCCACATGGAGATAGTTCTGTTTATGAAGCAATGGTAAGAATGTCACAAGATTTTTCATACAGATATCCATTAGTTGAAGGGCATGGAAATTTTGGCTCAATTGATGGCGATGGAGCAGCAGCAATGCGTTATACAGAAGCAAGACTTTCTAAAATTTCGTCTATGTTATTAAAAGATATTGATATGAACACTGTTCCTTATATTGATAATTATGATGCATCAGAACAAGAACCAAAATATTTAACAGGTTATTTTCCAAATCTTTTAGTAAATGGTGCTACAGGAATTGCTGTTGGTATGGCAACAAGCATTCCCCCTCACAATTTAATAGAAGTAATAAATGCAACTATTGAATATATTAAAAATAATAATATTACAATTGAGGAAATTTTAAAATTTATAAAAGGTCCAGATTTTCCTACAGGGGCATTAATGACTAATGGAAAAAATATGATTGAAGGTTATAAAACAGGAAAAGGCAATTTAACAATTAGAGCAAAAATTGATATTGAAGAAACAAATAAAAATCAAAAAATAATAATAAGTGAAATTCCATATCAAACTAATAAATTAAAAATTGTTGAAAAAATTGCAGAATTATACAAAAATAAAATAATTACAGGAATTTCAGATATTAGAGATGAATCAAATTATGAGGGAATAAGAATTGTTTTGGAATTCTCTAAAAATTCAAATCCACAATTAATTATTAAAAGATTATATAAATTCACAAATTTACAGTCAAACTTTACCATTAATATGCTATCTTTACATAATGGTATTCCGGTTGTTTTAAATATTAAAGAAATTATAAAGTTTTATGTAAAATTTCAAATAGAAATTATCTTAAAAAGAAGTATTTTTGAGAAGGAAAAACTTGAAGCAAAATTACATATTTTAAATGCAATTAGAACAGCAGTAGACCATATTGATGAAATAATTAAAATTATAAAAAATTCTAATACAACAGAAATTGCTTATAAAAAATTGTTTGATAATTTTAATTTTGATGAAAAACAATCAAAAGCTATTTTAGATATGAGATTGCAAAGACTTGTTGGTTTGGAAAGAGAAAAAATAGAAAACGATATTAATAATATTGAATTAAGAATTAAAGAATTAATAAAAATTTTAGAATCAAAAGAAGAACAAAATATTTTATTAATAGATCAACTTGAATATATTAAAAATAAATTTGGGGATGAGAGAAGAACAAAAATAATTGAAGAAGATGATATTCAAATTGATGATGAAGAGTTAATTCAAGATACTCAAATGATTTTAACTTTATCAGAAGAAGGTTATATTAGAAGATTACAACCAGAAGAGTTTAAAACACAAAAACGTGGTGGTAAAGGAATAATAATCAATTCTAATTTAGATGACAATATTTTAATTGCAAAAATGGGTAAAACAAAAGATGATGTTTTATTTTTTTCAAATGAAGGAAAAGTATATAAACTAAAAGGTTATAATATAACTCAATTTTTAAGAACTTCAAGAGGTGTTCCAATTATAAATTTTATCGGAATAAATTTTTCTGAAAAAGTTTCTTCAGTTTTAACTTTTAGAAATAAAAAAAATAATTATAAATACTTGGTTTTTGTAACAAAAAAAGGAATTGTTAAAAAAGTTAATTTAGAAGAATTTAATAAAATAAATAATTTTGGAAAAATAGCTATTCATTTAGACAAAGAAGATAGTTTAATTTCAGTAATTCCAACATCCGGTTTGGATAAAATATTAATTGCTACAAAAAATGGAAAGGTTTCAAAAATAAATGAATCAGATTTTAGACCAATGTCTAGATCCTCAAGGGGAGTTAAGGGAATAACTTTAGATAAAACAGATGAAGTAATTTCTTCATGTACAGATTTTAAAAATGATTGTGTAGTTACAATATCAGAAAAAGGAATTATTAAAAAAACACTTATAAGTGAGTATAATAATTTTAATAGAGGAGCTAAGGGAGTAGTTGGAATGAAATTAAATGATAAAACAGGAAAATTAAAATCAGTACTAGCAATTAGAGAAACAGATGAAGTTTTAATGATTTCTTCAAAAGGAAAAATAATAAAAATTCATTCACAAGAAATAAAAATGCAATCTAGAAATACATCAGGAGTTATTGGTTTTAACTTAGAAGATGATGAGAAAATTACAGCAGTTACATTAGAATGAAATAAAGGAGATTAAAATGTTAGATATCAGTAAAATTGAAACCAATTTTGAAGAAATTTGTTTAAGACTAAAAACTCGCCAAAAGGATTATACAAAGGAACTTCAAAATATTGTTAATTTAAATTTTGAGAGAAAAAATATAATTTCAAAAGTGGAAAATTTAAAATCTCAAAAAAATATAATTTCAAAGGAAGTTGGCTTATTAACTAGAGAAAATAATAATAGTGAAAAATTGAAAAAAGAAGTTTTAAAAATAAACAAGGAAGTTGAAATTTTAGATGAGAATTTAAAAAAAATTATAGAGCAACTTAATTTAAAATTAAGTTTTATTCCAAATATTCCAAATAAAGAAATGCCAATTGGTGTAAATGAAAATGATAATTTGGAAATAAAAAAATGAAATTCAGATAAATTAAAAAAAGATAGTGAAGCTCATTGAGATATTGCAATCAAATTAAAACTTGTAGATTTTGAATTGGGTGCAAAATTATCAGGTTCGAGATATGTTGTTTATACTGGATTGGGTGCAAAATTAATTAGATCTATTACAGATATATTATTATCTAGGCATATAAAAAAAGGTTACAAAGAAATGTGACTACCATTAATTGTAAATAAAGAAAATATGTATGGTTCTGGACAATTGCCAAAATTTGAAGAGGATGCATATAAAATAGATAACCAATATTTAATTCCAACTTCAGAAGTTTCATTAGTAAACACAGTTAGAGATAAAATTTATGAAAGCAATAATTTACCTATATATTTAACAGCATTTTCACAATGTTTTAGAAAAGAAGCAGGAAGCGCGGGAAGAGATACAAAGGGTTTAATTAGATTACATCAATTTAATAAAGTGGAATTAGTAAAAATTACAGATAAAAATTCTTCTTATGATGAACTTGAAAAAATGTTGGAAGATGCTGAACAATGTTTACAAATTTTTAATCTTCCATATAGAGTTGTTGAATTATGTACAGGAGATGTAGGTTTTTCATCAGAAAAAACTTATGATCTTGAGGTTTGATTTCCAAATCAAAATAAATACCGTGAAATTTCTTCTTGTTCAAATTGTGGTGATTTTCAAGCAAGAAGAATTAAAACAAGATATAAAAATGAGAATGGAAAATTAGAATTTGTTCATACTTTAAATGGATCAGGTTTAGCAATCGACAGACTATTTGCAGCTATTTTGGAAAATTATTATGATGGTGAGAAATTGATTTTACCAGAAGTATTAAAAGAATATTTTGAAAATAAAGAATATATAAGATAATGTTTCACGTGAAACATTAATAAAAATAAAATCAATAGTTTTTTATTAAAATTGTGTTAGTATATAATTGTCATTGTAAGGGTGACGTTCGAATTTGGTCAGGACCGGAAGGTAGCAGCCATAAGAATCTAGTGCCTTGTACAATGACTTTTTATTTGGGTGAGTATATGAATATTTTTTTTAAACAAATTATAAAAGAACTTGAAAAATGTAAAAAAAGTCAAGATGTTCCAGTTTCTGCAGTAATAGTAGATAAAAATAATATTTTAGTTTCAAAGGGTTATAATACAAGGCAAAAAAAATATAATTTTTGTAATCATGCTGAAATAAATGCAATAAATAGTTTATTTAAAAAAAATAAGAATAAAAATTTAAGTGACTATAAACTTATTGTCACGTTAAAACCATGCTTGATGTGCATAACAGTTATTGAGCAAGCAAATATAAAGAAAGTTTACTATTATTTAGAGAATATTAAATGTGATTATAGTAAATATATAACAAGTATTATTTTTTTAAAAATTAATGATGAAGAACAAAAAAAAATAATTGAAAAAAAACTTAAATCTTTTTTTCTTAATTTAAGAAAATAAAATTTATTTTGTAAAAAAAGGAGGAAATAAAAAATGAAAAATAAAAAATCTCTTTATAGGGAATATAGACCAAAAAATTTTGATCAAGTTGCTGGTCATGAAGGGATTAAGGAAATTCTAATTTCTCAAATAGAAAGTGGTAACTTTCCACATGCATTATTATTTTCAGGTCAAAGAGGTACAGGAAAAACATCCATTGCAAAAATATTATCAAAAATTATGAATTGTGAGAATCTTAAAAAATATAATCCTTGTGAAAATTGTATTAGTTGTAAGGAATTTAATAACAATTCACATGCGGATATTTTTGAAATTGATGCAGCATCAAATAATGGTATTGAAGAAATAAGAAATATAAAAGCAAACATATCTATGTTGCCTACATTTGCAAAATACAAAGTTTTTATAATTGATGAAATACACATGTTATCAAATTCAGCTTTTAACGCACTATTAAAAACGTTAGAAGAACCTCCAAAATATGTTATTTTTATTTTAGCTACAACTGAATTTTCAAAAATTCCAGAGACTATTATTTCAAGATGCCAATTATTTAATTTTAAAAAAATATCTCAAAAATCATTAGAAGAAAAAATAAATGAAATTTCAAATAAAGAAGGAAAAGAAATTACCGAAGATGCATTAAATGAAATTTATTATATGTCTGATGGATCATTAAGAGATGCGTTAAATTTTTTAGAACAGTCTTTAATTGTTTCAAATGAAAAAGTTACTGTAGATGATTTAAAAAAAATTTTTTATATATCGACTAAAAATGAAAAACTTTCAATTATCAAAAATGTATTAGATGGTAATTCAGAAGAAATAATTAATTATTTTGAAAAATCAAATGAACAGGGAATCGATTTTCAAATGATGTCTTTAAGCTTACTAGATATTTTAAAAGAAATAATAGAAGTTAAATTAACATCAAATCAAAAATTTTTAAATAATTTAAATATGGAAGAATTTAATAAATTTAAAAAATATGATGTAAGTATTTTTTTTGATTTATCAGATAATATTGCTGAATCATATACAAAGTCAAAAAACTCAAATATAAGTTTTCAATACATTTTGATAAATATATTGAAAACTTTAAATAATAAAACACTTATAAGTTTACAAGAAAATAAAAAAATTAACTTTTCAAATAGCGATAATTTTTTAATTAAAGAACATAAAAATGAGGAAAAAATAGATCAAAATAAAATTTTAGAAGTATTAGAAAATAATTTAATTAAAGATTCATTAAGTTTAAGTAATAAAAATGAGGAAAATAGTTTTTTAAAAATTCAAATTAAGTTACTTCTTGAAGAAACTAAGGGTAATAACTGAAATATTGATTTTTCAAATGAACAAATAATAAATATTTTAGCAAATGCAAATAAAGAAATTAGAACAAAGTTAGAAAATACAATTACTAATTTATTTTTAAATGAAGATATTCTAATGAATAAAGATAAGTGTAAAGCACTAATTATGTTTTATAATTCAAAAATTACAGCAGCTAGTGAAAATGGAATTATTTTTGTTTGTGAAGAAAGAACAATATCAAATTGAATAAATATTCGTTTACAAAATAAAATAATTAGAGAAGAAATTTGAAATTTTTTAGGGAGTAAATTTGCTATTATTTCAATAACAAAGAAAAGATGACAAGAAATCAAATTTGAATTTTTAAATAGAAAAAATAACAACCAACTTAATAAAGAAAAAATAGTTGATATTGAAAGTTTTTATGACTCATTTTTTATAAATAAAGAACAAAATGATGAGGATAATGATTATTTAAAAAGAGCAATGGAAATTTTTGGAATTAATAATATTAAGGTTGTGAATTAAACATGGAGAAATTAATTGAATATTTAAAAAATATTAATGGTATATCTTCAAAATCAGCAGAAAAAATAATTTTTGACTTAATAATAAATAAAAATAAATTATTAAATTTAGAGGAATTTTTAAAGAAAATAAAATTAGATTATGATGAATGTGGGGAATGTTTTTTTTATAGAGAAAATAGAACTTGCCTTTTTTGTGATAATGATCAAAGAGATAAAAAAATTATTTGTGTCGTTTCAACAAAAATAGATGCGAAAAAAATTTTGAATAGTAACTATAAAGGTATTATTCATGTTTTAAATGGAGAAATTAATTTAAACAAAAATATAGATCCAGAAAAATTAACATTAAATAAATTATTTGCTAGAATTAATATGGATACAGAATTGTTATTAGCATTAAATTTAACTTTTGAAGGTGAAGTAACAGCTAATTTTATTTATAATAAAGTAAAAAGTAATTGTTCAAAAATTTCAAGAATAGCGAGAGGTATACCTCTTGGAGGTGTACTTGATTATATTGATCAAGAAACTTTAAATGATGCAATTTTAAATAGAAAGAAATTTTAAGAGGAAAAAAAATGATTTTTATTTCATTAGAAGGAATTGATGGTTCTGGAAAAACAACCATCTCAAAAATGATAAAGAATAATTTAATCCAAAAAGGTCATAAAGTTTTATTAACAAGAGAACCTGGTGGGGAACCATTAGCAGAAGAACTAAGAAGAATTGTTTTGGATAAAAATACAAGTATAACTCCCTGAGCAGAAACATTATTATATGTGGCTGCAAGAAAACAACATTTAGAATCAATAATAATTCCTGCTTTAAAAGAAGGAACAATTGTTATTTGTGACAGATTCATGGATTCAACGTCAGCATATCAGGGATATGGAAGAAATATTGGAATGGCTGATGTTACAGAACTTCAAAATATTGTTTTAGGTGCAACTAAACCAGATTTAACTATTTTTTTTGATATTACACCTAAAGAAGCCCAAATTAGACTGTTAAATAGGAAAAGAAATATTGATAGATTAGAACAAGAAGATCAAAAATTTCATGAAGCAGTTTATGAAGGATATCAAATGTTAATATCAGAAAATTCAGATAGAATAAAAGTTGTTGATTCTAGAAAACCAATTAACGAAGTTTTACAACAAGTAGATTTTTTAATAGATAATGTTTTAAGCGAAAGAATGAAAAAATAAATGGAAAAAGAAAAACTATTTGAATTACTAAATAATTTAATTTCTGCAAATAAAATGTATCATTCAATAATAGTTGTAAATACTAATCAAAATTTATTAGAGGAGATTTCAATTGAAATATCAAGACAAATATTTTGTGAAAATAAAGCATTATCAAATGATAATTGTAAATGATGCATTAAAAGTTATAATAAAAATAATTTAAACATTTTTTTTATTGGGGATGGAACTAATCAAATTTCAAAAGTAGAAATTAAAGATTTAATAATTAAATTTTCTTCTTCAGCATTAGAAAATAATATTAATAAAATTTATATAATAAAAAATGCGGAACAACTAAATGAATTTGCAGCAAATTCACTTTTAAAATTTTTGGAGGAACCACCTAAAAACACTTATGCTATTTTATTGAGCAATGATAAAAATCAAATTTTATCTACTATAAAATCCCGTTGTAAAATATTTAGTATTTTTTCTCAAAAAAATAATCTTGATCAGTTAAATGATTTTTTTGACTTATTTTTGGAAAAAAATAAAGAAAATCTTTTGCTTTATTTAATAGAATTAAAACAAAAAGAAAAATTTGAAATAGTTCAAATACTTGAAAATACTTTTAATAAAAGTATAAATTTGTTAAATTCAAATATTCATGAAATTTTATTAGACGCTTTAACTGAAATAAAAACTTCAAACCATATAAATCTAATTTTGGAGAATCTATTTATTAAGATTCATGAGGTAATATAATGAAAATTATTAATAACATTTTAAATTTTAAAGAATTAAAAATAATACAAGATACTGAAATGTTTAATTATTGCATTGATTCAATTTTATTAACTAAATTTTGAAAACCATCAAAAAAATATAAAAACATTTTAGATTTTGGAACAAATAATGCTATTATTCCATTAATTTTATCAAGATACACAAATGCTAAAATATCAGGTGTTGAAATACAAAGGCAAGCTTATGAAATTGCAAAGGAAAATATTAAAATAAATAATTTAAGTGACAAAATTTTTATATATTGTAATGATATAAAAAAATTTATTTTAAATAAAAATAATGAATATGACTTAATTTTCTGTAATCCACCATTTTTTAAAATTAATTTAAATTCTTCAAATAATTTAAATACAAGAAGTAAATTTTTAATTAGTGCAAGACATGAAAAAGATATTACATTAAGTGAAATAATTGAATCTGCAAAAATAGCTTTAAAAAACGGCGGTAAGTTTTTGTTAATTCACTTAAGCGAAAGAGTTGAAGAAATTATAATTCTATTAAATAAAAATAATTTTGCAATAAAAAAAATAAGATTTATTTATTCAAAAAAAGGACAAGCTGCAAAAAAGGTATTAATTGAGTCAATAAATGATGGAAATAAGGGAACAAAAATTTTAGATCCACTTTATGTACATAATGAAGATGGAACTTATACTGAAGAAGTATTAAAAATGTTTGGTGATTAAATGAAATTAGAAAAAAAAGAAAAATATATTGTAGCGTTATCTGGTGGACCTGATAGTATTTTTTTATTAAATTATTTATTACAAAAAAAAATAACTAATTTAATAGCATGTCATGTTAATTATAATTTTCGAAAAGATTCACTTAATGACCAAATTATTTGTGAAAACATTTGTAAATTAAATAATATCAAATTAGAAACTCTTAATATAATTAGCAATTATAAAAATTTAACTTTTAATTTTGAATCTTGGGCTAGAGAAAAACGATATAATTTTTTTCAGGAAATATCATATAAGTATAATATTAATAAAGTATTGGTAGCACATAATTTAAATGATCATGTAGAAACATTTTTAATGCAAAAGCAAAAAAAAAGCTTAGTAAATTATTATGGAATAGAAGAAAAAATTTTTTTTGATAATTTATTAATTATTAGACCAATTCTAAAAATAAAGAAAAAGAGTATTTTGAAATACCTTAGTGATAAAAAAATTAAGTATGCTATTGACAGTACAAATACAGATTTAAATTTTTTAAGAAATAAAATTAGATCAAATTTAAAAAATAATCAATTAAAAAAATTTATTTTAATAATAAAGAAAGAAAATAAAAAACTTAAAAAAATAAAAAAAAGTATTCAAAAAAAAATAAATAAAGGTTTTCTGCAATTAAATGATTTTGTTGAAAATGAAGAATATAATTTAAGATTACTATTTAATTTTTTTGAATTTAAAAAAGTAGGCTCTTTTTTTTATAAAACAAAAAAAGCTATTATTAAAGAAATTTTAAAACAAATAATGTCTAAAAAAAGTTTTATAAAAATACAATTAGATTTTTTTGTAATAATTAAAGATTATAATTTTATTTACATTTTTGAAAAAAATAAATTAAATATTTTTGAGAAAACATTAGTTAGTACAGAAAAAAAAATGAAATTTAATATAAATTTAAATAGAAATTTTGATATTATTATTACTAATGATTGAGAAAAATGACAATCAAAAGTTTTTTATGGTTCAAAAAAATTATCAGACTATTATAAAAAAAATAAAATTAGTTATATTCAAAGATATAAAAATATTTTAATTTTTAGTAAAACTAACAAAATAGTTTTAAATAAACTAAATTAATAATGATAAAATCATAGGGAATATTAGAAAACGGTGGTAAAATGAAAAATAAAAAATCTATATGATTATGGGTTTTATTTATTATTATGTTGATAATAATAGGAATTGTTGTATGACAGTTTTTAACTGGTACATCAGATAAATTAACTTATGAACAATTTGAGGCCTTAATAAATAATGGTTCAATAGATAAAACTCAAACAAAGGAACAAATTTATAATGGTGTTCATGTTATTTCTGGAACATATCAAAAGGATGGTTCAGTGCATAAATTTGTTCTTTCATTAACAAATGAAGTATATTCAATGCACTTAAGTAATAATGTATGATTTGCTGATTTTGTTAGTGGAATACTTACTGAATATGAAACAACATCTCCACTTTTATCATTAGCACTTAATTTTTTACCAATGATTGTATTAATTGGTTTTTATATTTGAATATTTAGTTCAATGTCAAAAGGTGGCATGGGTGGTGGAATGTTCGGTGGAAAATCAACAAGACCACGTGAAATTAAATCGGATGTTAAATTTTCTGATGTTGCTGGTATTGACGAAGAAAAAACAGAACTAGTAGAATTGGTTGACTATTTAAAAAACCCAAATAAGTATGGAATGATGGGAGCTAGAGTTCCAAAAGGAGTACTAATGGAGGGACCACCAGGTACAGGGAAAACTTTACTTGCAAAAGCAGTAGCAGGAGAAGCGGGCGTTGCATTTTTTACTATGGCAGGTTCTGAATTTGAAGAAATGTTTGTAGGATTAGGAGCAAGTAGGGTTAGAGATCTTTTTAGTGATGCAAAGAAATCAGCTCCATGTATAATTTTTATTGATGAAATTGATGCAGTCGGAAGAAAAAGAAATAATTCTATGGGGTCCTCTACTAATGAGCAAACTTTAAATCAATTATTAGTTGAAATGGATGGTTTTGGTTCAAATTCAGGTGTAATAGTTATGGCCGCTACAAATAGAGTAGATGTTTTGGATCCAGCACTTTTAAGACCAGGTCGTTTTGATAGAACAATTCAAATTTCATTACCGGATATTAGAGAAAGAGAAGCAATATTAAAATTACATTCAAGAAATAAAGCTATTTCTCCAGAAATTGATTGGAAACGTATTGCTGAAAGAACGCCTGGGTTTTCAGGGGCACAACTGGAAAATGTTTTAAATGAAGCTGCAATACTTGTTGTAAGAAATAAAAGAAAAATGATTACTATAAATGATATTGATGAAGCTATTGATAGAGTTGTAGGGGGACCTGCAAAAAAATCAAGAGCTATGACGGTTCAAGATAAACAAGTTGTTTCTTATCATGAGGCTGGTCATGCTTTGATTGGTTTAAAATTAGATTCAGCATCAAAAGTTCAGAAAGTTACAATTATTCCTAGAGGAAATGCTGGTGGTTATACTATTATGACTCCAAAAGATGAATCAAATTTTTCTTCAAAAGAAGATTTATATGCATCAATAGCGGGTTACCTTGGTGGAAGAGCAGCAGAAGAAATTATTTTTGGAAAAAATAAAATAACTACTGGGGCACATGATGATTTAGATAAAGCAACAAATATTGCAAGAAGAATGGTAACTCAATTTGGTATGTCTACTTTAGGATTAACAAAATTTTTAACTATGCAAGAAGAATCTTATGGGCAAACAAAAGGTGTTTATTCAGATGAAATTGCATTCAAAATTGATATGGAAATTCATAAAATTTTAGATGATTGCTATAAAATTTCAATTGAAACTATTTCAAAGAATAGAGAATTACTTGAATTAATTGCTGAATCATTAAGAATTTTAGAAACAATAACAGCTGAACAAATTGATTACATAAATAAAAATAATAAACTTCCAGATGAAGTAATAAAAGAAAAAAATAGAAAACAAGAAGAAGAAAAGAAAAAAGAAGCAGGGGAAATTTTAGAATTTGAACCAGACTAATTAATATAATATGAAAAACACAATAAAAAGTGTTTTTTTCTTTTATATTAGTTAGTATAATTAAATCATTTATTAGGAGTAAAAAAATGGACATGGAAATAAGAGCAACTAGCAATAAAAATAATGTTAAAATTTCAATTGTTGATATCACAGAAGAATTAGATAAAATAGTAAAACTTCAAAAAACTAATCCTTTAGCTTCTTTTGCTTTAGGAAGAACCATTATAAATACTGCATTAATAAGCTTATCAGTTAAAGATGGAAGCAAAGTTACAACAAATATTAATGGAATGGGTTTAGGTGGTTCAATAATTGCTGAATTTCAAAATAATTCAATAAAAGGTTATATTGAAAAACCAAATTTCGAAATAAATAAAATACTTAATGATAAGGAAAGTGAAAGCGCATTATCGCAAGTTGTAGGAACTCAAGGCTTTTTACAAATTTCAAGAGATAATGGTAAAAAACAACCCTATACTTCAAGAGTAGAATTAATTTCAGGAGAAATTAATTTAGATTTTATGTACTATTTACAACAAAGCGATCAAATAAATTCATTAATTTCATCAAATATTGATTTTGAAGAAGATGGTTCGATAAAAAAGGCATGTGGGGTTATTATTCAGTTATTACCAGGATTTACAGAAGAAAATATAGATTTTATTGAAGAAAAAATAGGGTCTGTTGAACATTTAATTAAAACACTTATGGAATCAACAAATTATGAGGCATTAATTAAAGAGATTTGTGAAGATGCTCAAGTTGTTGGCATAAATCAATTATTTTTTAAATGTACTTGTAGTGAGGAAAAAGTTTTGAATACTTTAAAACTTTTAGAAAAAGAGGAAATAAATAAGGCAATAAATGATGGTGAAGAAATAGAAGTAGTTTGTGATTTTTGTAAAAACATTTTTATTATTATCCCTGAACAACTAAAAAAATTGATAATATGTTAAAATAGTCTTGGTGTATAAAGTTCTATATTAAGGAGAAAATATGGAAATAAATAATTCTGGTTTTGAAAATGAAAAGAATATGAAAATAAAAAAAATAAATAAAGAGGAAATTAAAAATTCTGAAAGAGTTTTTGAAGAAGTTGATATAACTGAAATTGTAGAAGAAGGCGTTAAGGGTTTAAAACAAAAAATTCGTTTGCAAAAACAATTAACCTCAAAATATTCGAAAAAAATATTAGAAGGAACAATTGTTTCAACTACAAAAAATAAACCTAATATTGAAAAAAATGTCATTGAATTATATAATGTCAAAAAATGATATATAACAGGTGATATGTTAACTCCGGTTTTAAGAGGGGTTGATTTAAAGCTTGAAAAAGGTAAATTTATTGTTATTTTAGGGCCATCTGGTTCTGGAAAAACGACTTTGCTAAATACAATTTCAGGTTTAGATAAAACATCTGAAGGAGATGTCTTTGTATTAGGAAATAATTTGTCCTTATTAAAGGATTCACATTTAACTAAATTTCGTAGAGAAAATGTAGGTTTTATTTTTCAACAGTACAATCTTTTATCAAATTTGACTGCAAAAGAAAATGCAGAAGTTGGTGAAAACTTAAGTAGGTCAAAGGAAAATAAAATGTCAATTGACGAAATTTTTAAAACTATTGGAATGGAAGAACAAATGAATAAATACCCCCATCAGATGTCTGGTGGTCAACAACAAAGGGTTTCTATTGCTAGAGCATTAGCAAAAAATCCTGAAATTCTTTTTGGTGATGAACCAACAGGAGCATTGGATGAAGAAATGGGTAGAAAAGTTTTGGAAATACTTGTGGATGTTAAAAATAAATATAATACAACTATAATAATAGTTACTCATAACCCAAATATTAGTGAAATTGGGGATACTGTAATTCATGTAAGAAATGGATTAATTGATGAAATTAAACAAAACTTAAATCCAAAAAGACCATCAGATATTGATTGGTCATAATTTAAACTGCATCTATTTATTTAGATGTAGTTTTTTTATATTTTAAGAAAAAAGTATATAATTATTAGTGTTAAAGGTAGGTAAAAATTATGCCAATATTTATATTTAGAGGTGTAGAGAAATCAAAAGTAGAGGAATATTTTTCAAAAATAGAAGAACTTTCTGAAATTATTGATGTTGATATAAAAAAATAGTTTTTTGAAATGATCAATCAATATTAATAGGAAATGGTTTTGAAAAGAATGCTATTTTTATTAATATTGACTGAATTGCGATACCATCAAAACAAGAAGAAGTTGTAAAACATATACAAAACTTTTTTAGTGCTTATTCAAAGGAAATTTACAGAAATAAATAATATTCTTTATTTAAATGGAAAGAGTGTAGGATAATGAAAATTAAAGATATAAAAATAAAGGGAAAAGTTTTTTTAGGTCCAATGGCAGGAACTACAAATGCAGCATTTAGAATAATTTGTAAAGAAAAAGGTGCATCTTTAGTTTATGCTGAAATGGTTAGTACAGAAGGATTAGTTCATAATAATAAAAAGACTAAAACTATGATTGAAGTTTCTAATTTAGAACATCCAATAAGTTTACAAATTTTTGGTTTTGATACAAATTCTTTTGTTGAAGGTGCAAAAATTGTAGAAGAGTTTTCGAAATGTGACATAATTGATATAAATATGGGTTGCCCTGCTCCAAAGGTGGCTCTTAGAAGTCAAGCTGGAGCAAACTTATTAAAATTTCCTGAAAGAGTTGGTGAAGTAATAAGAGCCGTTGTTGATAATACATCTAAACCGGTTACAGTTAAAATGAGAATTGGTTGGGATGATGAAAATAGAAATGTTGTAGAGCTAGCAAAAATTGCAGAAAAAAATGGAGCAAGTGCAATTGCAGTACATGGAAGAACAAGAAATCAATTTTATACAGGTAAGGCAGATTGAACTTGAATTAAAAAAGTTAAAGAAGCAGTTAATATTCCAGTTATTGGAAATGGAGATGTTTTTGATGGTCCTACAGCAAAAAAAATGTTAGAAGAAACAGGTTGTGATGGAATTATGATAGCAAGGGCAGCACAAGGAAATCCATGAATTTTTAGAGAAATTCAATACTTTTTGGAGACTGGAAAAAATTTAGAAAAACCGTCTTTTAATGAATGAAAAGAAACAGTTTTAAGACATGCGAATTTATTAATTGAAATGCGTGGAGAAGAATTTGCAATAAAGGAAATGAGAAAACAACTTCTTTGATATATTGCAAATTTAGGAAATAATCAAAATACTAAAGATATGAAACAAAAAGCAGTTCAAATAAATTCTTTAAAAAATATTGAGGAAATATTTGAATTATATGAAAACTAGTGGAGGTTAAGATGAAAGATATTTTTGAAAGAAATTTCTCAGAGCAGGAATTAGTCAGAAGAAAAAAATTAGAAAAATTAATTGAAAAAAATAGAAACCCATTTATTGAAAATAGTTTTGAAAAAAATTATACAATTTCTGAACTTTTTGAAAAATTTAATAATTTTTCAAAAGAAGAATTAAATTTAAAAGATAATGAAAATATTTTAATAGCAGGAAGAATTAGATTATTTAGAGAAGCTGGAAAAAAAGCTATTTTTGCAAATATTCAAGATCAAAATTCAATAATTCAAATTTATATTAGACAAGATGAAATTGGAGAAGAAGAATTTGAATACTTTAGAGATTTAGATTTAGGAGATATAATAGGAATTACAGGAACTATGATGAAAACAGATCATGGCGAATTAACAGTAAGAATAAAAAAATATATTTTATTAACAAAAGCATTAAAACCACTTCCAGATAAACACGCAGGAATTGTAGATGTAGAAGAAAAATATAGAAGAAGATATGTAGATCTTATTATGAATCCAGAGACAAAAAAAATTTTTATAGGAAGAAATAAAATTATAAGAACAATTCAAACATATTTGGATAACAAAGGTTATATGGAAGTTGAGACTCCTATATTACAATCTCTTAGAGGAGGAGCAGCAGCAAAACCATTTATAACACATTATAATGCTCTAGATAATGATTTTTATTTAAGAATTGCAACAGAATTACATCTAAAAAGATGTATTGTTGGTGGTTTTGAAGGAGTATATGAAATTGGAAGACTTTTTAGAAATGAAGGAATAAGTACTAGACATAATCCAGAATTTACTTCAATTGAAATTTATGTTGCCTATAAAAATATGATTTTCTTAATGGATTTATGTGAAGAACTATTTAGGAAATGTTCTTTGGAAGTTAGAAATACAACAAAAATTAATTATGGTGGTTTTGAATTAGATTTATCAAAACCTTTTAAAAGATGACACATGGTGGATGCAATAAAAGAAGTTTGTAATGTTGATTTTTGAAAAAAAATGACATATCAAGAAGCTTTAAAAATTGCAAAGAAACATAACATAAACGTTGAAAAACATCATTTCTCTGTAGGCCATATAATAAATTTATTTTTTGAAGAATTTGTAGAACAAAAAATTATTGAACCAACTTTTATTTGAGGACATCCAAGAGAAATTTCTCCTCTTTCAAAATTAAATTCAGAGGATTCAAGATTCACTGATAGATTTGAATTGTTTATAATTAAACGTGAATATGCGAATGCTTTTGCTGAATTAAATAACCCTATAGAACAATTTGATAGATTTGTAGATCAAATTAAAGAAGCAGAAGCTGGTAATGATGAAGCTACAGATATGGATATTGATTTTATTGAAGCATTAGAATACGGAATGCCTCCAACTGGAGGAATAGGAATAGGAATAGATAGATTAGTTATGTTACTAACTAATTCAGAATCAATTAAAGATGTTTTGCTGTTTCCACAAATGAAACCAAGAGGCAAATAATGAAATTTGGAATTACTTTAGGATATGTTTCAAAATTGAATATTGGAGAAACTATTGAAGGAATTGAGATTATAAATGAATTGCTTAATTCTAACTTAAAAAAACAATTTAGCTTAATTTCTGTAAAAAGTGGATTAGTTACAAATAAACAAACTTGATTAAATGATGATTTTCAACAAACAAAAAGACCAATAGACTTTGATATTATAAGTCAAAGTGCTTATGGAGAAATAATTCAAGCAAATAATAAATGAAGAAGGTATTTTTTGATGTTATTGGAAAATATTAATCCTAAAAAAGGTATAATAACAAATTTTACAACTGTTAATAGAGATGTAAAGGTTGATAATGTAAATTCAATAGTTTTTGAAGAAGTTGGTTTAGAAATACTTGCTAATGATATTAATATTGAAATCTTAAATGATTATTTAATTAGTATATATAAACTTTTTTGTAAAATTGATAATCATATTTCAAGTAAATTTTCTTCGTTAAGTAACTTTCATTTCTCTAAAAAATTAACTTTTATTACATATAAAAAATTAAAAGAATTATATCCTTTACTAACTTTTAATGAAAGATTAAATAAATTTGCAAAAGATAATGGAAGTTTTGTAATACAGGATTATGCAGAAAAGGTTTTAGGTCAAAAAAATATGACTCAGTTTTCGGAGGATGTTTTTAATTTAAAAACTTATTCAAAATTATATATTTATAATGGTGAATGTGAAAAAGCAATATCATTAGTTTATGCAGGCTATCAAGTGGACAGAAAAATTTTAAAAGAACAAAATAAAATTTTAAAAGAAAATTCAAAAAATATGAATGAGTATAATCATTTAATTAAATCAAATGAATTGCCATTAACTTTATCAATAGGAATTTTAACAAATAGGTTTATAATGACTTTATTAGAAAAACAACATATAGGAGAAGTTCACTCATCAATATGAAGCAATGATTTTATTTCTTATTGTAGAGTAAATGGAATTAAAATTTTCTAATATGGATTATAAAGGAAAATAAAATGATTAGTTTAATTATAGTTGCAAATGGATCAAGTGTAAGATTTGGAGAAAATAAGATGCTTGTTAAATTAAAAGACGAGTTTTTAATTTTAAAAACAATAAAAAACTTTTTAGATTTTAATGAGATAGATCAAATTATTTTAGTTTCAAATGATCAAATATTTAATGTTGTAAATTTAAAAGAAGTGGAAAAGGTTTATGGTGGTTTAACAAGATCTGAATCAGTTCAAAAAGGATTAGAAAAAGTAAGAAATGATTTTGTAATAATTCATGATGGAGCTAGACCATTTACTTCAAAAAAGTT
This sequence comes from Spiroplasma taiwanense CT-1, assembly GCF_000439435.1. Classification (NCBI taxonomy): domain Bacteria; kingdom Bacillati; phylum Mycoplasmatota; class Mollicutes; order Entomoplasmatales; family Spiroplasmataceae; genus Spiroplasma; species Spiroplasma taiwanense. Next base: position 22,636 of record NC_021846.1, read on the forward strand.
AATAAAAAAACTAATTCAAAATTTAAAACCAAATATTGCTGTAATTCCCATTTTAAAGATTACAAATTGTTTAAAAAAAATTTCAAATAATAAAATAAAAACAGTTGATAGAGAACAATATTTTATTTCACAAACACCACAAGGTTTTTATACAAAACTTATAATTGATTGTTACAAAAATTTTAATAGAGATTGATTTGATGATAGTCAAGCAATTGAAGAAAATAATGGAAAATTAATTTTAATTGAAGGTGATAAAAAGAACATTAAAATAACTTTTAAAGAAGATATAGAAACTAATTTATTTTTTGCAAAAAAGATGTAGAATTAGTTTTTTTATTTTTATGTTTTGCTATATAATTAATAGGTGAGTTAATTTTTTATTAACTCCTTGCCTTTTTTAGGCCAATAGACCATAAGGAGAATTAAATGATGATAAGAAAATACGAAGTAATGTATATTATTGATAAAGATGCAACTGATTTAAAAGGAGTTCAAAAAAAATTAAACGATATACTTACTGCTAATAATGGAAAAATTTTGGAATCTGAAGAGTGAGGATTAAAGGAATTTGCATACGAAATTAAAAAAAAGAAAAGTGGATATTATTTTGTATTGATAGTTGAAACAGATTCAGCGAATATTAATGAGTTTGAACGTGTTTCAAGAATTGATAAAAATATTGTTAGAAATTTGGTTATTAATACAGAAAATGAAAAAAAATACATTCAATCAACAAAATTATCTAAAACAGATATGTCTAAATTTAAAGAAGAAAAAAGACCATCAAGAGGATTTGAAAAAAGAATGTCACCTAAAAGAGAAAATAATACAGGTGATAGTGAAACTAAAACACCAGCAACAAATTCAGAAGAAAAAAGTTTAAAAAAAATTACTACTTCAAAAGTAGAAGAGTAATTTTAAGGAGGCCACTATGAATTCAGTTATTTTAATTGGAAGGATTACACAAGATCCTGAGTTAAGAAATTCTTCAAATGGAAAATCATTTGTAGCATTTACATTGGCTGTGAATGAATTTTCAGAAGGTAATCAATTTACTCAATTTATACCTTGCTTTGCATGAGAAAAAACTGCTGAAAATTTAGCAAAATTTGTTAAAAAGGGTGCTCAAATTTCAGTAGAGGGTTCAATTAACGTAAGAAGAGAAAATAATAATGGACAATTTACTCAAATTATTACAGTTAGAGCAAATAGAATTCAATTTTTAGGAAGTTCAAGTTCATCAGGAGTACCAAAATCGGATAACTTTAGCGGTCAAAACACAACTTCATTAAACCAACAACCTACAAATAATTTTGATTTTGACTTAATGGATGAACCAAAGTCAATTGTTGGAGATGATGATTCAATACTATGAGAAGATTAAAATAGGAGAAGAAAATGAAAAAATTTGTTAGAAGAAAAAAAGTTAATTTTTTTGCAAAAAATAATATTGATTATATTGATTATAAAGATGTCGAATTATTGAAGAAATTTATTTCTTCAAATGGACAAATTTTACCAAAAAGAATTACTGGTACATCACCAAAACATCAAAGAATGTTGGCGATTGCTATTAAAAGATCAAGAAGTATGGGATTGCTTCCTTTTGTAGTACAATAATTTTTAAACACCAAAGAGGTGTTTTTTTATTTGTTTGTTATAATTAATAAGGTGATTAGTATGAAAGTAATATTATTAAATGACGTAAAAAATTATGGAAAAAAAGATGAAATTGTTGATGTTGCAGATGGGTATGCACAAAACTATTTAATTCCAAAAAAATTAGCTATTATTGCAACAAAAGACGATTTAAGCCATTTAAATGTTAGAAAAAATAAGGAAGAAGAAGAAAAAAGAAAACAATTTGAAGAAGTAAAAAAAGTTAAAGAAAAAATTGATTTAATTCAATTAAATTTTAAGATTAAAGTAAAAGATAATAAAACTTTTGGTTCCATTTCTTTAATTCAAATTGAAGATAGACTAAAAAAAGAATTTGATTTAGATATTGATAAAAGAAAGTTTGAGAAACATGAAGCATTAAATAAAATAGGTTTATTTTATTTAAAAATAAAGTTAAATTTTAATTTAATTGCAATACTGAAAGTTTTAATAGAAGGAATTGAGTAAAAATGGTGAGTAATATAGAATTCAATAATATGGAAAGTGTTTTAATTGATTCTGAAAAAGCTGTTTTAGCAATAGCGATGCATTCGCCAAAAGCAAGTTTTGATATATTAACTCAATTGAATGCTGAGGATTTTTGTTTAGAAAAACATGCATTACTATTTGAAGCAATTAATGCAGTTTCTCAAAATAGCCAAAGCATTTCTATTACAAAAATAGCTGACTATTTAGAAGAAAAAAAAATACTAGAAAAGATTGGAGGCATAGCATATTTATCCGATATTTCTGGTTATTTTTATACTGATGAAGGATTTGAAGATTATGTTCAAATTGTCTTTAAAAATTCCATTGGTAGACAATTGGATAGAGCAATAATTCATATAAAACAATTGAGAGAAAGTCATTCACCAATTGATGAGGTTTTTTTAGTAGCTCAACAAAAAATATTGAATATAAAAACGGATATTAAAAAAGATGATGCAACTGAAATTAAACAAACTGTCATAGAAGTTATTAAAAAAATTCAATTTTTGGAAAAAAATGGTGGTTTAATAAATGGTATTCCTTCTGGGATTTCTGATTTAGATCAAATTACAAATGGATGACAAAAAGGAGATTTTATAATACTTGCTGCCCGACCTTCAATGGGTAAAACAGCATTTGCTCTAAATTTAGCAGTAAATGCGGCTGAAAGACAAAAAGGCGTTGCGTTTTTTTCATTAGAAATGCCAAGAGAACAACTAGTTCAACGTATTTTGAGTTCAATTTCAGGAATTGATTCATCTTCATTAAGAAATGCACAAGGACTTACTCAAGAAAAATGATCAAGAATAACTGCTGGGGGAGAACAAATTAAAAATATGAACATAATTATAGATGATTCACCTGGTATTAATGTTTTGCAATTGCAATCAAAATTAAGAAAAATGAAAAGAGATTTTAATGTAGAAATTTGTTTTATTGATTATTTACAATTAATTTCTTCAATATCAAATAAATTAGATAGTAGACAAAATGAAGTGGCAGCAATTTCTAGACAATTAAAAAAAATTGCACGTGAATTAAATATGCCAATAATTTGTTTATCACAGCTTTCACGTAGTGTTGAAAAAAGAGAAGAAAAAACGCCTTTAATGTCGGATTTAAGAGACAGTGGAGCTATTGAACAAGATGCTGATATAATTATGTTTTTATATAGAGATGCTTATTATAAATCAAAAGAATATAATATGGAATCAGATAATCCTACTGATGAAACAGATATAATAATATCAAAACATAGAAATGGTGCAACAGGAGTAGTAAAAGTTAACTTTTTGAGAAGTTATGGTAAATTTATTGAGCAATCAAAAAACTCTTAATAAGTTTGTAAAATAATGTAGAATTATAATTAGAATTTGAGGTCTTAAAATGAAGAAATTATTATCTATTTTTGCAATTTCAACAATTATTAGTCCAGGAATTGTTGCTGTTGCTTCATGTAGCGTTCCAACTTCAAGTGTTTCTACCTTAGTTGATGGAAAAGAAAAATTTAAAATAAAAAGTGGAGATGATATTAAGGAAATTAGTTCAATTGATTTATTTTCAAATGAAAAAAGTAAAATGCTTTCTATTTTTACTATGCAAATTTTAGAAGCCTTGACATTTAGTGAAACAAAATATCAAAGTTCAGAAAAATTAAATGCTAAAAAAAAATCATTAGGAATTAATGGCTTGAACTTATCTCTTGAAAAATTAATTAATGAATCTTTTACCGAAGAAAATAATCTTCCAAAATTTACTGATAATACAAATGGTTCTTTTAAAGAAGCATATTTTTCAACAAATGATACAAAATTTTTATCTGTAAATTATAATATGAATATTAATTTAAGCGAAGATGCTTTGGATGAAAATGGAAAATGAGAATCAGAATTAGCAAGTACATATACGGGTGATTATTCAAAAGTAATGAAAGCAGATGCAAATTTTAATTCAGATGGAAAATTAGAAAATATAGAAAAATCAGATAAAGATGAAAATAAAAGATTAGATTATTTTTTAAACTTAACTTGATCCCAAGCTTATGAAGATTTATTTAAAAGTTCAAATTTGGAAAGTTTTAAAGATAAAGGTGTTTATACATTAGAAGAATCTCAAGCAAATGAACTATATGAAGTATTAAAAAATTTAACTGATCCAGTTGCTCAAGAATTGATTTCTATTGATAAGGATGTTTTTAAAACTATTCATTCTCAATTGAGAACTGTTAAGACAAAATTAAAAAATGGAATTCTAATGTTATCAAAATTTGATGAATCATTAGTTAATAATGATAAAGAAACTAAAATAATTCCATATGAAAAAGATAGTGAGGGTAATCAAACTAATAAAACTGAGTTTTTTAATTTACAAGAAGGTTGAGAATTTTTTGAAAATAGTTCAAAAAATTTACAAAGCAATGAAACTCTTATTTATGCAAAAGCGGATGTAGAAAATATACCAGAAATTAATTTTGAATTTGACTCTCAAAATTCAAAAGGTGATAAATTTAATATTAAAATTTCGGGATTAAATAATTTAATAGTTGGTTTTTCATTAATGGGAGCAAAAATTGGACAAACAACAAATGAAGACAAATCAAAAAAAGATGAAATGATTTATTGATATGAACCTGTAGTTTATCAATTTAATAAGACAACTATGTTTAAAGCAGGAATTGAAAATATGTTTGAAACATTAGATACAAAAAAAGTAAATATAATAGTAGAAAAAAATAATTTAACTTAGTGTCAATTAGGTATTTTAGAATTGGCAAAAATATGAGATAATATATAACAAGTTGAGGGAGAGTATTTCTATGAATTATTACATTAAGCTTGAAAATAATTACTATGAAATTGTAGATGGTAATACAAATAAAATAATTGCATCTTTTGTTGCTGAAGTTGATGCTCATAATTTTATTCAATCTCTTTTCAGTACTTTAAATAATCCACTTCAAAGACAACAACAATTTATTAATCCATATTTTCAATTTCCTATGGTGGCGCCTTTTGCGCCAGGACAAACATTACAACATAATAAACATTTTCCATTTATGGATAGAAATTTAGAAAATGGAGGGTTTATTGATTCAAATATACGAAATTGAAATGACAATTTAAATCAAAACTTAAAATATAAAAATCAAGAAGTTTTAAATAGTAATCAAAAATTTAGGAATGATGAAAACTATAATCATACTCAAAGATATTATGAAAGTAATCCACACTATAATGATTCAATTTTAAATAGGAATTATGAAAATTTAAACAATAAAGAGAATAATTTTAAGCATGATACTTATAATTCAAAAAATATAGATATAGCAACTGAAAATAGGAGAAAATTACAAAATCAATCCGAATATAATGTATCAGATGATATAAACAAAACAATTGAAGAAAAAAATGAAAACCAAAAAATAGATAAATATCAACAAGCAATTAACCCAAATTTAGAAAAAACCGCTTCAAATAATATAAAAAAAATAATTAACAATAAAATGGAAGAGCCAATAAATATTAATAGTAATTTTGAAGATAACTTAAAAGATATAAAAAATGATTTTTTAGAAAACAATTCTAATTTTGCTAAGGAAAAAAATTTTAAAAGTAAAAATAAGAAAAATGAAATATTTAATTTTTATAATAATAAAATTGAAGAAGAAAAGGATTCAATTGGTTTTTGAGATGGTGAAACAGACATCAACGAAAGCAAAAAATCTAAACTTCTTTTTGATGATGAATCTTTGGCAATTGATACAACTTTATTTGGTGATGATAAAATCGGGGCAATAATTCAACAGTCTAAAATTATTGTTAATAATACTGATGATGATAGTTTAGGTGAAACATCAGCTTATAATAAAATTAAAAATAAGAAATTGGATTTCAAAAATAAAAAAGATTTTTCACTTGATCTAAATAATATTACTTTACCAGAAGAAAATTTTATTTTTAATAGTGATGATATTCCTTTTACTACAGAAACTAAAATAACATCAAATGTGGGTAGTGGTATTAGAGAAGATTTTTCAGAAATACAAAGTTCAAATACATTAAAAAAAGAAGTTTTTAAAATTAAAAAAAATTCTGATTTAATTGATTTAGGACCAGTTGAAGAAGAAGATGAATTATATTCAACACCTAGAAAAGATGCTGAAAAAGATGATTTTGAGAATTTTAGTCTATCAAAAAAAGAAAAAAAGGAATTGAAAAAAATAAAGAAAAAAGAAGAAATATCTAAAAAAAGATATGAAAAGTTATTGAAATAAAACTGAAATATTTGAAAAAATTGATATTGAATGGATTCAAATATTTAAAAAAAATGGTATAAAAAATGATATTTTTTCAATTTTTTCTAAAATTAAAAATATTAATAATATTTTTCCTGAACCTCAGGAAATTTTTAGTGTTTTTAAACTAATAAAACCATCAGAGATTAAAGTTATTATATTAGGTCAAGATCCATATCATGGAGAAAATCAAGCAAATGGAATAGCATTTAGTGTTTCAAATAGAGTAAAAACTCCACCAAGCTTAAGAAATATTTTTAAAGAGTTAAAAAATGATTTAGGTATAAGCCATTTCGAAAATAATGATTTATCTATGTGAGTAAAGCAGGGAGTTTTTTTATTAAATACCTCATTAACTGTTGAAAAAGGATTGCCAAATTCACATAAGAATTTAGGTTGAAATAACGTTATCATTAAAATTCTTAAAGCTGTAAATGAATTTAATAATAATATTATTTATTGTTTATGGGGGAATTATGCAAAAAACCTATATAATAATCTTATAAATGGTGATAATAAGATTGAAAATTGCATATTTTCTTCTCATCCTTCACCATTTAGTTATAAAAATGGATTTGAAAATAGCAAACCATTTTCAAAAATTAATGACTTGCTAGTTAAGAAAAATCAAAAAGCAATTAATTGACAATTATAAGGAGTAAAAACTATGGAAAAAATAAGCAAATGGCTATTAGAAGGTAATAATTTAGCTTATGCCATGTCAGCTTTTATAGCGTTTTTTATATTTTTATATTTTATTTATAACGCTGGTTCATATTTAATTTTAAAAGAGAGATATCATGGAATTAGATTTACAACTAAAAATATAGCTTATATTACTATGTTTACTGCTATTAATGTTAGTGTTACTGTTGTTATTTCTCTTACTATTCCGATTACTGTTTTTCCTCCAATACGAATAGCATTTGAGGGTGTTATGGTAAAAATTACAGGATTTATTTTTGGTCCAATTATTGGTGTGCTTGTTGCTTTAATAACAGAAGTACTTGTAATGATTTTTGTACCATCTTTTATTCACCCAGCATTTATAATTGTAATTATTTGTTATGGTTTTATTGCAGGAATTGGTTCTAGTTTTTTAAGATTAGGAAAAGGATACAATTGAGTAACAATGAGTTTAATCAATGTATTTTTAATAATTTTTGCAGTATTTATGACATTTATTATTGATTCATACCAGGATTCTGTAAATATTATTGGTGATTGAAAAATATCAAGTGAAGCATATAAATGATTTTTCTTAGGCTCAATATTAATTTGTATTTTTGCTATTTGATTTTTTTATTTAGTTTTACTACTAAAGGGGCATCGTAAAACCTTACATGTATTATTGCCAATAATTTTATTTGCAACTGCTGCAGAATATTTAGTAACAGCATCTATTTCAGCATGAGGAGACGCGGGTTTTTTAGGAATTGAAGGAGGTTATGTAGCTATGTTTATTGGTAGACTAGCACAAGCACCTTTTAAAATTATCTATAACTCTGCTGTTTTATATTTTACTTATAGAGTTGTAGCACCTTTAATTAAAAGAGATAGATAAATTTTTATAACGGGGAGGAAATTCAATGAAATTATATGATTCATTGACAACAGAACTTAAAATGATAGATGTACCTAAGGTTTGCATTTACACTTGTGGACCGACTGTCTATGACTATATTCATATTGGTAATGCAAGACCATTAATTTTGACAGATTTAATTATCAAATACTTAGAACATAGAGAAATTAAATATAAATATCTGTTAAATATTACAGATATTGATGACAAAATTATAAAAAAGTCAATGGAAATGAATATTTCAGAAGAAAATCTTTCTCAAAAATATACAAAAGCTTTTTTAGAAGATTTAGAAGCTTTAAATATAACAAAACCAACGGATATTATCCCAATTTCTTCAAAAATAAATGAAATTTTAAAATTTATTAATGAGTTGATTGAAAAAGATTACGCATATGAAATAAAAGGGAATGTTTATTTTAATATTGCACGTTGGGAAAAAAAATATGGAAATCTTTCTAAACAGAATATCAATCAATTAGAGATTGGGAATAGAGTAGAAGAGGACTTAAATAAAAAAAACCCACAAGATTTTGTTTTATGAAAGAAAACATCAGAAGGGAAAAAGTGACTTTCAAAATGAAGCCTGGGTAGACCAGGATGACATACTGAATGTGCACTTTTAATTGATAACTACTTTAAAGCCCCTATAGATATTCATGTAGGAGGAATTGACTTAAAATTTCCACATCATGAAAATGAACGAATTCAATATTTAGCAAAAAATTTGAGAGAATTAAGCACAGTTTGATTACATAATGGGCATGTTTCTCTGGAAAATACGAAAATGTCAAAATCACTTAATAATACAATCTTAGTCAGAGATTTTATCAATGATTATGGAATTAATGTTTTGAGATATATATTTTTAAATTCAAATTATAAACAGCCATTAAATATAACTAAAGAATTAATTTTACAATCATCTGAATGAGTTGAAAAAGTTGATAATTTATTAAGAACAATTAATTGATTAACAAAAATCGGAGAAGTTATATTAACTAATAAAACTCCAATTGATGATAATTTTAATTCGCATAAATATATTACTCGTTTTAGAGCTTTTATTAAAGATGATTTAAATACACCTTTAATAATATCCTTAATAAACGAAATGACTAAAAACATAAATAAACAGTTAAAAAATAAAATGGTGGATTTGACTTATATAAAATTATTGACACTTTTAAAAATTTTAGGTTTTTCTTTTGAAATACCTAATTTATCAAAAAATGATGTAGAAATGATAAGAAAATGAAATGAATTAAAATTGGCAAAGAATTTTACTAAAGCTGATAAAATAAGAGAAATATTAAAAAAAGGAAAAATCATATAGATGAGAAATTATATTTATGGTAAAAAAATAGTTGAAAATGTTATAAAAAATTTTAGCAATCAAATTGTTAAAATTTATATTTTAAAAGGACATTCTTTTGAACAAGAAATATATTCAATTATTAAAAAAAATAATATAAAGTGATCTTCTGTTGAAAAAGGAAATTTTTTGAAAATAATAAAGGAAAAAATTAAACATCAAGGATATATTGCAGAGGTTAAAGAGTACCAGTATTGCGAACTTTCAAATATATACAATAATTCAAAGGAAAGACAAGTTATTTTAATTATAGATCAATTACAAGATCCACAAAATTTTGGGGCTATAATTAGAACTGCAAGTCTTTTTAATGTTGATGGTATTATTATTCAAGAAAATAATCAAGTAAAAGTAACACCAGCAGTAGTAAAGGCGTCTGTGGGAACAATTTACAACATACCAATTGTTAAAGTATCAAATTTAAAAGATGCTATAAATTCACTAAAAAATCAAGGATTTTGAATTTATAGTTCTTTTTTGGGGAAAGATAGCAAATCAATCAATGAAATAAATTTTGATAAAAAAACTGCTATCGTTATTGGAAATGAAGCAACAGGAATTTCAAAAAAAATTCTCAGTGTTTCAGATTTTAATTTTAAAATTGAAACAAGCAATGTTATAGATTCATTAAATGTATCTGTAGCAACAGGAATAATACTTTTTAAAATATCTGCTATCTAATTATTATAGAGAAAAAAGTATGAACTTTTCAGTTGAAAATATCATTTATGTAATATCAAAAAAATTATTTAAAGAGCAAGCAGAAAAAGTAGAAATTCAAATGCTTTCAAGAATAATCGTAAGTATAATTAATAAAGAATTTGTAAAAATGGACTTTTTAAGGATTGATAAAGAGGATTTAATAACAAATGTTTATTTAGCTTTATGTGAAGTAAAAAAAGATTTAATCCACAATTAAAAGTGCCATTAATTGCATATTCTTGTTTTATAGTTAAGCATAGAATATTAGATTATGTAAGGTATCTAAAACGTAAGAAAAATTAATTACATTACAACTTGTAAATAGTTACAGGGGAAATCTAATAAATCAACAAAGAACAGCTTTAGAAAGAGATAGTGACGAATATTCAATTGAGTTATATAATGATAACTTAGAATATAATAATTCACTTAAAATTATTGAATTATTTTTTGAAACTAAACCTACTAAGAGGGAAAAATCCATTATAAAATTATTAACACAAAACCTTAATAAAATTCAAATAATGAAATTATTAAATATTTCAAGATATGAAATAACAAAATGTCAAAAAAAATTAAAAAACTATTTTAATAGTTTATTATAGTGATTATCTAATATATAATAATTTGTAGGCTAATAGAAGAGAGTGTTCCTATGTCACAAATTAAAAAAAAAATAATCTTGGTTTGCACGGAATGCCTTTCAAGGAATTATTCAATTCAGAAAAGTAAAATTTCGCAACGAGAAAGATTAGAAATTAAAAAATATTGTAAAACATGTAATGAACATGTGTTACACAAGGAGACGAGATAATTATGAAAAGCAATGATAAAAATGAAATCTTAAAAGATGATAGCTTAAACAATCTTTCTGACAAGGATAAAAGAGCAAAACAAAGAAAATTAAAATTGGAAACTAAAATAGAAAAAAAGGCTTCCAAAGTGGCTATTAAACTTGAGAGAAAAAAAGAAATTAAAGAACTTTTCAATAAATTTGAAGGTCATGATGGAACACAAGAAGGAAAAGTAAAAGCAGCTAAAGATAAAAAAATAAAGAAACATAAAAATAAAGTTGACTATAAACTAACTTTTAAAGAAGCACCAGTTAAGTTTTTAAAAGAGATAAATAAAATTAAATGGTCTTCAAGGCAGAATTTAGGTACAAAATTTTTATGAGTTATTATATTTATTTTTATATTTGGAGCTTTCTTTTTCTTAGTTGATTGAGGATTACAAAGTTTATTTGTAGTAATTAAGATTATTTAGTAAGGAGTTTTTATGGAACAAGAATTTATTTTAGAAGAAGAACTAGCCTCTTATAGGGGACAATGATTTGTTTTAAATTGTAATAGTGGTCATGAAGATAGAGTAAGAGCAGATTTATTGCAAAAAATTGAAACATCAGGGTTGGAAGATAGAATATTTGATATTAGAATTTCAAAGGGGCCTATAGTTGGAAGTAATAATAAAGTCACTGAAAAAAATAAGTTTCCTGGTTATCTTTTTATAAATATGAATATGACAGATGAAACTTGATTTATTATTCGTAATACACCAGGTGTAACTGGTTTTATCGGGTCTTCTGGTAAAGGTGCAAAACCTTTGCCTTTAACAAGTGAAGAAGTTTCAAGAATGCTAGAACAAAATAATCAATCTTCAAAAAACAAGAAAAATTCAAAAGGAAATGCTAATCAACCAAAAAAAGAAAAAATTTTGTATGAAGCAAATTTTAATTCCAAAGATGTTGTTCTTGTTAAAGAGGGGCCGTTTGTCGGTACTGAAGGACAAGTTATAGAAATGGACTTGGAAAAAGGAATTGCGATTGTAAATATTGAATTATTTGGAAGGATTACACCAACAGAATTTGAATTTTCAAATTTAGAAATTGCATATAAAGGATAATAAAAGACTTTGATTAAAAGTCTTTTATTTTTAAGTTTTAGGAGAAAAATAATATGAAAAAAATAAAAGTAAAGATAGTATTAGAAGGTAATAGAGAAATAAATGTAGATTTATTTCCACAGCTTGCTCCGATTTCGGTTGAAAATTTTGTCAATTTAATAAAAATAAATTTTTTTGATGGCCTAATTTTTCATAGAGTAATTAAAAATTTTATGATTCAAGGAGGCGGAATGGATTTAAATTTAGTGGAAAAAGGAAATCTATCCCCAATCAAAGGAGAATTTTTAATAAATGGATGAAATAAAAATACTTCAAAGTTAAGTCATGAACCAGGTGTTTTATCTATGGCAAGAACAAATATATTTGATAGTGCTACTAGTCAATTTTTTATAGTTACAGGAGATGCAAAATTTTTGGACGGTCAATATGCAGCTTTTGGAAAAGTTAATGACCAAGAAAGTATGAAAGTAATTTTGGAAATTGAAAATGTTGAAACAGAAACAAAAAATTTTTTTGATGATGTTCCAAAGAAACCAATAATAATTAAAACTATTAATTTAATTTAGTTTATGTTATTATTATTAATGGCAGATTTTAATTGTGGAAGTATATCATACAAATGTATGTATTACGTTAGGACCACAGCGAAAACAGGAGGTGTTGTTCGTGGCAAAAAGAATCACACGTATAGCAAAATTAGAATTTATGGCAATGCAAGCTAAACCAGGAGCTGAATTAGCTTCACTTGGAATTAATATGCCTCAATTCACACAACAATTTAATGAAGCCACAAAAGAAAGAGCTGGTGAAATTGTTCCAGTAGTTATTACAGCATATGATGATAAATCATTTGATTTTGTTTTGAAAACTACTCCAGCAGCTTTTATGTTGAAAAAAGCAGTAGGTATTCAAAAAGGATCATCAAAATCAGGTTCTGAGGTTATTGCAACAATTACAGCAGATGAAATTAAGAAAATTGCAGAATATAAAATGGAAGACTTAAACGCAAATACAATAGATGCAGCAATGAGAATTATTGAAGGTTCAGCAAGAAACATGGGTATTAAAGTTACTGGTATGCCAGAAAAAGAAGGTAAATAATTATGGCAAAATTAAGTAAAAAAACAAAAGAAGTAAATAAAAAAGTTGATAAAGCAAAATTATACCCAGTTACTGAAGCTATTAAATTAGCAAAAGAAACTTCAATAACAAAATTTGATGCAACTGTGGAAATTGCATTTAACTTAAATGTTGATCCAAGACATGCAGATCAACAAATTAGGGGTGCTTTGGTAATGCCTGGTGGTACAGGAAAAACTCAAAGAGTTTTAGTTTTAACAAAAACAAAAATTAAAGAGGCCCAAGAAGCAGGAGCAGATTTTGTTGGTGCAGAAGATTTAATTCAAAAAATTGCAAAAGAAAATTGATTTGAATATGATGTAATTGTAGCAACTCCAGAAATGATGGCAGAATTGGGGAAAATTGGTAAGGTATTAGGACCAAAAGGGTTAATGCCAAATCCAAAAACAGGTACAGTTACAGTTGATGTAACCAAAGCATTAGATGAAATTAAAAAAGGTAAAGTTGAATATAGAACTGATAAAGAAGGTAATATTCATTCAATTTTAGGTAAAGTTTCTTTTAAAGAAGAAAATTTAATGAAAAATTTTTCTGCAATTCTTGATGTTATTAAAAAAGCTAAACCAGCTGCAGTTAAAGGAACATATATTAAAAACATTTCAGTTTCTACTACTATGGGACCTGGAATTAAAGTATTAATTGAAAATTAATCTCTATTAGGAGATTTTTTTTTCAAAAAACACTTGCATTAACCTAAGGTTAATCTTTTAAAATAATTTTGGAGGTAAAAAATGAGAGCAATAATAGTAAGTAAAAATAAAGAAAAAATTGTTGAACTAATTGAAAAAGAAAATATAACTAAAATAAATAATGATGAAGTTATTGTTAAAACATTGTATTGTAGTTTATGTCATAGTGATTTAACAACTGCTTCTGGAATCTTAGGAGATTAAACAGGAAAAACTGTGGGGCATGAATCAGTGGGAGAAATTATTAAGTTAGGGAATGAGGTAACAAATTTAAAAATTGGTGATATTGTGGCATTTCCTGCTGGACTACATAATGCATGTGGAAAATGTTATTTTTGTATAAATGAAGAGGAAGTATTTTGTGAAAATGCCACTTTTACAAGTTCAAGAGGTTATGGAACTATGCAAGATGAATGTATTGAGAAAGCCAGTTTTTGTGTAAAGGTTCCAGATGGAGTTAATTTAGCTCAGGCTTGCGTTATAACATGTGCAGGCTTAACAGTATATAAGGGTTTGAAAATAGCACAACCGAAACAAGGAGATTTTGTAGCAATTTATTGTATTGGTGGTTTGGGAAATATTGCAATTGAGTATGCAAAAAATATTTTTAAGACAAAAGTAATTGCAATAGGAAGCAATAAAAAAAGTTTAGAAATTGCCAAAGAAAAAGGAGCTGATTATATAATAAATTGGAAAGAAGAAAATGTTGATTATGCAATAAAAAAAATAACAAATAATGGAGTAGCGGTTGCTTTGGTAACAAGTTCAACAAGTGATCAATTTGAAATGGCTTATAGAAATTTAAAATCTGTTGGAAAATTAATTGCAATTGGATTACCAAAGGCTAAACTTGAAATTGATATAATTGATTTAGTTTTAACAGCAAAACAAATTATTGGAACCTTAGTTGGTACAAGAAAAGATCTTGAAGAATCACTAGATTATTTTTCAAAAGGATTAATTAATCCTGATTTAGTTGTTGAACCTTTAATTAAAGCACCTGAATACTTTAAATTGATGGAAGAAAATAAACTACATACAAGAATAGTTTTTGATTTTAATAAATAATTTATATTAAAATTAAATTAAGAATAAATGGAGTGAATTTTATGAGAAAAATTTATTTAAATGAAATTGCAAAGCATTTCAATATTCCAGAACATGTAATAAGGTTTTATCATAAAAAAGGATTAATTCCATATATGAAAATGGATCTAAATAATTATAGATATATTTTAGAAAAAGATATTGATTGATTTAATACAATTAGATGTTTAAAAAATACGGGAATGTCATTGAAAGAAATTGAAAAATATATTAAACTGGCAGAAATTGGTGATACAACTGTTTTAGAACGTCAAAATATGATAATTGTACAAAAAGAAATTGTTAATCAAAAAATAAAAGAATTAGAAAAACAAAAAAATTGATTGGATTATAAAATTGATTTCTATAATAAAAAAAATAATTTCCTAGAATACTTTATTAAAAATAAGTTGTTTATAATTAAGAAATATAGATGGAGAAAAGAAAAATGAAATGATGATTTTCAGATTATGACGGAACAATCAATTTGCAACATAATGATTATATTGATCCAAGGGATTTAAATTTCATAAATGAATGAATTAAAGAAGGTAATTATTTTGCAATTGCAACAGGAAGAATGGAAAATGAAATAGCACCTGTTTTAGAACGTCAAAATATAAAATGAAATTATATGGTTTGTAATAACGGAGCAGTTGTATATGAAAAAGGGGTAGGAGCAATTTTAAATGCATCAATCCCCATGAACTTAAGAACCGAAATTATAGAATTGTTTGAAGCAATTAGAAACAAATATATTTTAGGATATTGTATAAAAGATCAAAGAAGAGATTATTCAAAAGTAAGTACAAAAGAAATAGATAACAATGAATTTTTATCAAAATATGCACCAAAAGAAAATAATTTTGAAATTGGTAAAAACGAAATTTTGAACTCACCTGATTTAAATTTATTATATTTTTATATTAATGAAGATCAGGTAGAAGAAGTCAAAGAATTATTGAAAAATAAATTAATTGGTTGCAAAGCTGTAAGAACACATAAAAATGTAATCGAAATTATGAAAGAAGAAGTTTCAAAGGCACAAGCCATTAGAGAAATTCAAAAATTAAAAAATTTTTCATTAAATGATCTTTTAACTAGTGGAGATGGAGAAAATGATATTGAAATGTTAAGCATGACAAAAAATTCTTTTGCAATGAATGGTCATCAACCAGGAGTAGAAAAACATGCTACATTTTTAATTAATAATGTCTTTGAAATTAAAAATAAGATAAATTAGTATTGGAGACAAAAAAATAAAATGATGATTTTCAGATTATGACGGAACAATAAGTGTTCATTAAAATGAATTTTTAGAATCAAAAGATTTAGAATTTATTCATGATTGAAAAAAGGAGAATAAATTTATTATAGCAACAGGAAGATCAAAAAAAGAAGCTATAGAAATATTAAAAAGAAATAATTTAGATTTTGATTATTTAATTACAAATAATGGAGCTATTTTATATGATAAAAACCAAAATATATTAATTGAAAAACAATTAATATGGAAGTAAGAAAAATTTTGCTTGAAAAAATTGATTTATTAGAAGGAATTTGTGGAATAAAAATTGCAACAGCAAATGATAGATTAACATTATCAGGTATTGAAGAAAAACATAAAATTGAAAATTCCTTTATGTTTGATTTTTGGTATGATGTTAAGAATCAGTATAAAGAACTTAGAAATCTTATAGTAGAAGAAAAAACATTAAATAATATAGCATTTTATTCTTATGAAGAAAATATGGAATATATTAGAAGTTTATTCCAAAATATACCGGGAATAAAAATATTAAGAACAGCACATATAGTTTTAAAAATAATGAATGAAGAAGTTTCAAAAAAATTGGTGTAGATTATATTCAAAAAGAAAATTTAATAAGAAATGAAGATATTTTAACTAGTGGAGATGGAGAAAATGATGTTGAAATGCTAAAAGCATATAAAAATTCATTTGCAATGAAAAGTGAAAAGAAACTTGCAAAAAATCAGCAAAATATCTTATTGACAGAGTTAGAGATATAAAAAAATATTTATAATAATTTAATTAAATAGGAGGTTTAATAATTAATGAAAAAAGAATATTAGGAAAAGATTTGGAAGTTTCAGAAATTGGTTTAGGGTGTATGGGTTTATCTCAATCATTTCCAACAGAAGAAGAAGCAATTAATTTTTTACAAGAAGCATATAAAAGAGGAGTAACATTTTTCGATACTGCAGAAATTTATGGTCCTTTTGATAATGAAGAAATAGTTGGAAAAGCATTAAAACCATTTAGGGATAAAGTTATAATTGCCACAAAATTTGGTTTTGAATATGATGAAGTTTCTAAAAAAAGTATTGGTATTTGTAGTGATCCAAAATATATTAAAGAAAGAATAGAGGGGTCTCTAAAAAGATTACAAACTGATTATATCAATTTGTATTATCAGCATAGAGTTGATTCACAAACTCCAATTGAAGATGTTGCTAATTTAATGAAAGAATTGATTAAAAGCGGAAAAATTAGATATTGAGGTTTAAGTGAAGCTTCACCTGCAACAATTAGAAAAGCTCATAGTATTTGTCCAGTAACTGCACTTCAAAGTGAATATTCAATGTTTTTAGAGAAGTTGAAAAAGAAATATTACCACTTTTAGAAGAATTAAATATAGGTTTTGTTCCTTTTAGTCCATTGGGAAGAGGATTATTAACAGGCTCAATTAGTTTAAATCAAGAATTTGCTCCAGATGATTTTAGAAGTACAATTTCAAGATTTCAAAATAAGGATTATCTTGCAGCAAATTTAAAATTAGCCGATTATGTTATTGAGCTTGCAAAGAAAAAAACTCTACTCCTGCTGTCATTGCATTAGCATGATTATTGGCCCCAAAGAAATTTATTGTGCCAATTCCAGGAACAAAGAAAATTTCTAGATTGGAAGAAAATTTATCAGCAGGTGAAATTATTTTTTCACAAGAAGAATTAAATGAAATTAAAAAAGAATTAGAGAAAATTGAACTATTGGGAGAAAGATATAATGAAACTACAATGAAGTGAATTGATAAATAATATTTAGAATATAAAATCTATTATAAAAAATCATTAAAAAGTTATTGATAGATCATTTGAAATTATGAGTTATTGAATTTGATATAAAAATAATTAAGCTTATTTATTTCATATCTTATTTAAAATAATTTAATTGAATCAGAAAACGAATTGTTAAATAATATTTTTATATAACAATAATATGTTATTATATATATGCTATTCGTACCGAAGAAAGTAACTGGGAGTGCTCCCTTAATTTGTTACCGAGGAATGAAATTACATATATAAATTACAATTACCAGTTGTAATGTTTATTGTATTTTAATTGACCTCGGATTAAATCTGAGGTTTTATTTTGATAAAAAAAATAGTAAAAAAGGAGGTCGTATATAGTGACAAACGCAAGACCCGCTCATGCTAAAAAAAGTGAAATAGTTAAGGAAATATCTGAAAAAATCAAAAACTCTAAGGGTATGGTAATTGCAGAATATAAAAAATTAACTGTTGCACAAATGACAAGTTTAAGAAACAAAGCTCGTGAACAAGGTATTTTTATTAAAATTTATAAAGATTCGTTAGTTAGAAGAGCAGTTGAGGAATTAAAAATTCAAGGATTAGATGCTTTTTTAATTCAACAAAATATTTATATATTTTCAGAAGAAGAAGCATTATTACCTGCAAAATTAGTTGCAGACTTTGCTAAAAAAAATCCAGACTTAAAATTAAAAGCTGGTATTTATGAAGGAAATGTTATGGATACAGCAGCAATTACAGAAATTGCTCTACTTCCATCAAAAGAGGATTTATACTCAATGTTTGCTTCATCACTTATATATCCTTTACGTCAATTTATGTTGACTGTAAAAGAAATAGCAAAAACAAGATCAGAATAAAAAACAATTAAGTGTACAAATAGCAAATAATTCTTAAAAGAAAAAAAGGAGAAAAAATCATGGCAATAACAAAAGATGATATTATTAAAGCTTTAGAAGAAATGAAATTAACTGAATTAAATGATTTAGTTAAATCAATTGAAGAATATTTTGGAGTTGTAGCAGCAGCAGCAGTTGCAGCACCTGCTGATGGAGGAGGAGCTTCAGCAGCTCCAACAGAAGTGAGTGTTATGTTAACTAATCCTGGAGGAAATAAAGTTTCAGTAATTAAATTAGTTAAAGAAATGACAGGTTTAGGATTAATGGATGCTAAAAAATTAGTTGATGGTACTTTACCAGTTGCTATTAAAGAAAATGTAAAAGTTGAAGAAGCAGAAGAAATGAAAAAACAATTAGTGGAAGCAGGAGCTTCAGTAGATTTGAAATAAATAAAAATTATAAATGACCTTATTGGTCATTTTTTTTTGAAAGGAGTAATTAAATTCCAAAATTAAATAAGGTAAAATTTTTAAAGAATTATATTACAAATAAAAATATTGAAATTGGAATATACATATTTTTATTCTTTTAAAAATGAACAAGGAATAATTAAATTTCAAAATAAAAATGGTTTATATCATTTTCCTCAAATTAATAATGATAAATTAATAATAGGTAAGTTTTGTGCAATTGCAGATGAAGTAAAATTTATTATGAATGGTGCTAATCATAGAATTAATAGTTTTTCTACTTATTCTTTTGAAATATTCAATAAATTTTCTATAAATGAAAAAATATTAACACAGTCTGTTTCCAAAGGTGACACAATTATTGGAAACGACGTTTGATTTGGTTACGGTTCAACTATAATGCCAGGAGTTAAGATAGGTAATGGTGCTATTATTGCAACCAAAAGTGTAGTTGTTAATGATGTTGAACCTTATACAATAGTTGGGGGTAATTCAACAAAATTAATAAGAAAAAGATTTGATCAAGAAACAATTAATAAATTAGAAAAATTAAAATGGTGAGATAAAGAAATTGGTGAAATAAATTCATTAGTAAACGATTTAGTAAACAATTTAATAAAATAATGTTTGATACTTTTATTTAAAAAAAATGATAAATTTATAATAGAGAGAAATTAAAGTAATATGATAGCACCTAACAAAAAAAATAATATAAATGATAATGCAGACACAAGAGTAAAAGTAAATTTTTTTAGTAAACTTATTTGGTATTTATTTTTTATCCTTATTATTCCAATTATAATACATATTGTTAATCTTAACTCTATTAAAAGAATTGAAGTAAAAGTTAACGAAGCAGAATCAGGTATTGATGTTCAATTGAAAAGAAGAAGGGATACTCTTTTAAAATTAATGGAATCTGTAGAAGGAATTATTAATTTTGAAAAAGAAACATTAACTCAAATAACAAATATGAGAATGGGTGGTGGAGTTCCAGAAATGATTAAAAATAACAAAATAATGGATAAAGCGTCTAGAGATTTTATGATACAAGTTGAAAACTATCCAAATCTTAAATCTTCAGAAGTTATTCAAACAATGATGGATTCAATTAATGATATTGAAGAAAATATTGCAGCTTCAAGAAGAATTTATAATTCAAATGTAAGTATTTTTAATCAGAAAATTGTAGCTTGACCAGCAAATGTAGCAGCTTCTTTAATGAAGGCAAAAATTAAATACTTTTTTGAAATAACTGAGGAAGACAGGCAAGATGTTGAAATTAAATTTTAAATAAAAAAGTAAATTTATTTAGTGAATTTACTTTTTTATTTAAAAAATAATATTATATTTTTTAATTTTTCTATTGATTTAACTACTAAAATAATATAAAATTTGTTTGCATATCTTTTATTTGAACGGGGGAAGCTAAATGAGTTACAAAATAAAAAAAATCAATGCATTAGTTGAAAGACGTGATTATGCTAAAGTTTCGGGTGATTTAGAATTACCAAATTTAATTGAATTACAAACAGATACTTTTAAATGATTTAAAGAAAAAGGAATTAATGAGGTATTTGATGAAGTATTTCCGGTTGCGTCAACTGATGGAGATATAATGCTTACTTTAAGCGATTGAGAATTTAGAGAACCTAGATTATCAATAGTTAAGGCAAAAGAAGAGTCAAAAATATATGAAGCTCCAATTTATGCTAATTTGTCATTAACAATACATATGGAAGATGTAGAAATATTTAAGGAAGAAATTTCAGGTTCTATGGAAACTTTCTTAAAAGGTTGACTTCAAGAGAAGGTTGAATCTACTGCTGTTGAATTTAAAAATGGTAAAGATCAACTTTATTTTTTTGAGTTTAAAAGTAAAACAGGTGAAAAAGATTCAATTCAAATTGAAATTAAAGATGAAAAAGAAGAACTATATTTAGCAAATATAGATATTTATAAAACAGGGGAGGTATTCTTTGGTGAATTCCCATTAATGACTGATAGAGGAACATTTATCATAAATGGTAGTGAAAAAGTTGTTGTTTCACAGCTTGTTCGTTCTCCAGGTAGTTATTTTAAAGAAGAAATGAATCGTAAAAATGGAGAAATGATATACTTTGCAGATATTATCCCTTCAAGAGGAACATGATTAGAATTTGAATTAGATTCAAAAAAAAGTCTTGATAACAAAATTTCTAATGTATTCTATGTAAAAATTGATAAATCAAGAAAAACAACAGCAACAAGTCTTTTAACTGCGTTTAAAATGCAAAAAGATGAAATTTTAGATTTATTTGATAATAATGAAGTATTAACTTCAAGTTATGAAATTGATACTTTAAGTGGAGATTTAGATATTGATTTTGAAAATCAAGTTCAAGAAATTTATAAAAAAATTCGTCAAGGTGAAACAGCAACACCAGATGGTGCAAGTAAATATTTGTACGGACTTTTATTTGATAAAAGAAAGTATGATTTAACAAAAGCTGGAAGATTTAAATTGCAACAAAAATTATCAGTTAAAAATAGATTAATTGGAAGAGTTTTAGCAGAAGACATAGTTGATGTAAACGGCAAAATAGCTTTTGAAAAAGGAACAGAGATTACAAAAGATATTCACGAAGAAGTTGAAAGAGTCCTTGATAATGGAGCAATGATTAAAAAAATTAATTTTAATGATGTAATTGTTTCAGGAAAAGAATTACAAGTAGTAAAAGTTTATAAGGATAATGATCTAAGAGATGAAACAGCAACAATAATAGGAATTACAAAAAATTCAAAAGATGAATTTATTAATATTCCAGATATTATTGCTTCAATTTCTTATGCAATTAATTTAATGGATGGAATTGGTGAAATTGATGATATTGATCATTTAGGAAATAGACGTGTCAGAACTGTTGGTGAATTATTACAAAATCAATTTAGAATTGGTATGATGCGTATTGAAAAAAATGTTAGAGAGAAACTAGCAACATCAAATCCATTTAAAATGAAACCGTCAAGTATTATTAATAACAAACCATTAACTGCAATTATTGGAGAGTTTTTTAATTTGTCACAATTGTCACAATTTATGGACCAAACAAATCCACTTGCAGAACTAACAAATAAACGTAGATTAACAGCTCTTGGACCTGGTGGTTTAAGTAGAGATAGAGCAGCACTTGAAGTTCGTGACGTTCACCCTTCTCATTATGGTAGAATTTGCCCAATTGAAACTCCTGAGGGCCCAAATATAGGATTAATAAATAACTTATCAACATATGCAAAAATTAATGAATACGGTTTTATTGAAACTCCATATAGAAAAGTTAGAAATAAACAAGTTATTTTGGGAAAATATGAATATTTAACTGCTGATAAAGAAAAAGAATATGTAGTTGCAGAAGCAAATATTAAAATGTCAGAGGATGGGACAATTTTAGATGATCAAGTTATTGCGCGTTATAGAGGTGATGATATAATGGTAAATCCTGCAGATGTTGACTATGTTGACGTTTCTCCAAAACAAATTGTTTCAATTGCTACATCATGTATTCCCTTTTTGGAAAATGATGATGCTAACCGTGCCTTGATGGGTGCTAATATGCAACGTCAAGCTGTACCGTTAATTAATCCAGAATCTCCAATTGTTGGAACAGGTGTTGAATTTGAAGCTGCACGTGATTCAGGAGATGCTGTTGTTGCAACACAAGATGGTATTGTTAAATATGTTGATTCAAAGAAAATAACAATTGAACAAAAAGATGGAATAAAAATTTATGACTTAAATGATTTTAGCCGTTCAAATAATGGAACTGCAATTACTCATTTACCAATTGTTAAAATTGGAGATAAAGTAAAAGCAAGAGATATTTTAGCTGATGGTCCATCAATGGAAAATGGGGAATTAGCATTAGGGCAAAATGTAGTTGTTGCTTTTACAACTTGAAATGGTTATAACTATGAGGATGCTGTTATAGTTTCTGAACGTATTGTAATTGATGATAGATTTACCTCAATTCATATTGATGAATATACTATTGAAAGAAGACAAACAAAACAAGGTCCTGAAGAAGTTACAAGAGATATTCCAAATATTTCAGAAGCAAGTAAAAAGCATTTAGATGAAGACGGAATCGTTGCGATCGGTGCTGAAGTTAAAGTTGGAGATATTTTAGTAGGAAAAGTTACTCCTAAATCTCAAACACAATTATCACCAGAAGATAAATTATTACACGCAATTTTTGGTGAAAAATCAAGAAATGTAAAAGACAATTCATTAAGAGTACCAAATGGTGGTGAAGGAATTATCAAATCAATTAAACGTTTTAGTAGAGCTGATGGGCATGATTTGCCAGCAGATATTTTAGAAATAATTAAAGTATATGTTGTCCAAAAACGTAAAATTCAAGAGGGAGATAAAATGGCAGGAAGACACGGTAATAAAGGTGTTATTTCCAAAATTTTACCAATTGAAGATATGCCACACATGGAAGATGGAACACCTGTAGATATTATGTTGAATCCACAGGGTGTGCCTTCACGTATGAATATTGGACAAGTTTTGGAAATTCACTTAGGAATGGCTGCAAAAAAACTTGGATTAAAAATTAATACTCCTGTTTTTGAAGGAGTTAAGGAAAAAGAACTTTTGGAAATTATGGAAGAAGCTGGTATGGATAATTATGGAAAAGTAATTTTAATTGACGGAAAAACTGGTGAACCTTTTGATAAGCCAATTTCTGTTGGTGTAATGTATATGCTAAAACTTTCACACATGGTTGATGATAAATTACATACAAGAAATATTGGGCCCTATTCATTAATTACTCAGCAACCACTTGGAGGTAAAGCACAAAATGGTGGTCAAAGATTTGGTGAAATGGAAGTTTGGGCACTTGAAGCATATGGTGCTGCCTATACATTAAGAGAAATTTTAACAATTAAATCTGATGACATTAAAGGCCGTATTAAAACTTATGAATCAATTGTTAGGTCAAAACCAATTCCTAAACCAGGAATTCCTGAGTCATTTAATGTTCTTACAAAAGAAATTATGGGGTTAGGATTTGATATGCATATGATTGATGAAGAAGGAAATAAAGTTCAAATAAATGCTTATGATGATAATGATATTGATGTAGATATAGAAAATTCATTAGATGATACTGCCATTTCTTTTAATGTTTCTGATCTAGAAGACTTTTCTGAAACTGGTGAAGATGATGAAATAATATTTGATGATGAAATAGAAGAAATGGAATAAGGAGAGAAATTTTAAAATGAGAAATCAAAATAAAAGAATGATTAAAATTGAATTAGCTTCTCCTGATGTGATTAGAAGTTGATCTCGTGGTGAGGTAACAAAACCAGAAACAATAAACTATAAAACTTTGAAAACAGAAAAAGAAGGTTTATTTGATGAAAGAATTTTTGGACCAACAAGAAATTATGAGTGTAGTTGTGGTAAATACAAAAAAGTAAAAAATAAGGGAAAAATATGTGAACGTTGTGGTGTTGAAATAACAGAATCTATTGTTAGACGTGAGCGTATGGGTCATATTGAACTTGAAGAACCAGTAACACATATATGAATGTTAAAAGTGGCACCTTCAAGAATTGCTTCAATTTTAGATTTGAAAACAAAAGAAGTTGAAGAAGTGGTTTATTTTGTAAGTTACATTGTATTAGATCCAGGTAATTCAAAATACTTAAAAAAAGGACAAGTTTTGGATTTGGGTAATGCAAAAGCAACTATTAAAACTAGAGAAAGACTGACAAAAACTTTAGAAGATATTAAAAATAATTTAGATGCAGATACTTTTGCTTGAAAAAGAGTAGATAATTTATTAAATCAACTTAAATCAACTCAAATTCCTTTTTCAATGGATGAGGCTGCAACATTTATTTCAAGGCATATTAATGCAAAATTTGGAATTGGTGCAAGTGCTATTGAAGAATTATTAAAGGGAATTGATCTTGATAAGGAAATTGGAAAAATAAAAGAAGATTTAAAAGAGAAAAAAGGTTCAACTGAACAAAATAAAATGATGAAAAGACTAGAAGTACTTGATTCATTAAAAAAATCAAATTCAAGACCTGAATGAATGGTATTACATGTAATACCAGTAATTCCACCAGATATTAGACCAATTATTCAATTGGATGGTGGACGTTTTACAACTTCAGAAATTAATGATTTATATAGAAGAATTATAATAAGAAATGAACGTTTAAAAAAAGTTAAATTGATGGGTGCTCCAAGTATTATCGTTAATAATGAAAAACGTATGTTACAAGAAGCTGTTGATGCTTTACTAGATAATGAACGTAAACCAAGACCAGTAACTGGTAAGGATAAACGTGCTTTAAAATCTTTAACTTCAATTTTAAAAGGAAAACAAGGAAGGTTCCGTCAAAACCTTTTAGGAAAACGTGTTGATTATTCAGGACGTTCTGTTATTGCAATTGGTCCAGATTTAAAAATGTATCAAGCAGGTAT
This sequence comes from Spiroplasma taiwanense CT-1, assembly GCF_000439435.1. Taxonomy (NCBI): domain Bacteria; kingdom Bacillati; phylum Mycoplasmatota; class Mollicutes; order Entomoplasmatales; family Spiroplasmataceae; genus Spiroplasma; species Spiroplasma taiwanense. The sequence goes on from NC_021846.1 coordinate 48,431, forward strand.
TCCAAGAGATATGGCAATAACTTTATTCAAACCATTTGTAATAAGGAGACTTCAAGAAAAAAATTTAGCAGAAAATGTTAAAGTTGCTGAGAAAATGATATTGACAAATGATTCAAAAGTTTGAGATGTATTAGAAGAGGTCATAAAAGATAGACCAGTTTTATTAAACCGTGCTCCTACTTTACACCGTTTAGGTATTCAAGCTTTTGAACCTAAATTAGTTAAGGGTAAAGCTATAAGACTTCATCCCTTAGTAACTACTGCATTTAATGCCGATTTTGATGGAGATCAAATGGCTATACATTTACCAATAAGCGATGAAGCAGTTGCAGAAGCAAGAGCATTAATGCTTGGTTCAAAAGCAATTTTAGGTCCTAAAGATGGTAAACCTATTGTTACTCCAACTCAGGATATGATTTTAGGAAATTATTATATTACAACTGAGGAAAAATCTTCATCAAGTAATGTAATCAATGGGCAGGCTACTATATTTTCAAGTACAGAGGAAGTAAAAATTGCTTATGAAACTGATTCAGTTTCACTAAATGCAATTGTTGCAATACCTGTTTGCGAATTAAAAAATAAAATGTTTGAAAAGGCAGATGAGGATAAATTTTTAATTACAACAGTTGGTAAAATTTTATTTAATCAAATGTTTGTTGAAGAATTCCCCTGAATTATTAATTCAAATATTAATAATGCAGAAAAAGAAGTAAAGAATTTTTTAGTAGATGCAAATACTGATATTAGAAAATATATTGAGGAAGAATATAAAATTCAACAACCAATTAAGAAAAAGGAATTATCTTTAATTATTGAAAGATACTTTAAAATATTCGGAGCTCAAAAAACTGCCCAAATGCTTGATAATATGAAAGATTTAGGATTTAAATTTTCTTCAAAATCAGGAACAACAATAAGCGCAGCTGATGTTGTTGCCTATACTGAGAAATTTGAAGAATTTAAAGTTGCAGATGAAAGAGTTGCAAAAATTACAGAATTCTACAATATGGGAATGTTAACAAAAACAGAAAAAAAACGTAGAGTAATTAATGTATGATCATCTGTAAAAGATAAAATTCAAGGTAGACTTGAAGAAGTTTTAAGAAAAGATTTAAAAAATCCAGTTTTTGTTATGGCAGATAGTGGTGCTCGTGGTAATGTTTCTAACTTTACTCAACTTGTTGGTATGAGGGGTCTTATGAATGACCCTAAAGGGGATATTAAAGAAATTCCAATTAAATCATCATTCCGTGAAGGTTTAACAGTTTCTGAATATTTCATTTCTACTCATGGTGCAAGAAAAGGTATGGCTGACGTTGCTTTAAAAACAGCTGACTCAGGTTATCTTACAAGAAGACTTGTTGATATTTCTCAAGAAATTATAGTAACTGAAGATGATTGTAAAGCTACAAAAGGTTTTGAAGTGCACTCAATTATCGAAACAAAACATGATAATATAATTGTTCCATTGAAAGATAGATTAGTTGGACGTTTTACTTTTGAAGATGTACTTGATAAATCAAATAATTTAATTGTAGAAGCAAATACATTAATTTCTTCAAAAATTGCAGATCAAATTATTACTGCTCATATTGATGAAATTACAATTAGAACAGTTTTAACTTGCGATACAAATAGAGGAGTTTGTAGAAAATGTTATGGTGTTAACTTAGCAACAGGTCAGGTTGTAACATTAGGTGAACCAGTTGGAGTTATTGCAGCTCAATCAATTGGTGAACCAGGAACACAACTTACAATGCGTACTTTCCATACAGGAGGAGTTGCTGGTGGGGCTGATATAACTCAAGGACTTCCACGTATTAAGGAACTTCTGGACGTTACAACACCAAAAGGGTCAATTGCTATAATTTCCCAAATTGATGGTGTTGTAAAAGAAACAAAAGAAGAAGAAGGAATTATTACAATTTTAGTAGTTTCTGATCAAGATGAAAGAAGATATAAATCACAATATGGAGCTATATTACGTGTACATGAAGGTGAACATGTAACTAGAGGTCAAAAATTAACTGAAGGTGCTATAAATATTAAAGAACTATTGGAAGTTGCAAGACTTGAAGATGTTCAAAATTATATTTTAAAGGAAGTACAAAAAGTTTATCGTTTACAAGGAATTGAAATATCAGATAAATATATTGAAATAATTGTTAAACAAATGTTAAATAAAGTAAAAATAATTGATTCAGGAGAAACTGACTTATTACCAGGTGAAATTATTTCTTCAAGAACATTTAGAGCTGAGGTTAAAAAAGCAATTTTAGCTGGAAAAAAACCTCCACTTGCAAAACATGTTATCTTTGGTATTAAAAAAGCTCCTCTGGAATCTGATTCATGATTATCAAGTGCTTCTTTCCAAGATACTGCAAGAGTTCTTGTAAAAGCAGTTATTAAAGGAAAAGTAGATAAGCTAGAAGGTTTAAAAGAAAACATTATGCTTGGAAACTTAATTCCCGCAGGAACAGGATTGACTGGAAGTGCTGAAATAATTAAATTAGGTAAAGAAACTTACGATTCAGAATATTAAAAAAAATCAGAGCAATCTGATTTTTTATTTTTAAATTAGTGTATAGTTTTATTTAAGGGGGTTTATATGAAAATTGTTATTGGAAATGATCATACAGCTATTGAAATGAAAGAAAAAATAGTTGAGCATTTAAAACTAAAAGGTTTTGAAATTATTAATGTGGGGACTAATAATTTTGCTTCAGTAGATTACCCTGATTTTGGGAAAGAAGTTGCTAAAAAAGTTACTAAATTAAATTGTTTTGGAATAGTAATTTGTGGAAGTGGTATTGGAATATCAATTGCAGCAAATAAAGTTAAAGGTGCTAGAGCAGCTTTATGTTATGAAGATCAAACAACACAATTGGCAAGACAACATAATAATGCAAATATTCTGGCTCTTGGTGCAAGAATAATTGCTATTGAAAAAGCAATTCACTTAGTAGATATTTTTTTAGAAACTGAATTTGAAGGTGGAAGACATTCAAATAGAGTACAAAAATTAAATTTTTAATAGGGAGATATATTTATGTCATTTACGGTTATAAAACATCCATTAATTTTAGATAAATTAACAAGAATGAGAAAAATAGAAACAGCATCGAAGGATTTTAGGGAAAACTTAAATGAAATTAGTCAATTAATGGTATATGAAATTTTTAGAGATGTACCATTACAAGAAATCGATATTAAAACTCCAGTTATTGAAGCAAAAGGTTATACAATTGATATGCCTGTTGTTTTGATTCCCATAATTAGAGCTGGATTAGGAATGACTGAGGGAATACAAAGGTTAGTTCCAACATCAAGAATTGCGCATGTTGGTCTTTATAGAAATGAAGAAACATTAGAGCCAGTGCAGTATTTTGCAAAAAAAACTAGTGATATTGAAAAAAGTTACGTTATTGTTGTTGATCCAATGTTGGCAACAGGTGGTAGTGCTTCAAAAGCAATTTCAATTGCAAAAAATTGAGGAGCCAAACAAATAAAATTTGTTTGTTTAGTTGCTGTACAAAAAGGAGTGGACAAAATATTGAATGACCATCCTGATGTTGAAATTTATTCAGCTAGTCTAGATCCAATTTTAAATGAACAAGGTTATATAGTTCCTGGCTTAGGTGATGCTGGTGACAGAATATTTGGTACCAAATAGTAAGCATTTTGTTTACTATTTTTATTTTAATAACTACAAAAAAAGTTATAGATTTTATTAGCCAATGGTAGTATTATTAATTTGATGGAACTTATATTGAGGACAATAAATTTTGTTAGTTTTTAAAAATAAAAATTATTATATTTATTTATTATTATTTTTGTTAGTTTTATTAATATTGTCAGTTTTAAATAGCTTAAAGTATATAAATTTCTCTTGAACTTTAGGATATTTATTAGGATTTTTTTTTACAACTCTTAGCATTTTTTGTATAAGTTTTGCTTCTAAAGAATTAACTAGAAATCAAAATCCTTTTAACTATTTGTTTTTTTCAATTTTAAGACTTGGCATATATTTTGTTCCATTCCTTATAAGTTTTTATTTACCTAATTTCTTTTCAATTTTCGGAATTTTGATAGGATTTTTGAATTTATTTTTTTTACCATTTTTAGTTAAAAAGTAATGTAAATAATTTTTTATATGGTTTAAAAAGGAGGGGCTTTATGAATCTGCTAGCTGATAGTGGACAAACTGGAATGTTTGATAGTCTATATTCTGTCACCCCCCAGTTATTGTCAATTTTAGTTACATTTATAATTATTTGTACATTTTGTATAGTTTACAATGTAAAAATAAGAAATTTTAAAGAAGATAAACAACTAACAGGTTTTTTGGTTTTAACAGAAATTTTTATTTCAAAAGTTGAAAATATGGTAATTACAATAATGGGTAAGAAACACAGAAAGTTAACTCCCTATGTAATGTATTTATTTATGTATATTGCAATTTCATCAATTATTTCACTTTTGGGAATTGAATCCTTAAGTACGTCATATACTGTAACTTTTTCAATGGGATTTGTTACATTTTTAGGGGTTTATTATTATGGATTGAGATATCAAAAGCTTGCCTTTTTTAGAAGATATCTAAATCCAATAGAATTAATAGCACAATTTGTGCCATTAATTTCAATTTCATTTAGGCTATTTGGAAATATTCTTGGTGGAAGTATTATTTTAGGATTATTATATGCAGCCTTAATTAATTTTCAAGGAAATATTTTTGATGGAAATAGAACGACTACTGCATGAGAAGATCAATACCATTACTGGTGAGCTGGACTAAATATTTTTACAGTTATTTCTATGCCTGTATTACATTTATATTTTGATTTATTTGATGGAACTATACAATCCATTGTGTTCTCAATGTTGACATTATCATATTGATCTGGTGCAAAAAATGGTGAATCAGAAGATGGTGAAGAAAAACAACAAAGATGAACAAAAAAAGATAAAAAAAGTTAAAAAGGAGAAAAAAATATGTTTACTGAAATGCTAACAAATGCTTATTTAACTATAGGAGGAAATTTTATATCATTACTTCCATTCTATAGTATAATTTCACAATTACTTGTAGATGAAGATTTAAAAAAAGGTCTTGGATTTTTAGGTGCAGGTTTAACAGGAGTAGGTATGATTGGGGCTAGTGTGGGCCAAGGATTAGTTGGTTATGGTGCGTGTATTGCAATAGGAAGAAATCCTGAAACTGCACCTAAAATTACTTCTACTTTAATTATTACTGCAGGATTTTGTGAATCTGGTGCTATTTACGCACTAGTTATTGCTATTTTATTAATATTTGTAGCTTCATAGTTTTATACAAATGTTATTATTTTTAGCCGAAGGAACTGCAGGAATTCCAAACGTTGTAGAAAATTTATTCCCGAATTTACCAAATTTTATAGCACATATTTTATCAACAGTAGTAATAATTTTATTATTATCAAAATTAGTGTATAAACCTTTTAGAGAAACAATAAAGGAAAGACGTAGAAAAATTAATGAATTGCTTGATGAAGCTTCTTCAAAACAAGCAATTGCAAATAAAAATAATAAAGAGGCAGTTACATTTTTAGATTCTGCAAAAGAAGAATCAAAAGAAATAATTAGTGTTGCAAAAATAGAGGCAGATAAATTAAAAATCGGAATTATTGATGATGCAAGAAAAGAAGCAACAAATATCCAATTGCATGCTAAGCAAACAATTGAATTTGAAAGAAAGCAGGCTCAAGATGAAATAAGGAAAGAAGTAATTGATTTAGCTTTTTCTGCTGCAGAAAAATTAATTGAAACAAATATTTCAAAAGATAAAAATCAAAAAATGATTGAAGATTTTTTGAATAGTTTGGATAAATAATAAATGATTAAACAAAGTTTGATTATCAATTGAGCTGAAGCTATTTTTGAAATTGCAAAAGAAAAAAATAAAGTTAAAGAATATTGTGAAATACTTTCTGAATTACTAGAAATATTTAAAGAAAATGCTGAAGCAATAGAATTTATTGCTAACAGAAATATTCTTCTTGAAACAAGATTGAAATTTATTGATTTAATTTTTGCAAATAAAATTGAAGCAGAATTATTAAATACATTAAAATTATTAGTTGAAAGAAATTATTTTGGATCAATAATATATATTTTGAGTGAAGCAATTAAAAAAATATACGAACAGTTAGAAATTCAAAATGGCGTAATTTATTCAACTCAAAAATTAGATGATAAATTGATTAAAAAAATAGAAAAAAAAATTGAATTAAAAATTAATCAAAAAATAAAATTAGAAAATAAAATTGACAATAATTTATTGGCAGGAATTAGAATTGAAGTTTTGAATAAAAAATATGATTTTTCTTTAAAAGGAAAAATAGAAGATATGAAATCTATAATTCTTACAAATAGAAATTAGGGGTGATAGTGTGCCACTTAAAATAAATGAAATATCTGAAGTAATAAAAAAACAAATAAAACAATATGGTAAAGATGTTATTGAATCTGAAGAGGGAACAGTTGCAAGTATTGGGGATGGAGTAACTTTATTATTTGGTTTAGATAAAGTTATGATGGGTGAATTATTAGTTTTTCCAAATAATATTTTTGGAATGGCTTTAAATTTAGAAGACGGTGCTGTTGGTGCTGTTATTATTGGAGATGATTCACAAATTGTTCAAGGTGATAAAGTTATGAGAACAGGAAAGGTAGTTGAAACACCAGTAGGTGATGAACTATTAGGAAGAGTTTTAAATGGTATAGGAAATCCAATTGATGGGAATGGCCCATTAAACAATAAGAAATTTACTGCTGTTGAGAAAATTGCTTCAGGAGTTATGTCAAGAAAATCAGTTAACCAGCCTTTAGAAACAGGAATTTTATCAATTGATTCAATTATACCAATCGGAAAAGGTCAAAGAGAATTAATCATAGGAGATAGACAAACAGGTAAAACTGCAATTGCAATTGATGCAATAATTAATCAAATTGGCAAAAATGTTAAATGTATTTATGTTGCTATTGGACAAAAAGAATCAACAGTTGCCCAGGTTGTAGAAAAATTAAAACAAGCGGGTTCAATGGAATATACAACTGTAATTTCTGCTTCTGCTTCTGAGTCAGCACCAATGCAATATATTGCACCATATACAGGTGTATCAATTGCAGAAGAATGAATGATAAAGGGAGATGATGTCTTAATTATTTATGATGATCTTTCAAAACATGCTATCGCTTATAGAACACTGGCTCTTTTATTAAGAAGACCACCAGGGCGTGAAGCATATCCAGGGGATGTTTTTTATTTACATTCAAGATTACTTGAAAGAGCAGCAAGGGTAAATGAAAAATTTGGGGGAGGAAGTATTACTGCTCTTCCAATTATTGAAACCCAAGCAGGAGATATATCAGCATATATTCCCACAAATGTTATTTCAATTACAGATGGACAAATTTTTTTATCTGAACAGTTATTTAATTCAGGAATAAGACCTGCAGTTGATACTGGACTTTCAGTTTCAAGAGTTGGTTCATCTGCACAGATTAAGGCAGTTAAACAAATGGGTGGGACTTTAAAATTAGAATTAGCTCAATATTATGAACTGCAATCATTTGCAAAATTTGGGAGTGATTTAGATGAAACAACTAAAGCGACTTTAGATCATGGTTCAAAAATTGTTGAATTACTAAAACAAAGACAGTATAAACCAATTTCTCAAATTGATCAAGCTATTATATTACTTGCAATTAAAGATAGACTTATTAAATGATTACCATTAGATGAAATGATTTTATTTAAAGAATCAATAATTAAACATTTTAATTCTGATAATAAAGCAATGGCTTTAAGAAAATTATTGGAAACAGAAAAAGAATTTAGTAGTGAACTTGAAAAAGATATTAAAATTGAATTAGTAAAAATTTTAAAAGATATTACTTCTAAAATCAAGGGTTGAAATGTTGAAGAATTTGGTAAGCAAAAAGAGTTTTTAGAATTATAGTATGTCAAATTTAAGTGAATTAAAAATAGAAATAAGTTCTATTAAAGATATTGGGAAAATAACTGGTGCAATGGAATTAGTAGCAACAGCAAAACTTAAAAAAATATCAAAAAGAATGGAAAATATTCAAACATATTTAAATGAAGTATATGATGTTTTTAATTATATTATTTCTCATTCCGAAGATTCAATCTATCTGAAAAAAGAAAATAAACCAATACATAATACTTTATGAATTGTAATAACATCAAATCTAGGTTTATGTGGAGGGTATAATTCAAGCATTTTTAAACTAATAAAACCATTAATAAATAAAAAAAGTGATTCAGTTTATGCAATTGGTAATAAGAGTATAAAATTTTGTAATAATAATGATTTAACTATAAAAGGTTCATTAACAGATGTTGATGTAGATTTTTCAAATGAACAATCAAGACAATTAGCTGTAAATATTTTAGACTATTATATTAAGAATGAATTTGATTCAATTAAAATCGTTTACACAAAATTTATAAATAATGTCACATTTGAACCAAAAATTCTTGAAATGTTTCCTATTACTAAAAAATTAGGGGAAGAATCAAGTTTTGAAGATGTTACTTTGGAACCTGATCCAGAAACTTTACTAACTACAAGTGTTTCTATGTATTTAAATACAATTTTATTTGGAACAATAATAGAATCATTAGTTTCAGAACATGCAAGTAGAAGAATGGCAATGGAAGCTGCAACAAAAAATGGAAGAGATCTTTCAGATTCACTAACCAAATTATTTAATAGAAAAAGACAAGAAAATATTACACAGGAAATTAGTGAAATTGTTGGTGGAGCAAATGCTCAAAATGATAATTAGTAGGGAGAAAAAATAATGCAATTAAAAATTACAGAAGGTAAAGTAGTTCAAGTTTTAGGACCAGTTGTTGATATAAAATTCAATCCAAATGAAATGCCAACATTATATAACATAATTGAATTAGATAATCGTGGAGTTAAATTGGTTTTAGAAGTTGTTCAACATATTGGAGATGATTTAGTAAGAACAATTGCAATGGGTCCAACAGAAGGATTAGTTAGAGGACTTATTGCAAAAAATACAGGAAAACCAATTTCTGTACCAGTTGGTGAAAAAGTATTGGGAAGAATGTTTAATGTTCTAGGTGAACCAATCGACGATAAACCACCAGTAACAGACTCAAAATTTATGCCAATCCATAGATTAGCACCACCTTTTGATGAGTTAGCAACGTCTGCTGAGATATTAGAGACTGGAATTAAAGTTATTGATTTAATGATGCCTTTTTCAAAAGGTGGGAAAATTGGTTTATTTGGTGGAGCTGGTGTAGGAAAAACAGTTTTGGTTCAAGAATTAATTAATAATGTGGCAAAAGCACATGGTGGAATTTCAGTTTTTGCAGGTGTTGGTGAAAGAACCAGAGAAGGAAATGACTTATACTATGAAATGATTGATGCAGGAGTTATTGATAAAACTTCACTTGTATTTGGTCAAATGAATGAACCTCCTGGAGCAAGAATGAGAGTTGCTCTTACAGGTTTAACAATTGCAGAATATTTTAGAGATGAAAAAAATCAAGATGTATTATTATTTATTGATAACATTTTTAGATTTACTCAAGCAGGTTCAGAAGTTTCTGCATTACTTGGAAGAATGCCATCTGCTGTTGGTTATCAACCAACACTTTCAACAGAAATGGGAGCATTACAAGAAAGAATTACTTCAACTCAAAAGGGTTCAATAACATCTGTTCAAGCAGTCTATGTTCCAGCAGATGATTTAACAGATCCTGCTCCGGCAACAACTTTTACTCACTTAGATGCAAGAGTTGTTTTGGATAGAACAATTGCTTCGTTGGGAATTTATCCAGCAATTGATCCTTTGAATTCAAGTTCAAGAATGTTAGATCCAGAAATTGTTGGAGAAGAACATTATCAAATAGCATTAAAAGTTCAAGAAGCTCTTCAAAAGTATAAAGAATTACAATCAATAATTGCAATTTTAGGTATGGAAGAACTTTCAGAAGAAGATAAAATTATTGTTAATAGAGCAAGAAAAATAAGAAATTTTATGTCTCAACCTTTTACAGTTGGTGAAAAATTTACAGGTAGAAGTGGTAAGTATGTTACTATATCCGATACAATTAAATCATTTAAAGCAATATTAAATGGTGAGCTTGATGATGTTCCTGAGGTTTTATTTATGTATGCTGGTTCTATTGACGAAGTTATTTTGAAATATAAAGAATCAAAATAGTGGAAAGAATTAAATTAAAAATAATAACACCTGAAGGAATTTATATTGATGATTTAGATGTTGATTATGTAAGTGTTCGAACAACAGCAGGACAAATTGCAATTTATGCAAATCATACACCAATTGTATCTACATTAATTATTGGTGATATGAAATATGAAAGAGAAAAAGATAAAAAATATATTCATTTGCATAGAGGAATAATACAAGTTTCAAAAAAACAAGTTAAAATTTTGACTCAAAGACTTTATGAAGTTGATGAAAGAGGAAAAAAAATAAAATAAAAAAATAGAATTAATTTTGTAATTCTATTTTTTTATTTTCTCGAAACTGTAATTGATCTTTTGCTTTTTCTTCAATCATTTTAGTAAATGCTCACATTTTTTCTCTTTTCAAAAAACCCATAAAACGAATATAATTAATTTTTAATGGTCTAAAATTAATTTTTCCAATATCTACATTTTTTAAAATTTTTGCTATCTTTTTATTCATAAGAACTTGCTCTTTACATTGTTCAAGTTTTTTTTGATGATCATATGGGAAATCATTTAAATTCTTAAAAATATTTTCTACGCAACCATATTTTGTTATCAATTTAACAGCTGTATTATAGTGCATTCCCTTGACACCCTTAATATTATCTGAATGATCTCCTAATAATGACTTCATATCAGGAATTTGACATGGTTTACAACCAAATTTTTCAAATACATCTTTTTCTGTTATTATTTCTTTTTTAGTTTTTTTTGATTGCTGTGAAATAATACAAACATCTTTGCTTACTAATTGATAAGTATCTTTATCATTTGAAATTATATCAACTTTATATCCAAGTTTAACAGCAATTCTTGAAATTGTGCCCATTATATCATCACCTTCATATTTACATTTTTCATATCAAGGTATATTTGCTGAGGTAAGAAAATCTCTTACTAATTGCATTTGAGGTATCAAATCACAAGGTGTTTCTTTTCTTGTTGCTTTATATTCTGGATAAATTTCTTTCCTTCAACATTCTTTACCTACGTCAAAAGTTACAATTATGGTATAGTACTCATTTGATTGAATCATTTGATATATATTTGCTACAAAAACATAGACAGCATTTATTAAAACACCTTCTCTATTAATTGCTATTTTTTTTCTTTTAAGACTTCCATAGTATCCCTTATGTAATAAATGATAGCCGTCAATTATAACAACTTTACGTTTTTCCATTTTAAATTTTACCTTTCTAAAAATAATTTTTTTCTGTTTCTAAAACTTTAATTTTACTTATTATTGGATCTAATTGTTTTATATTATTGATTTTTCCACTAAAAAAAACAGTTTCATTATTGAATTCATATAATATATCTTTAGCATCTATTTTTTTAAAATACATTTTTATAGTTTTAATATTTGAAATATTAAAACTAATCTTTATGTATAGCAAAATTTTTAATTCTTTAATATTATTATTTTTTATTATTTCAATAGCTGAATTATTATATGCTTTTTGTAATCTACCTGTTCCCAATTTGATTCCACCAAAATATCTAATTACAAAAATAATTATATTTGTCAAATTATTTATTTCTATTAATTTCAATAATGGTTCACCAGCTGTTCCTTTTGGTTCACCGTCGTTATTATAACCATAATTTAATTTATCTCTACCATATCTAAAAGCATAACAATTATGACTTGCTTTTGGGTCTTTATACTGATTAATAAAAAAAATTAGCTCTTTTTTATTATTAATTTTTGCAATGTAGGTAATAAACTTTGATTTTTTTATAGTTTTTTCGTCTTTTAAAACAAAATCATTTTCTAAAACATTTAAATAAACCATCGTTATCTACCACATATAATTTTACCTATTTAATATTAAAAAAACCATATAAATTAATATTTTATATGTATTTATATTTATACATATTAATTGTATAATAATTTTAGTTTGTTTATTTAAATAAAAAAGGAGTTAATTAAATGGCAAGAGATAAATCAATAATTAAAAAACATGGTAAAATAGCAGATCAAATTATTTCTCTTGAATCTGAATATGAAAAATTAAACGATGAACAATTAAAAACAAAAACAAGTGAATTTAAAGAAAGAATAGCGAATGGAGAATCGCTTGATAGTATTTTAGTTGAAGCATTTGCAACTGTTAGAGAAGCTGCAAATAGAATTTTAGGAATGAAAACATATCGTGTTCAATTAATTGGTGCAATTATTTTACATCAAGGAGATATAGCAGAAATGAAAACAGGGGAAGGTAAAACCTTAACAGGTTTATTTCCAGCTTATTTAAATGCATTATCTGGATTGGGAGTTCACGTTGTTACAGTAAATGAATATCTTTCAAAAAGAGATAGTGAAATTAATGGACAAGTTTATAATCTTTTAGGATTAACTGTTGGATTAAATGGAAGAGATCTTACAAAAGATGCTAAAAGAAGAGCATATGCACAAGATATTACATATACTACAAATTCAGAATTGGGTTTTGATTATTTAAGAGATAACATGGTTTATAAATTCGAACAAAAAGTTCAAAGAAAATTAAATTATGCCATTATTGATGAGGCTGATTCAATCTTAATTGACGAAGCAAGAACACCACTAATTATTTCTGGTGGAAGTCAAAATAGAATTAATATGTATAAAGCTGCAGATTCATTTGCAAAAACATTAAATCAAATGGATCATGTTGAGATTGATTTGGAATCAAAACAAGTTTATTTATCTGATAAAGGAATTCATAAAGCGCAAAGTTATTTTAGTATTGATAATCTTTTTGATTTTAGAAATACGGGAGTTTTTCACTTAATTATGAATGCTTTGAAAGCTAATTTTACTTTTAAAAAAGAAGTTGAGTATACAGTTCAAGATAATGAAATTATTTTAATAGATCAATTTACAGGAAGAACAATGCCAGGTCGTGCTTATAGTGATGGTTTACAACAAGCACTTCAAGCTAAAGAAGGTGTTTCAATTGAAGAAGAAACAGCAACTCTTGCAACTATAACTTATCAAAATTTTTATAGACTTTATAATAAACTTTCTGGTATGACAGGAACTGCAAAAACAGAAGAAGAAGAATTCATTAAAATTTATAATACAAGAGTTATTTGTTGTCCAACAAATAAACCAATTATTAGAGTAGATGAAGCTGATTTAACTTTTGGAACTATAAATGCAAAATTAAAGAAATTAATTGTAGATTTAAAAGAATTAAATGAAATTGGAAGACCTGTTTTAATTGGAACAACCTCAGTTGAATCTTCTGAACAAGTGGCAAGGTATTTGGAAAATGCAAATCTTAAATTTGAAATGATAAATGCAAAAAATCACCATAGAGAAGCTGAAATAGTTGAAAAAGCAGGAAATTTAGGAGCAATTACTTTAGCAACAAATATGGCAGGGCGTGGTACTGATATTAAATTAACAGATGAAACAAGAAAACTTGGTGGTTTATTTGTTATGGGAATAGAAAGAAATGAAGCTAGAAGAATTGATAATCAACTTAGAGGTAGAAGTGGTAGACAAGGAGATCCAGGTAATTCAAGATTCTATATTTCAATGGAAGATGAATTAATGGTTAGGTTTACTGCTCCAAAAGTTAGAGAGATGTTCTTAAAATTAGGTGATGATCATATTAAATCTAAAATGTTTACAAGAGCAATTACAAATGCTCAAAAAAAACTGGAAGGTTTAAATTTTGATCAACGTAAAAATGTTTTAGATTATGATAATATTTTAAGTCAACAACGTGAGGCAATGTATTCACAACGTGATGGTATTCTGCAACAAGAAGATTTAAAAGTTGTTTTATCAAGATTCCATTATACAATTGCTTTTGAAATGGTTGAAAGAAATTCTGAATTAGTTAGAGGAGAAGGAACAATTAACCTTAAATCATTAATTGATTCTGTTGATGGTCAATTAATTCCAAAAAATTCATTATCAGAGGATGATTTGGCTGGTTTGGAAAAAGGACAAATTGCAAAATTAATATCAGAAAAAATGATGATTTTTTATTTAGCAAAAATTTCAGATGTACCTGAAAATGTAATAAGTGAACTAGAAAGAAGAACGATTCTTCAAGCATTTGATAAACATTGAACTAAACATATAAACTTAGCTCAGAAATTAAGAAGTGGTATTTACTTACAACAGTATGCACAAAATAATCCTTTACATGAATATGTCGAGGAATCTGCAAAATTATTTGCAAAAATGAAAGTTGCAATTGCTGAAGAAAGTGTTGAAAAATTAAATAATTCATTTATTAAAGAAGTAAGTCAAGAATATTTAAATCAAAGTATGGATATTGGGAAAAGGGTTATTAATATAACAGATAAAGATATTGATGTTATTTTAGAGGAGTGAAATATTGAAAAAAATAAATTTTCGAGACCATTTGTAGAAAAAAAATTAAAAGAATTTCAAGAAACATTTAAAGATGATCAATCAAAATTGGAAAGATTAGGTTATCAATTTACTGTTCTTGATGGATTGATGAAAAAATTGGATGAAATGTTTATGGCAAAAAATAAACAAACCCTAAAGGTTTCACAAGAAGGTATTGATAAAATTATTGCAAAGTTTGGATTAACTCAAAAATTATTTACTGCAGAAGAAGTTAAATTAAAATTTGAAGAATTATCTAAATCAGCAGATCAAAGTGAAATAAATAATTTATTAATAGAAACTCAAATTTTATTAGCAATAGCAAATCAATTAAAAGAACAGAAAAGTGAATTTGTTATAACTGATAAAGAGGGTAAAGTTGAGAAAAAATTTAAGACAAATGATGATGGTTCAATATCAGAAGATGATATAAAGGATACTGAACAAGTTCAAACTAAAATTAAAATTGGTTAAACAAAACTTTATGAGGTTTTGTTTTTTATTAATATATTTTTTTTAAAATTTTTAAATTTAAATAGGTAAAATATTGCTAGATGTATAAAATAGTCAATTTAGCTATTTTTTTTGCATAAAAGGTGGTAATGAAATGAAAAAAGAGTTTAAGAAATTTAATTTAGTAACTGAATTTACTCCAGGTGGTGATCAACCAAAAGCTATAAAAGATTTAATTGAGGGTATTAAAGCAAATAAAAAACATCAAGTTTTAATGGGAGCTACTGGTACAGGTAAAACATTTACAATGGCAAATATTATAAAAGATTTAAATAAGCCCACTTTAGTTTTAGCACATAATAAAACATTAGCAATGCAATTGTACATAGAATTAAAGGAATTGTTCCCAAATAATAGAGTGGAATATTTTGTTTCTAATTTTGATTTTTATCAACCAGAAGCTTATATTCCTTCAAGAGATTTATATATTGATAAAGATGCAAAAAGAAATAATGATTTGGAAATGATGAGATTAAGTGCAATGAATGCATTAATGATTAGACAGGATACAATTGTTGTTGCTAGTGTTGCTGCAATTTATGCAACTCAAGACCCAAAAGAATATGGAAATGTTTTTTTTGAATTAAATGTTGGGCAAATTCTTTCAAAAAAACAATTATTAACTTTTTTAATTCAAACTGGTTATACAAGAAATGAAACAAACTTAGACATGGGATGTTTTAGTGCAAAAGGTGATGTGATAAAAATTGCACCAAGTTGAACAGATAAATTTAATTTAAGAATTTCAATGTTTGGAGATGAAATTGAATCATTAGATTTAATTGATGTTCTAAATAATACAGTTGAAGAAAGATTACATATGTTTACAATTTTTCCAGCTGCAGCTTACGTTACAAATTTTGATAAAATGAAACTAGTTGTTGAAAATATAGAAAAAGAGTTAATATTAAGAGTTAAAGAATTAGAAAAAGAAGGAAAACTTATTGAAGCAGATAGACTTACAAAAAGAACTAAATATGATATGGAAACATTAACAGAATTTGGAATTTGTAGTGGAATTGAAAATTACTCAGCACATTTAGATTTTAGACCAAAAGGAGTTCCTCCATTTTCATTAATTGATTATTTTGGAGATGATTTTTTAACAATAATCGATGAATCACATATGATGATCCCTCAAATTAGAGGAATGTTTAACACAGATAGAAGTAGAAAAGAAACATTAGTTGCGCACGGATTTAGATTACCAAGCGCTTTAGATAACAGACCACTTAATTTTGAAGAATTTGCAGGTAAATTAAAAAACGTCATTTATACTTCAGCAACTCCTGGAGATTATGAGTTAAATTTAGTAGAAAATAAAGTTGTAGAGCAAATAATTAGACCAACTGGCTTAATTGATCCGATTATTGAAATAAGAGGAACAATGAATCAAATGAACGAAATAGTTCAAAATGTAAATCAAATTGTTGAAAAAAAACAAAAAGTATTTATTACAACTTTAACTATTAGAGCTTCAGAAGATATTACAACTTATTTACAATCAAGAAGTATAAAAGTAGCATATTTACACTCAGAATTAAAAACTTTAGAAAGAAATCAAATATTAATAGATTTAAGAAAAGGGGTTTATGATGTAATTGTAGGAGTAAATTTACTAAGAGAAGGATTAGACATTCCAGAAGTAAGTTTGGTTTGCATTTTGGATGCAGATAAACAAGGTTTTTTAAGAAATACAAGAAGTTTAATTCAAACTGTTGGACGAGCAGCAAGAAATGCTGAAGGAAGAGTTATTTTTTATGCTGATTCAGTTTCACCTGCTATGAAAGAAGCGATTGAAGAAACAGATAGAAGAAGAAATATTCAAATAGAATATAATTTAAAAAATAATATTATTCCAAAAACTATTACTAAAAAAATAAGTGATTTTGGAATGGACATAAATATTAGAAATAAAATTGATGAATTATCAAAATTAAATAAAAAAGATAAAATAAAAAATAAGGAAAAATTAATTGAAGATTTAAGAAAACAAATGTTGTTTGCAGCAAAAGAACAAAATTATGAAAAAGCAGCAGAATTAAGGGATCTAATATTAGAAATTCAATCAGAGGAGTAAATATATATTATGAATAAAAAAATTATTGTAAAAGGTGCAAGAGAACATAACCTTAAAAATGTAAATATTGAAATACCAAAGGAAAAATTAATTGTTTTTACTGGTTTATCCGGAAGTGGGAAATCTTCTTTAGCCTTTAACACAATTTACGCTGAAGGTGAAAGAAGATATATTGAATCTCTATCATCTTTTTCTCGTCAATTTCTTAAATCAGTTGAAAAACCAGATGTTGATGAAATTGAGGGATTAAGTCCTGCTATTTCAATTGACCAAAAAACAACAAGTCATAATCCACGTTCAACTGTTGGAACAACAACAGAAATTCATGATCATTTAAGGTTATTATTTGCAAGTATTGGAACACCTGTTTGTATTAATGGGCATGGTCAAATTAAAGCTTCTTCATTAAAAGAAATAATAGAAACATTAAAAAAAGAAACCCGGGATAATGAGCAGATTTTTATTTTAGCATCTTTAGTTAGGGATAAAAAAGGAACACATAAGGAGATATTTCAAAAACTTAAAAAAGAAAATTTTTTGAGAGTACAGGTAAATGGAGAAATAAAAAATTTGGAAGAAGAAATTATTTTAGAACAAAATAAAAGACATAATATTGATATCGTTGTAGATAGATTAATTTTTAAAAACGAGGATGAAGATTTACAATCAAGAATTTATTCTGCAATTGAAATTGGCTTAACTTATTCAAATGGATTAATAAAAATTTTATATCCAAATAAGAATAATACAACAAAGTTATTTTCTACAAAATATTCTTGTAGTGAATGCGGATTTGCAATTCCAAATTTAGAAGCAAATTTATTTTCCTTTAATAAAAAAAATGGAGCTTGTGAAACTTGCTCAGGGCTCGGTGTTAATTTAGAAGCAGATCCTGCATTAATAATTCCTGATTTATCTTTATCAATTAATTCAGGAGGAATTTTGTATTATAAAAATTTAGTAGATAGTCAAAATATTGAATGACAAAGATTTAAACTTCTTTGTGATTATTATTTAGTAGATTTAAATCAAGCAATTTCTTCATTAGACGAAAAACAAATGACCGCTCTATTATGAGGAAGTCATGAACCAATTGAAACAAAAATTGTAACATCAAGTGGAAATGTTTTAAGATCATTCGACTTTATTGAAGGTGTTGCAAGTTTAATTGAAAGAAGATATATTGAAACAAAATCTGAAGACAATAGAAAATATTATGGAAAATATATGATGTCAAAAGTTTGTAAAACTTGTGATGGAAAAAGATTAAATGAAATTGCATTAAGTGTAAAAATAAATGATATATCAATTGCAGATTTTGTGGAAATGACAATTGAAGATGAATTTAATTTTTTATTAAATTTAAAATTAACTGAACAACAAGAAAAAATTGCAAGCTTAGTTTTAAATCAATTACTTTCAAGAATTAGTTTTTTAAATGAAGTAGGACTAAATTATTTAACTTTATCAAGATCTGCAACAACTTTGTCTGGGGGAGAATCACAAAGAATAAGATTGGCAAAACAACTTGGATCAAAACTTTCAGGTGTACTTTATGTTTTAGATGAACCATCAATTGGTTTACATCAAAGAGATAATGATAAATTAATTACCACCTTAAAAAAATTAAGAGATTTAGGAAATACTTTAATTGTTGTTGAACATGATGAGGATACTATGAAGGAAGCTGATTGAATTGTTGATATTGGACCAGGAGCAGGAATTCATGGAGGAGAAATTGTTGCACAAGGAACATATGAAGAAATCTGCAAAAATCTAAATTCATTGACAGGTAAATATCTTTCAAAACAGCTATCAATTCCAATTCCTAAAAAAAGAAGAGGAGGCAATGGTTTAAAAATTGAAATCCAACAAGCAAATGAAAATAATTTAAAAAATATTGATGTTACACTTCCTCTAGGAAAATTTATAACAATAACTGGTGTTAGTGGAAGTGGTAAATCAACCTTAGTTGAAGAAATTATTTATAAAGGTTTGAGAAAAGAATTAAATAAAGAATTAATTAAACCCGGAAAATATAAAAGAATTAAGGGTTGAGAAAATGTTGACAAAATAATTTATGTTTCACAAGATCCAATTGGTAAAACACCAAGATCAAACCCAGCAACATATACTTCTGTTTTTGATGATATTAGAGACTTATATGCAGAAATTCCTGAATCAAAAATTAGAGGATATAAAAAAGGAAGATTTAGTTTTAATGTTCCTGGGGGTAGATGTGACGGTTGTCAAGGAGATGGGGTTGTTAGAGTTGACATGCAATTTTTAGGTTTTGTTGAAGTTATTTGTGAAATTTGTGATGGAAAAAGATATAATGAAGAAACACTACAAGTAAAATACAAAGGTAAACATATTTGAGATATTTTAAGTATGACTGTTCAAGAAGCAAATTTATTTTTTGAAAATATTCCAAAAATTAAAGAAAAACTTGAAACTATATTGGCGGTTGGATTAGGTTATATAAAATTGGGACAAAACGCAACAACTTTATCTGGAGGAGAAGCACAAAGAGTAAAACTTTCTACTTTTCTATTGAAAAAATCAACTGGTAAAACATTATTTTTATTAGATGAACCAACAACAGGTTTACATATTGATGATGTTAGAAGACTAATTGATGTCTTAAATATTTTAGTAGACCAAGGCAACACTGTTTTGACAATAGAACATAATTTGGATTTTATAAAAGTTTCAGATTATATTATTGATTTAGGTCCTGAAGGAGGAAGTGGTGGGGGAACTATTTTAGCAACAGGAACTCCAGAACAAATTATTAAAGTAGAATCAAGTTATACTGCAAAATATTTAAAGGAATATTTAAATGATTAGTGTAAAAGATGAAATTTTTGAACAAAAAATTTTATTTAAAAAAAATTATAATTTAAATAAACTGCTTGATTCTTTAAAAAATCCACAAGATAATTTTAAAGTCATTAATGTTGTTGGAACAAACGGAAAAGGTTCAACATCAAATTTTATATTTTCGGGATTGAAAACTAAATATGAAAAGGTAGGATTATTTACATCTCCTGCATTTTTATATCACAATGAAAGAATTAAATTTAATAATGATTATATAAGTGATGAAGATTTAAAAAGAATATTAAATGATAATAAAGAAATAATTAAAAAATTTGAACTTACTTTTTTTGAAATTTGAACTTACATTGCAATTTTATTTTTTAATGAAAAAAAAATTGATATAGCTGTTATTGAAGCTGGTATTGGAGGTTTAAAAGATTCTACAAATTTATTTAATAATCAAATAGCAGTATGTGTAACTTCAATTGATTTTGATCATACTGAAATTTTAGGAAATAAAATTGAAGAAATTCTTTTTCAAAAAATTTCAATTGCTAAAAAGGGTGTACCTATTTTTTTAAGCAGAGACAATTACAAATATAAAAAAATAATTAATCAAATAAATTTAAATCAAAAAATTTATTGCAAAAAAATAAATGACCCAGTTTATTTTCAAAAATTAAATAAGGGATTGGCAAAGGAAGTTCTAAAATATTTGGAAATTGATTTTTCACTTAAATGAAAGAGTTCTTTGGGAAGATTTACTATTTTAAAAGAAAAGCCGTTTTTAATTTTAGATGGATGTCATAATATGGATGGTGCAAAAAAATTAATTAAAAATATTAAAAATATTAAAAATATTAAAATAATTTTTGGTTCTAGTTTAAATAAAGAGCAATTAAAAATTATAAAAATACTTAAAAAGGCAAGTAAGAAAATATATTTGACTGAATTTGAACATCCAAAATCTTGAGAAATTGATGAAAAATTATATAAAAATGAAAATATAATAAAAGATTGAAGAAAATTTTATTTAAATAATAAAAATGAAAATATAATAGTATGTGGAAGTTTATATTTTATACCAATTTTTTATGAATGATTTAAGGAGATAGATTAAATGAATTGATATTTAATTACAAATATTGTGGGGGGAATTAGTACATTACTAATATTATTAATTTCACTTTCCATTGAAAATTTTTCTTTTAAAAAAATTAGCATAAGACATTTAACAATAATAGCATTATTTGCAAGTTGTAGTGCAATTATGACAGGTCTTTCATATAAAATACCCCCAATTTTTGGCAATATTTCTATTGCGTTAGGAGATTGATTAATTTTTTTACTTGGTGTCTTATTTGGGCCTTTATGTGGAGTAATTTCAGGAATTTGTACAGATACTTTAATGTCTGTATTATTACCTAGTAGTTATGGCTATCATGCAGGATATATGTTTGGAAAATGTTTACTTGGTTTTTTTGGAGCCTTAGTATATTTAACAAAATCAGAAAATAAAATCTTATTAAAAATCATTATTTTATATTCTTTAAGCTATATTTTTCAAAGTTTAGTTTTGAATCAAATATGAATGATGAGTTGAAAAGGAAATGCAGCGTGAGTTGATTTAGTTGTTAAACTAATAAAATTACCAATAACATTACCTATTTATATTTCTATTACTTATATTATTTTTAAATCAATTAAACCATTATTAAATAGATGAACTTATGAAAATGTTTGATGCTATAGACATGTAAATAAGAATATTCAAATAAGCTAATTTGAAAAAACACAATTTTTATATTTTTATATAATTTCTTTAACAGAAAGAAGGTTATTTAAATGATAAGCTATTATGAAATAATTGAGAATATTTCAAAAGGAGATAAGAAT
Source organism: Spiroplasma taiwanense CT-1 (assembly GCF_000439435.1). NCBI lineage: Bacteria > Bacillati > Mycoplasmatota > Mollicutes > Entomoplasmatales > Spiroplasmataceae > Spiroplasma > Spiroplasma taiwanense. Next base: position 70,419 of record NC_021846.1, read on the forward strand.
TCTAATAATGCTTTAATTGCAAAAAATATTGTGGAAAATTTTTTAAAAGGTGTTGTATTACCACAAAATGAATTAGCTATAAAATGCTACTTATCAAAGTCGTCTATTACAAAATTTTGTAAAAAAATAAATTTAGATGGATATAGAAAATTAACTTATCATTTGAAAAATGAAATTGAAAAATTTTTGGAACATAATAATAATATTCCAAAAGTAGAGGGAATTAGTTATTGTGAACTATATTTTTATGGAATTAAAGAGATAATTGATAATAATATTGATTTCATGCAAGAGATCATAAATAAAATAAACGAATATAGAAAAATTACAATTGTTTTCTCTTATTCATTATTTTCATATGAGTAATTTTTTAAGAAGATTATTTTTATTTGTATTGCAATAGATAATGAAACATTAAATAGAATATATGACATGGTTGAAAATAAAAAAACTTAAGTGTTATTACAACAGAATTGCAAAAAGGTAAATTTAAAAATTGTGAACAAAAAATGATAATACCTTCAGAAACAGTATTTTTTAATTGATCATTTAGACAAATTTTTTTAGAATTGTTTTTTTGAATGTGTTTCAAAATATAAAGTAAACCAGTTTCTAATTTGTAAATTAAAAACTAAACTAATAAAAATTATTTAATTTTCTTAGCTTTAATTAGAAAATTATTATAAGTATTTTATTAGTTTTTTATTTTTTAAACTAATTTTATACAAATAGTTAAGAAAAAATACGTATTTAAATTATTGCTATTTTTCTTAAATTAGAAAGGAAAGTATGAAGAAAAATTTTACTAATTATAATCTTGAAATAAAAGAGTATAAAAATAAATATCGCCAAGCAGTTGAAAAAATTTTTATTTTTAGGAAATCAAAATTATAAGAATCCTTATAATTGTATGACAAGATTTCGTGCAAATATTATTGATAAATCATTAGTTAATATTGATGAACTTAAAAAATTAATTTAGTTAAGGGAGTTAATTGAAATGGCCCTGAAATTCAAATAATTATTGGAGGAGAAGTACCAAAAGTATTAGATGAATTCAAAAAATATGAAGCAGAAGATAAAAGCAAAACTTCAGAGAATGTAGTAAAAACTATTATTAAACCCCCTTTGGCAAGTCGTTTCATGGCTGCAATTGTGGGTGTTATACAACCTGCTATTGCATTAATAATTGTTGGAGGAATGCTTGTTGCTTTATATTCTTTATTATCATTAGATGGAGGCCCACTGAAAAGTAGCATTATTGATCCTAATGGTGCGACTGACTTAAATGGTAATTCAATTATGATAGCAATAAGTATGCAAACATTATATTTATTTAATATATGGGATTCATTATTTTTTATATTGGCAAATACGATTATGCCATCAATAGGGATATTTTTTATTTATAATGTTTCAAGATATTTTAATTCAAATTCTTGATTCTCAATTACAGTTGGTTTATTTTATGATTTGCATTAGCTCCAATAGCAAGTCTGATTGAGTTTGTTTTATTTAAACTATTAACTTTAATTGGAAATATTCCTTATGGTTTTGGTACAGCATTATTTGCTTTTCTATGGCAACCACTAGTAATAATTGGTTGGCATACACCATTAGGCGTTGCAATAGATACTTCAATTAGCAGTGGAACACCCCAATTATTAGGTACAGTTAATGTTACTCCATATTGAGGGCAATTAGGTGCAGTGGTTGCTTTAGCAATTATTACGAAAAATATGTCATTAAGAAAAATGGCTTTTGCTACTGTTCCGGCAGGAATTTTTGGTATAACTGAACCAATTATCTATGGAGTAAATTTACCAAGAGTAAAACCTTTTATATATGGATGTGTTGCAGCCTCCGTTAGGCGATTTTTAATTGAAAATTTAGATTTAGATATGGATATTATGGGAACATTTGGAATTTTAAGTATACTTCGTTTTAATGATAGTGCTTGGAGTATAAATCCAGAATTTAATCATGCTATTAATTATAGTCAAGGAGCAGAAATTGGATTAGTATTTTTAACATGAAGTATAACTTTTACAGTAGGTTTTCTAATTACATTCTTCTTTTATAAAGAAAGAAAAAATGAGTTAAGTTATTTTAAAAAAGCAATAAACAAAATTATTAAATTTACAAATAGTGAAAATAAAAAAGATGTACTTAAAAACTTTCAAAAACAGTTAGAAAGTATAAAAAATTCAGAAATAAACTATAAAAAAACTGAAAAATATTATTCACAAATAAGTAAAATTGAGGTGAAATTAGCAATAATTGAAGAAAAAAAATCTAAAATAAGAAATAATATTTTTAAAAAATTAAATCAATTAAAATTAAAACTTCAATTTAAAGAAAATGAAAAACTATATAATAAATTTCAAATTTTAAACAATAAATATTCAACTTTTGGATATGATACTGAAAAAAATAAACTTCAAAATGAATTGACATCAGTAATTTCAGATTATAAGCAAAATTTAAATGATTTTAATAATTTTAAAGAAGAAATTATATTAGAAACTAAACAAATATTAAAAAAATTTAAATTAAATAAAAATCAAAGTGAGCAAGTTCAAAATATAATGTGAAATGCAATTAATAGTGTTGAAATTTGTTTTGAAATCTTTGATTCCAAAAATGTGAATTTTAAAAAAAGAGAGCAATAATATGAAGAAAATTCCAAAAAATTTTTTATGAGGAGCATCAACAAGTGCTTACCAAGTAGAAGGAGCAAGTGATATTGATGGAAAAGGAATATCTATTCAAGACTTAACAACTTCAATAAAGGGAAAAATTAATTTTAAAAATGCTTCTAATCGCTATTATTATTACAAGGAAGATATAAAACTAATGGCAGAAATGGGATTTAAATCATATAGATTCTCAATTTCTTGAACTAGAATTTTTCCAAAAGGAGTTGGAGAAATTAATCAAAAAAGGAATAGATTTTTATAATAATTTAATTAATGAATTAATTAAATATAATATTGAACCAATAATTACTGTATATCATTTTGATCCCCCTTTGGAATTAGAAAAACAAGGTGGTTGAAATAATAGAGATTTAATGGTAGATGCATTTGTTTCGTGTTCAAAAAAAATATTTGAATTATTTGGAGATAGAGTAAAATATTGACAAACAATTAATGAGCAAAATATGATAATACAAGTTGAACATGTTTTAGGAATGGTTGATTCAAAAGAAAAAGATATTTTTAAAAAACTTTATCAAATAAATCATAATATGTTAATTGCACAAGCAATGATAATGAAAATTTATCATGATATGAATTTGGGTGGTAAAATTGGATCAGCACCGAATATAAGTCTAGTATATTCGGAAACTTGTAAGCCAGAAGATTACGATGCAGCATATAAGGAAAATGCTTGAAGAAATTGATTATATTTGGATGCAGCAGTTTATGGAAAATATAACAAAATTGCTTGAGATTGGATGGTAAAAAATGGTTATGACCCTGAAATTCGTGAGGGTGATCTAGAAATAATGAAATTAGGGAAAACTGACTTTATTGCCTTTAATTACTATAATACTTTTACTGTAAAAGCTTCTACAAAAATAGATGCAATAAAATTTAGTGCTTCTGATCAACAAACTTCATATGATATACCAGAAATGTTTGATATATCTAGAAATAAATATTTAAAAAAACACAATTTGGTTGAGAAATATACCCACAAGGTTTTTTAAATACTTTTAGAATTATATGAGATCGCTATAAATTGCCATTAATGGTAACAGAAAATGGTCTTGGAGCATATGACACTTTAGAAAAAGACGGAACTATGCATAATCAATACAGAATTGAGTATTTAAGAGAACATATTAAATATATAAGAGAAGCTATAAATGAAGGAATTGATGTTATAGGATATCATCCTTGAAGTGCTATTGATTTAGTTTCAACCCATGAAGGAGTTAAAAAAAGATATGGTTTTATACATGTTAATATAGACGATGAAGGTAATGGAGATTTTAAACGCACTAAAAAGGATTCATTTTTTTGATATAAAAAAGTTATTTCATCAAATAATGAAGATTTAAAATAATTAACTGATGGTATTTTTTGTTAAATTGTAAGAATATTGTTAATCTTAATTATAACTCTTAATATAAATTTATAATTATATTAATTTTAGTAATAAAAAACCTAGAAATTTAAAACTAGGTTTTTTTAATTATTATGGTTATAATAAAAATGTGAGGTTCAAATTATGAGTAAGTTATATGCAAGTAAATTAATTGAGCAATTTAATTTAGAAATTTTATCTGGTAAAGGTAAAATAAAAAACTTAATTGAAGTTTATGGAATAAATAGAGCAGGTTTAGAATTGACTGGTTTTTTTGAAGATGGTGAAAAATCACACAGAATAATTGTAATGTCAACAAAAGAAAATAGTTATGTTTTAAATTTTAGTGCAGAAGAAAGAAGGGAAAAATATAAGAAACTTTTTTCACAAAATATTCCCTTAATAATAATTACTCAAAAATTTGAAGATAAAATTGTAATAGATGTTGCAAAGGAACTTAATATTCTTTTAGTAAAAACTAAAAATAATTCAACAAGTGATTTTACTCAAAACATTTTAGAGTTTATGGATGATTATTTTGCACCAGTCATTGAAATTCATGCTTCTTTTATAAGTATTTTTGGAAAAGGTGTTTTATTAATTGGTGAGTCTGGTATTGGTAAATCTGAAATAACATTAGATTTATTAAAAGCAAATCACCTTTTTGTTGGTGATGACAGAATAGTTGTTACAAAAAAATTTAATGAAATTTTTGGTAAAAGCCATGAAATATTAAAAAATCTTGTTGAAGTAAGAGGAATAGGAATTATTGATGTTTCAAAAACAAATGGTTATCAAGTAATTTTGGATAAAAGCAAAATTGATATAGTTATTGAGTTATTGAAGTTTAAAAAAGATGGCATTGATTATTCAGAAAGATTGGGAGCAGATTTTGAAAAGTATGAACTTTTGGGAGTTCAAGTTCCATATTTAAAAATTCCAGTTACATCAGGAAGAAATATTCCAAATATTATTGAAGCTGCAGTTGCAAAATTAAAAATAAAGGAAAGTGGACTATATCAAGATGAAGCAACACTTTTAACTGAAAGAGCACTGAAATTTAATAATGATTAATTTTTTAAGTGATATTTGGGTAAATGGCAATCCAATTCCTGACTATTATGATTATGGTAGTGGTAAATATGCAGATCCACTTTCCTTTTTATATTCTATTTTTGTATTAATTGGAGTTTTCTCAGTTATTATTACTTCAGCTATTAGATTACATATGAGAGGAATTCCTTTAAAGGAATTTTTAAATGGTATTTATATTGCATTGCCTTTAGGTGTTATTGGAGCAAGTATTTTTGGAAAGTTAGGCTCATCAGGAGAAGATTGAAAAATTTATAGATTAATATTTTTTTGAGAACCAGGAATGAGTTTTTTTGGTTCGATGCTTGTAGGTGGAAGTGCTGCATTTTTATGATTTTGATATAAAAAAAGAATAACAAGAATTTCTATTTATACCTATTCAGATTGTATTGTTCCAAATATACTATTAGGACAATCAATTGGAAGGTGAGGTAATTTATTTAATCATGAAATAATGGGTAGAGCAATTGAGGACTCAAAAATGTCTTCAATTACTTGATTACCTGATTGAATTTGACATAGATTATTTTATTTTTATAATCCAAGCAATGGTCAAGAACCATTAAAAGTTCTTCAATTTCATGAACCATTATTTCTATATGAATCTCTTTTAACATTATTTTTATGATTTTTATTAATTTTTGTTTTTTCAAATTTAGATAAATGATTTAGTAAAAAACCTTGAAAAATTGATCCATATGCATTTCCTTGTAAACAAAATAAAATATGTAAATTTTTAGATGAATCAAAAATTATAAATTATCAAACTCAAATTCCTATAAAATATAATAAAAATTCATTAGAACAATTAAGTTTATCAAAAAAATGAGTTTGAAGGAAAGCATATTTATTATATGAACCAAACATCATTGATGTGGAAAATCAACAAAATTATATTTACGATCAAAAAATTAAAAGAGTTAAAGCAAATGAAAAATTTAATCAAATTAAATTAAAAAAACATCAAGAATTTGAAAAAATAAAGTTGAAATTTAAAAAAAATAAAATAGGTAAAGAAAAATATAAAGAAGATATTAAAATATTAAATGACAAATATAAAAATGATTTATCAAAATTTAGAAAAAATAAAAGTATATTGATTTCTTTTTTGAAAAGAGATTCAAAAAAATTATATAATCTAAATAATCCAAATAATTATTTTGTAATTCATTGTGGATTTTTAACTGGAATATATATATGTGCATATACAATTATAAGATTTATTTTAGATAAATTTAGAAATCCATATGAAATTTCAGTAAAAATGAATCCATTATTAAATTATTTATCATTAACAGGTATTTTAATTATTGGAATAATTATAATGGTTTGTGCTCAATTTATAGCACCTAAAAAGTGAAGAGAGGTAGGATGATTATATGAAAAATCTTATTAATAATCTTGATTATGATTTAATAATAGCTGGGGCAGGACCTGCGGGATTAAGTGCAGCAATTTATGCAGGAAGAGCAGGACTAAATGTTTTGGTTCTAGAAAAAGAAGCACCAGGAGGTAAAGTTATCAAAACAGGAGAAATTGAAAATTATCCTGGTTTTACAAATATACAAGGCCCTGATTTAGCAATGCATTTTTTTGAACAAGCAACTTCAATGGGAGCTAAATATGAATTTTCAGGACTTAAAAGTTTTGAAAAAAAAGAAATTTTTTATGTTTTACTTGAAAATAAAAAAACAATTACTTCAAAAGCATTAATTATTGCTACGGGAACGAAAGAAAATTTACTTGGAGTGCCAGGAGAAATAGAATTATATGGTAAAGGAGTATCATATTGTGCTGTTTGTGATGGAAGTTTTTATAAGGAAAAACCTGTTGTTGTAGTCGGTGGAGGTTATTCTGCAATAGAAGAATCAATTTTTTTAACAAGATTTGTTTCTAAAGTATATTTAATACATAGAAGAAAAGACTTTAGAGTAGATAATAAAACTTTAAATAAAGCAAAATCAATTGAAAAAATCGAATTTATTTTAGATAGTATTGTAGAATCAATTGAAGGAACAAATAAAGTTGAATCTGTTAAAATTAAAAATCTTTTAAATAATGAAATTAAGAAACTAGAAGTAAATGCAATTTTTCCATTTATTGGTCAATATCCAATAACTAATTTTATTAGTCAAAATGAAATTCTTGATGAAAATAAAAATATTATTGGAGATGAGAACATGAGAACAAAAATAGAGGGTTTATTTGTTGCAGGAGATGTAAGAGTTACTCCATTTAGACAGATAGCAACAGCTGTTGCTGATGGAGCCTTAGCGGGTCAAAATGCTGTTAACTATATTGAAAACCTTGAATAAATAGTTTTTTTGTATTTTTACTATGTTAAAATAAATTAGTTGTAAGGTGTGATAAAAAATATGTTTTTAAATTGAAATAGTAAAGATTGATCAGCTGTGAGTGATATGTGAACGGTAAGAGATGATTATGGTTTTTTTCATGTTTATGCATTTACAATGACTATTGGAGTTATATCAGCAATAAGTATATCTGCTATTAAACTTTATATAAAAGGAGTTCCATTAAAAGAATTATGAATTGGGGCCTCAATTATTGTTCCATTTTCTTTATTAGGAGCAAGTTTTTTTGGAAAATTAAATGCAGATGGACCAGGTCAAAATGCTCAGGGCACTTCTTTTTGAGGATTATTTGCATTTTGAAAAGCAGGAATGGCAATTCATGGGGGAGTATATTGTGGTGCTCTTGTTGGTATAGTTATATTTTATTTTTTAGGAAGAAAAACGAGAGTTTCTTTATGAACTTATGGAGATGCTATTATACCAAATATTTTAATAGGACAGGGAATTGGACGTTGAGGTAATTTTTTTAATCATGAACTTTATGGTCAACCAATTGCAAAGTGATTTGTAGAATCTTCAAATGAAATTAAGCAAACAAATGCACTATCTTGATTACCACAGTTTATTAGAGAAAATATGGTTTGAGAATATAGAGGTTCTGGTGGTTCGCTAAATGGTCTCGAATTAATTAGCGGAGAAAAATATTTAATGGCACCAATTTTCCTTTATGAATCTTTTTTTCTAATTTTATCTTGAGCAATTATTACATTTTTAATTTCTTTTATTGGTAGATGATTTGGAAAAAAACCTTGAAAAATTAATCCTGAAAAGTATTCATTTAATTTAAAAGTATCATATATTTGAAAGCAAGCAGTTTTTGCAAATCATGATGAAAAAAATGTTAATGAATATAATGAAAATATTAATCAAATCAAAGATAGTAATTGAATTAAAAGAAAATGAAAACAAGGGGAATTACTTGTAACAACTAATAATCCATATAAATATTTAACAGTAAAAGCTGGTGTTGAAATGGGTGTTTACTTTTTCTCTTGAAATATTGTTAGATTAATTTTGGAAATTGACAGAGCAGAAGATCATTTATTTTTAATGTATCAAAGGGGACTTTCATTAGCGTTAATTTCATTAACAGCAATTTTAGGAATTATTTTAATTATAATTGCACAATGAGTTAGTCCATATCTTTTTAGACAACCTGGTTATGTTTACGAACAGGAATATTTTTATACAAAAGCTGTAATTGAAAAAATTGTTAAAGATAAATCTGTTTCAAATGAAAAAAAATTAAAACAAAAATTAAAAGAGAAAAAAATAAAAGAAAAACTTGAAAAAAAAATGGACAAGAAATAGGTGAATAAGATGTCTTTTTCCTTAGAAGTTAAAGAAGAAATTTTAAATCATACCTTTACTGATAAACAAAAAAACATGCTTATTTCAGGTTTTATTAAATATAATGGTGACTTAATTTTTGGAAATGATGGGGCAGCATTAAGATTAACAAGTAATAGTAATAATATAATTAGAAATATTTATTCTATTTTGAAGTATGTTTATAAAAAAAATATTAATATTTCTATTATTCAAACTCAAAATTTATCAAAAAAAAAGATATATCAATTACTTTTGATAGAAGACATAATGGCTTTTCTAAAAAATTACTTAATTTATGATGATGAAAAATTAGAAAAAATTGTTGAAATCCCATTGTTTCAAAAGAATTTAAAAGAAAAACAAAGTTTAATAAGAGCTTATGTATCAGGAATTTTTATTGCGATAGGAAGTGTAAATTCTCCAGATACCACAAACTATCATTTAGAATTACAATTTAAAGATGAATTTTCAGCAATTTATTTTTGTGAAATTACTAATTTATTTAACTTTAACTTTAAAATATTTAGGAAAAAAAACACCTATATGTGTTATATTAAAAAATCAATAGAAATTTCTGATTTTTTAAAATTTATTGATGCTTCACGAGCTGTTTTAAAATTTGAAACTACAAGAATTAATAGAGACTTTAATAATAATATAAATAGAATGATGAATATCGATATTTATAATCAACAAAAAACATTATTTGCTGGTGCAAAACAAATTGAACAAATTAATATAATAATTCAAAAGGGCTTATTTAACGAATTATCAGAAAAAGCGCAGTTACTAGCGACAATTCGTTTAGAAAATCCAGATAGTTCTTTTTCAGAATTAGAAATAATATTAAATGATAGAAATGTAAAAATTACTAAATCAGGAATAAGTAATTTATTTAAAATAATTTCTAGATTAGCAGAAAGTATTGGTGTATAACATTATGAAACGAGAAAAATTAATTACTATATTTAGTAGTAATATGAAAAATATAAGACAAAGACAAGAGTTAACTCAAGAAGAATTAAGTTTTAGATGTGGATTACATAGAAATTATATTTCAGATACTGAAAGAGGAAAAAGAAATGTAACTTTAAAGGCAATTGAAAAAATTTCATCTGGATTAAATGTTAAAGTTATTGAATTATTTAAAGAAATTGAAAAATAAAAAGAACAGAATTTAAATTCTGTTCTTTTTAGTAAATTACAACTTTAGTATACTTATCAAAGCTAATATCATTTCTAATATTTTTATATTTCTCATTTAGAATAAAAACTTTAAATCCCCTTGTATTTAGTTTTTTATAAATTGACAAATGACTTCTTGGATCTTCATTGATTATAAGAATATTGTGATTTTTATCAATTAATTTAAAAAATTTAAAATTAAAAGCTGTAATTGGTATATTGATTGTTCCTTCAAGGTGATGTTCATTAAACGAAATTTGATTTCTAATATCAATTATTTGCCATTTTTTACTTTTAAGTAAAGTTGTTAGTTTTTTAATATTTTTTGTTTTATATTTTTTTCTAAAAGAATTTGTTTTAAAAATTTTTTCAATAAACTTAAATATAATATCTAATCATTGCATAATATCCCCTAATGAAATTATATACTCTATTAGTAAAGAAATGCTAATTTTATAATTTGTTATATGAATCATTAAAATTACTCTATAATTATAGTATTATATATATTGAATGGAGGCAAAAGTATGTTATTTTTAGCAACAGCTTCAGAAAGAGAACTAGCTAATCAAATAATATTTGGATTTGAAATAGTTGCCTTAATTGCAGCGTTTTTAATGATTGTTGTTGGATTAATTCAAAATAAAAGTTCACAAACTGGTTTAAGTGCATTAAATGGTGGTAATGATGAATTGTTTTCAAACTCTAAAGAAAGAGGAACAGATAAAACAATGTCTATATGGATGTTTAGTTTAGGCATATGTTTATTTATAATTACAATAGTCATAGGAATAATTTCAAACACTGTTTTAAAATAATGGTGTTTTTTTATTAGAAAGAATAATGTGTATGAAAGATTTAATAATAAAAAAATTAAACATTCAAAATAAAATTCATTTTAATGAACTTTTTAAGTTTTTTTCAAAAGATTATGAAAAACTTACAAATTGCTTAAAAGAAATGCAAGAAGAAAATATAATCGCTTGAACTAAAGAAAATGTTATATATTTTATTGGAGAAAAATATAAAATAGGAAGTATTAAAATTAATGATAAAGGATTTGGATTTGTAAAAGACTTCAATAAAGAAGATGAAGATTTTTTTGTTCCACCAAATTCTTTAAATAACTCAATTTCAACTGATGAAGTTGTATTTACAATTCATAAGGAAAATGATGATAGACTTAAAGCTAAAATTGAAGATATAGTTTTGAGAAATAAGACATTTTTGATTGGGGAAATTCAAAAAAGTGAATGTGGAAGATTTCTAGATTTTATTCCGAATGAGTTATGATTTAAAAATTATAGAATTGTAATGATAAATGCAAAAGATTTTAAATTAGAAAAAGACTTAATTTTAAAAGTTAAAATACTTGATGTTAGAGATAAAAAGTTGTTTGTAAAAATTCAAAAAATAATTGGTAATTCAAATAAAGCGACAGATAGAATTTTATCAATAGCTTATGAATATGATATTAAATCTGAATTTAGCAAAAATGTTATTAATAATGCAAATGAAGTGGCAAAGCCAATTAATTATAATGAACCGTTAATAAAACGAAGATTAAATAATTTAATTAAAGATAAAAATTTAGTAACTATTGATGGAGAAGATTCTAAGGATTTGGATGATGCAATTTATGTTGAAAAAACAGAAAAAGGATATAAATTGTTAGTTGCTATAGCTGATGTTAGTTATTATGTTACACCTTTTTCAGATTTAGATAATTCTGCTTTATTTAGAGGAAATTCAGTATATCTTGCAAATAAAGTTATACCAATGCTTCCAGAAAAATTATCAAATGAAGTTTGTAGTCTTAACCCAAATGAAGAAAAATTATGTATGGTAGCTGAAGTGGAATTTGATTTTAATGGTGCAATTATAAATAAAAGGGTTTATGAATCAATTATGATATCAAAAGCAAGATTAACTTATAAGGAAGTAAATGAACTTTATAAAAATAATAATTCATTAATTGATAAAGAAATTATTGATATGCTTTGAATTGCAAAAGAATTACATGAAATTATTGATAAAGAAAGATCTGAAAGAGGCTCAATCGAATTTGATATAGCGGAACCAAAAATAATTTTGGATAAAGATTCAAATGTAATTGATATCATTAAAAGAGAACGAGGAATTAGTGAAAAATTAATTGAAAATTTTATGGTAAGTGCTAATGAGTGTGTAGCATCATTAATTTTTGATAAAGAATTACCTTTTATTTATAGAAATCACGATGATCCAAAAGAAAAGAATCTTTTGGAATGACATTCAATTTTAAAAGCACTAGGTATTAATGTTAAGTTAACTGAGTTGGACAAAATTAATCCAAAAACTATAAAAAAAGCTCTTAATCAAATTGAAAATCAAATTAGTGATGAAACTGAAAGAGAAGTTATAAATATAATATTGTTAAAATTTATGGAAAAGGCAGCGTATGAGCTTGATAATATTGGTCATTTTGGATTAGCAAGTGATTGTTATACTCACTTTACTTCTCCAATTAGAAGATATAGTGATTTGATTGTTCATAGATATTTAAAACAATATTTGATTGATAAAGATTTAAGAGAATTTAAATTGGAACAAAACAAAAAATTTATTTTAAAAGCATGTAGTATAATAAATGATACTGAAAGAAATGCTGTCTCAGCCGAAAGAGAAGTCAATAAAGTTTGTATGGCAGAGTATATGAAATCAAAACTTAATCAGGAATATGAAGGAATTATTGCAGCAGTTTTAAAATTTGGAGTATTTGTTCAACTATCCAATTGTGTTGAGGGTTTAATTCATATTTCTGAATTACCAGATTTTACTTTTGATGAGAAAACAAATATCTTAGTGAATAAACAAAATAAAATTTTTAGACTTGGACAAAAAGTAAAAATAAAAGTTAAAAATGCTGATGTAAAAAAAAGAATAATTGATTTTACTTTAAAATAGTGGTGGTGATTTAAATGGGAGAACATATTCTTTTAAAAAATAAAAAAGCCTATTTTAATTATGAAATTTTGGAAACATGAGAAGCAGGAATTGTTTTAACTGGGCCCGAAATTAAATCAATTAGAAAAAAAGAAGTTTCTATTGATAAATCGTTTATTTTAATTAGAAAAAAACAAGTAGAAATATTAAATATGAATATTAAAAATTATGAATTTTCTCATAATATATTTTTAAATCCAACTAGAAATAGGATTTTATTACTTAATAAAAAAGAAATTGAAAAAATTTTAAAGAGAGTAAAGTTAGAGAATTTGACAATTGTTCCTCTAAAATTATATTTAAAAAATAATTTTGCAAAATTAGAGATTGGACTTGGAAAAGGTAAAAAATTAATTGATAAAAGAGAAACAATTAAGAAAAGAGATATTGAAAGAAAACTAAAAAAAGTATATAAATAATTTAGTTTTTAAATAATAAAAATATTTTTTTTTGATAAAATTAAATTGAGTTAATATTAATATTAACTCACTAGGGGTAAAAAATTAAAAAAAGTAGCATTAACTTTAAGTTCAATTTGAATACTTGCGAAATTTCATATTTTCAGCAATAAAAGTATTTCAATAATAAAAGAAATAAAAAATGGGGAAACTTTTTCTCAATTTTTGTTATATAAATTCATTTTTTCTTTAATTGTTTTATAATAAAATTATGGGGATGTCCCGGTTTCGACAGGATATATTGGACTCATGACTGCAGTGGTTTGGTAGACCTTAATACTTCTAGGTTTGATAAAATGCAAACGATAAAAAAAATGAATTTGAAATGCCAGCATTTATGATCAATAATGCATCAGCTGGAGTTGCATTAGCAGCTTAATAAACTTTTAAGTTTATAGCACTCAACGCTACATGGTGTTTTTGTACTTCATCAAGATAGTGTATTACCTAGTACAATAGAATAAGTGACTTTAATGATAAACTTGTTTGAATTTAAATCATTAACACTATAAAATTAAATTTTGTTAACTCTGTTGTTTTATAGTGTAATTTAGAGTTAAATAAACTGTAGGCGTTATGGGTTGGAGTATTTTGGACGCGGGTTCGATTCCCGCCATCTCCACCATTTTTTTATTTTTAATTGTTTTATAAGAAAAGGAAGTGAACGTGTGAATTTTTTAATTAGTTTGATTGCGTGTTTTTCTTATACAACAATTATGGCTTTTTTTTATACAATATTTTGAGGCTTAACAAGACATTTATTTATAAAATTAACAATATATTATGAATTATTTTTGGGATTTGTTTTGGGATTTTTCTCATGTTTTTCTATTTTAATAATTAGTTTAATTAATGAAGAACAAAAAAATCTAGAACTAACTGTATTGCTTCCAACTTTTCTATATTGGATTTCAATATTTTTTATTTCAATATTTTCATCAATTGGAATATTAACTTGCAATATTTTAAACTTGACACTATTTTCTTCATTATTTCCTCAATATTTTGGTTCAATAAACAATAATTGAACTATGACATTAATAATTATTTCTTATTTAATGCCTTTATTCTTAAATTTAATTAAACATAGATTTAAAAATTTATCAATTTGAGGAAATTGATCAATTACAACTTTAACTCTCTTACTTGTTGGATTAATTTGAAATTTTTCAATTATAAAAACTCAATCTGGAATTCTTAATTCAGTTAATTTACTTTTTTGATTAGGAAGTGGTTATTTAACATATGCATATATTGCAATAATTAATCAAATTTATATTCATGCATTAAAACTACAAAATATAGTAACATATGAAAATACATATTATTTAAATTTTTCCTCAGCTCATAAACAAGTTTTAAATAATATTAGTATTAATAAGGTTAGACATGGTGTTTATTTAACTTATTTTATTTCAAATTTTGAAACTTTTGAATCAAAAGTAAATGGTAATACAAAAGATTTTATTGTTAATTCAATTTCAACAGAAACATATGAATTAATAAAAACAAATTTTTCAAATGTAACTTTTTTTAAACCTAATTATAAAACATTTGCTGCTTTTATACCTATAGAAATTAAAACTGATTTTAAAGAAAAAAATAATTCACATATTCATAAAGTAGAAGAAATAATGAAAAAAGTAAATACAAAATTCAAAATTAAAGGTTATAAAATATCTGTAAAGCTTAAATCAATTTGTTCATATTATGGATTACATTCAAATAATTTGGAAACATTGCTTGACTATAATAGATATGTTGAACAAAATTTAGTTTTGAATAAAGATCAAAATAATGTCATTGTTAATCCTATAGAAATCTTGAATGAGCAAAATAAAAATAAAAAAATTATTTCTTTAAATGAGGTTGCAAATTTAAATCAATTTGTAACCTTATTTGAACCTATTTTTAATTTAAGTATTAATGATTTTGATAGTTATTTTTTAAATGGCTTGATTGATGGTGTAGAAATTAATTCGGATTTATTTGAAGAAAAATTTAAATTAATTAATGATATGGGATTAACTTCTTTATTTTTAAGATTTATATCTCTACAAGCATTAAAAAAATTAAGTAAACAAAACAAAAATATTTTAGGAAAACAAATATTTTTAAATTATGACAGTGATTTTTTGTCTTCTACAGAATTTAATGTAGATGAATTTATTTTAAAATTAAAGACTTTGAAATTGGATTTATCTAAATTAACTTTTAATTTTAATTTAAATAAAGAAGTTAATGATAAAGTTAATTTGGAAAAAAATATTATAAAATTAAAGAAATATAAAATAAAAATATCTGCATTTAATTTTGGTTCAGTTGACTCAGACTTTACTTTTTTAAATATTTATAAACCTGAATTTATTTTCTTGGAAGCAGATATATGTAAAAAAATAAACTCTATAAAAGAAAATGAATTAATTATTAAAGATTGTATTAATATTTCAAACAAAATTGAAGCAAAATTAATTGCTATTAATGTTGATAATTATATTAGTTATAAAAAATTAAAAGAATTAGGAATAAGTTTATTTACAGGAGAATTGATTGGTAGTTCAATTGAACCAAAGGAAATTATTTCAGAAGAATTAAAATTTTTATTAAGTAAGTAGAAAGGAATAAAAAAGATGTTAGACCCAAAAGAAGCAGAAGAATTATTTATAAAAATTGAGAAACTAATAAATGAAAATAATATAAAAGAATTAAGAAAGTTATCAGAAGACCATTATCCACAAGATATTGCAGATGCTCTTGAGCAACTTGAGGATAAACAAATAATATTAGCATTAAGAGTTTTTACAACAGATATTAGTTCTGAAATTTTTCCTTTTTTAGATAATGAAATTCAAGAAGAAATAATTACAAAATGAAATTCCAAACAAATTAAGGAACTATTTGATGAATTATATACAGATGATATAGTTGATATTTTGGAGGAAATGCCTTCTAATATTGTTAAAAAAATTTTGCGTGCATCAACTCCAGAATCACGCTTACAAATAAATGAAATACTAAAATATAATGATGAAACTGCTGGGAGTATAATGAACGTTGATTATACTAAATTAAGAACTGAATGAACGGTTACTAAAGCAATTGAAAAAATAAGAGATAAAAACAGTATTAATGAAAATCAAACAACTTTTTATGTTGTAGATAATTTAAATAATTTAAAAGGAATAATAGAACTAAAAGATTTAATTTTTTCAAAAGGTACAGAAAAAATAAAAAATGTCATGGATGAAAGAGTACTATATTCGTATACAACAGATGATCAAGAAGTTGTTGTAGAATTATTTAAAAAATATGATATTACAACTTTACCAATAATTAATAATCAACAAAAACTTGTTGGTATAGTAACAGTTGATGATATTATTGATGTTATTGAAGAAGAAGCAACAGAAGATATTCATAAAATGGCTGGAATTAATCCAATTGAAAATGAATATTTTAAAACCAGTATTTGAAAAATGGTTAAATCAAGAAGTATTTGATTATTATTTTTAATGGTATCTGCAACTTTATCACAGATGGTTATTTCAACTTTTATGAAAATTTATGGCACAGTCGATAGTATACATAATTCAAATGGTAATTGAGATATAACATATATTGTGACAATGTTATTAACACCTCTTTTAACAGTAATATCAGGGACTGCTGGTAATGCAGGAAGTCAATCATCAACAATGGTTGTTAGAGCTTTGTCCTTAAAACAAGTAGATACAAGTGATTTTGCAAAAGTTTTATGAAAAGAATTTAGAGTTGCTTCAATTACAGGAATTATATTGGTGAGTATTAATTTTATTAGGATTATTATAATTTATTCTATTGAATATAGAGGAAATTTAAATCATATTGAATTATGATACTCAATTGCAACATTATCAATTGCTATGTATATTGCATTAATATGTTCAAAATTAATTGGGGGAAGCTTACCAATAGTTGCTAAAAAAATAAAGATTGATCCAGCAGTTATGGCTGCCCCATTATTAACAACATTAGTTGATGCATTATCAACTGCTGTATTCTTTTCAGTAGGGTTAATATTTTTTATGTAGAATATAGGAGTTAAAAATGAGACTAAGAAATAAAAATTGAACAAAAGAATATATTAAAAATTATAATCAGTATGTACTTGACAGTTCATTAATTAATAATCTAGAGAATTTATTTAAAAATAATTATCCTACTTTTTTAGAAATTGGTTGTGGAAAAGGAAAATTTTTAATTAGTCAAGCAATTGATAATCAGAAGAAAAACTTTATTGCAATGGAAAAAGAAGCTACTGTTATTGGAGTTGCATTAAAAAAAGCAATTACAACTAAGGAATTGGAATTAAATAATTTACTTTTTTTAAACTCATATGCAGAAAAATTGCAAGATATTCTTGAACCGAATTGTCTTGATGGAATTTATTTAAATTTTTCAGATCCTTGACCAAAATTAAGGCATGAAAAAAAGAGATTAACACATTTAAAATTTTTAGAAATATATTGAAAATTATTAAAAAAGGATGGTTTTATTGAAATAAAAACTGATAATGATAATTTATATAATTTTAGTTTGCAACAAATAGAGTTATCAAATTTTAAATTATTAGAAAAGACAAATGATTTATATAAAAATCAAAGATTATTAAAGGATAATGTTGCTACAGAATATGAAGAAAAATTTCATAAGATGGGAAAAAATATAAATAAAATAATAATTAAAAAAGAGGATTAATCTTTTAATTTAAGATTTTCCTCTTTTTTATTATATTGCTCTAAATATTCTTTTTTAAAATCATTGTTATTTTGAATTAAATATTTTGTTATTTCAATGAAAAGATATATATAAATAAAATTGATCATAAATAAAATTAAATAAATTCATCATGAATCTTTGGCATTTATAACTCAACTTACTTTATTTATTAGTGAGCCACTTGTCATTTCAATAAAAAAACATCCAATTGTAAAAACCAAAAGAAAAATATAACAGTAGTTACTTTTTATAACATTTACCTCTTGTTCTTTTGTTTCTAAATCTGTTTTTATTTCCAAATTGTAAAATAGACTAACCATGGTTTTTCCAATATTTAAACAAACACAAACTAAGTAAACTAATATAAAATTTAATAAGATTTGAGAAGCTCAAGAAACTTTTGTTTTTGTTTCCATTGGTGAACTTAAAATTATTATTAATGTAATAACAATTATTGAAAATGTTAAAGAACCAAATCATAAAATTGACTTCTTTAAAGTTGGTTTAACTGTTTTAAAATTCATAATTAATCACCTAATTATAATTATAATGATTTTTTATAAATAATAATTTTAAATATTTATTTACCTTTATTCAAAATAAAAAATAAAATTTTATTTGTAAGTATAGTTTTTTACATTTTTTTTGATTAAAATAAAAATGTAAATTAAATAAACGGCTTATATATTTCAACATAAAGGGTTGAAGTTTCTACAATACACCAATGTATTAGCTATGAGCATAATATATGTGTAAAAAGGAGGAAAGCAAATCTCTAATTATTTATAAGATGATTAGTATGCTTTCTTTTTATTTACATACAATATGATTGGGTTGATTTAATTAATTTACACGGTTTCAATGTTTAAATTATGCTTAAAAGGAGAAAATAATATGAAAAAATTACTATCAAGTTTAATGGCAGCTGCAATTGTAACTTCAAGTGCAGCAACAGTTGTTGCGTGTGGAGGAGGTTCTGGAGAAAAAATTTGACTTATAACAGATACTGGAAAAGTAGCTGATAAATCATTTAATCAATCAGGATTTGAAGGTGGAAACTACTTTAATGAAAATATGCTGGGAATTAAGAGAGAAATTAATAAAACTGAACCTCAAGAGTTAACAGAATTAGAAGCGGCATATGAAAATGCAAAAGCTGATGGAGCACAAGTTTTAATTTTACCAGGATTTCATCACGCTCTTGAAGGTCAAAATAAAGCAGCAGATATTATGGGAGAAAGTGGAAGCACAATTATTTTGGATAGTACTCATGCTGGAAAAACAAATCAAATTGGAGTTATGTTTAGAGGAGATGTGTCAGGATTTTATGCCGCTTTTTCTTCATTAGTTCAATTAGCAGAAAATAAAGCAAACGTTATTAAAATGGCAACATATGGTGGTACACACAATGCTGGAGCAGTAGATAATTTTATGGTAGGCTATTTAGCAGCAATTGAAGTTTTTAATAAAATAAACTCAGAGGATGCTTATTCAGAAATAAAAACAAGTCTAGGATTAGATGAAAATTTAGTTACTGCAGAAAGAATACAGAAAGAGGCACCTACTGCGGATGATGATTCAAAATGATTTACTAATTCTTTTGACCCAGGTAAAGGAAAGACTATTTCAGAAAATTTAGTTACTAGTGGTGCAGATATTATAATGCCAGTTGCAGGTCCACAAACAAAAGATACATTAGATGTAATTTCTCAAAAAAATGCGTCGACAATGGTTATTGGGGTAGATACAAATCAAGCTCAACAATATAGTGATGCAACCTATGCAGGAAAATTTTTAACATCTGCTGAAAAAAGTTTAAAAGATGCTACAATAATTTCTTTAGGGCACACAAAATCATTTATAAGTGAAGAAGGAGTGCAAGATAAAACTCTAGAATATGCTACAAATAATAATGCTACATTTACAATTGAAAATTCAGAAGGTAATTTTGAAAGTTATGATTTAACTAAAAATAAAGCAGAAACTTGAGAAGGTAAAACATTATGAATGGGTGGGAAAGCTTCAACAGGAGAAGGCAATTTAGTTACATCAGAAAATTATTCAAAAGTAACCTCACAAATTTCTTCAGAAGTTTTAGAAAAAGTTTCAATTGAATTATTTAAAGAAATAGCAAAAGACAGCAGCGCAAAAAATATTTTATCAGATGAAACAATTATTAATTATGCTAATACAATTTTAAAGGCAATTGAGAATAAATAAAATAATATAGTATTATATTATTTATAAGTGAAAAATAATATAATAAATTTATAAGCTGATATTGATAAATAAGATATCAGCTTTTTATAAGGAGAAATAAAGTGGTAAATAATATTATTGAAATGAAAAATATTACTATGATATTTAATAAAAAAATTATTGCTAACGAAAATATTGATCTCGAAATTAAAGAAGGAGAAATTCATGCGTTGATTGGTGAAAATGGTGCAGGAAAGTCAACTTTGATGTCAATTCTTTTCGGTATTTATAATCCAACAAAAGGAACAATAAAAATAAGAAATAAAGAAGAAGTTATTTCAAATCCAATTAAGGCAAATAGATTAGGAATTGGAATGGTGCATCAACATTTTAAAATGGTGGATATTTTTCCTTTATGAAGAAATATTTCTTTGGGTTCAGAAAAAAGATTAGGTAAAATGTTTATTGATTCAAAAACAATAAAAGAAGATATTTCAAATATTATGAAAAAATATAATTTAAATGTTGATTTAAATATTAATGCTGAACATGCAACTGTTGGTATGAAACAAAGAGCTGAAATACTAAAAATTTTATATCAAGAAAATGATATTTTAGTTTTTGATGAGCCAACTGCTGTTCTTACACTACAAGAAATTGATGGTTTTTTAGAAGTCTTATTAGAATTACAAAAAAATGGAAAAACTATTATATTGATAAGTCATAAAATGAATGAAATAAAAAAAGTTGCAAATAGAGCAACAGTTTTACGTAGAGGTAAAGCAATAGGAACTTATGATTTAAAGAATACTTCAATTGATATTTTGTCTGAAGCAATGGTTGGAAGAAAACTAGTGGAAATAAAGAATAATTTTACTAATAAGAATAAAACAAAATTATTAGAATTAAGAAATATTTCTGTTCATAAAAAAGGTTATAAAAAAATTCAAGCTTTAAAAAATATTTCCTTTGAAGTAAAAAGAGGTGAAATTGTTGCTATAGCTGGTGTTGAAGGAAATGGTCAATTAGAATTGGCAGAGGCAATTTCAGGAATGACACGTCCATTTCAAGGTGAAATTTTTATTAATGAAGAGGATATAACAAAAAAAGGAATATCTCAAAGATTTATAAAGTACAAAATGTCACATATTCCTGAAGATAGACATAAACACGGATTGGCATTAGATTGAAATTTAATAAATAATTCAGTTTTTGAAGATATTTCAACTCCAAACTTTTCAAGAAAGGGTATTTTAAGAAAAGGTAAAATGCAAAAACATGCTCAAGAAATTATTGAGAAATTTGATGTAAGAAATGCAGATTTTGGTTTTTCTATTGCTCGTCAATTATCAGGGGGAAATCAACAAAAATTAATTATAGGAAGAGAAATGTCAAGAGAGTCAGATTTTTATTTAATTTTTCAACCAACTAGGGGATTAGACATTGGTTCAATTGAATTTATACACTCAGAAATATTAAAGTTAAAAAATGAAAATAAAGGTATTTTACTAATATCTTATGAGTTATCAGAAATTATTTCACTTGCAGATAGGATATTAGTTGTTAACTCTGGTGAAATAATCGGAGAAATTGAAGGTGTCAATGCTGATAGAACAGTTATTGGAAAAATGATGATGGGGGTGAAAAATTAATGAATTTTAAACTTAAAACTTGAGTTAAAAAAATGAAATTTAATGCACAATTAAATTCATCAGAAACTAAAAAAACAGCAAGTTATTTTAAGGCAAGTATAATTTCAATTTTAATTGGAATAATATTAACAATGATATTGATTTCTTTTTTAGGAGCTAACCCTTTTGAATTTTTTATAAAAACATTTAATGTTGTATTTACAAGAAATATTAATCTTCAAAATGCTTTATCATGATTTGTAACTTATTCATTGTTTGGATTAGGTCTTGCTATTGGTTTTAAAATTGGTTTATTTAATATGTCAGGATCTGGTCAAGCCATAATTTCAATGGGAATAACAGGAATTATGTTAATTAAGTTATTTGGAAAACAACCAGATATTAATAGTGCTAATGGTTCAATAATTTTTCTTATTTTAATAACAATGATTTTTGTATCTGTACTATTATCATCAATAACAGGAATACTAAAAGTATTTTTTAATATTCACGAAGTGGCAACTTCAATATTGCTTAATTGAACTGTATGATATATTTTTAAGTGAGCATTTATGAGAAATGGTTGAAATTCTTCAACTCCATTAATTCCTTCAGAATGAATTGAATTAGCAGGTTTGAAATGACTATTTCCAATAATATTAATGACAATTGTATTTGTTAGTGTTTGGCTTATTTTAACTTATACAACAATAGGGTATAAATTTAAATTAGTGGGAACACAAAAAGATGCTGCAAAATATATAGGAATAAATTATAAAAAATATATAATTTCTGCAACAGCAATTCAAGGACTTTGTATTGGATTGGGTTCATTTGTATACTGATGCGCAATTAAGAGGTCATATTCTTTAAATTCTGATGTTATTCCAACTATTGGTTTTGATGCAATTGCAATTGCATTACTTGCATTTAATAATATTTTAGGAATTTTACCTATTTCACTTTTATGAGGAACATTAAATGTAGGAATGACCGCAGCGATTCCATCTTTTTCAGAACTAGGAAGAGAGATATCACCATTGGTATTTGGTTTTGTTGTTTATTCATCAACTTTTGTTTCATTATTTATTAGATTTAAACCAATAGAAATTATTAAATTTAATATTTATTATTACTATTTTGATTTAAAAACTAGAAAAATAGTTCAAGAAAAAAATATAGAAATTAAAAAAATCAAAGAAGAAATTAAAAAAATTAAAAATAATAATTTTAATACAGATTATCAAAATTTAATTTCTTTATATAATGAAGTTTTGCAATATAAAAATAATTTGCAAAAAATGCCAAAAGAAATATCTGGAAAATTTTTATTGGAAAAAAATGAATCAATTTTGTTATGAAAAAGAAAAATGGAACAATTAAAAGAAGAAATAAAAGATTTAAAATTAGAAGGTTATGATTCTTTTAAACATAGGAGTTACAAAAATATTAAAACAAGTTTTTCATTAAAAAGTAAAAGATTAGGATGAAATTTATTAAATCCTGCTATAAAGGAATTAAGCGAATTAGAGGATTTAAAAATTAAATATGAGGCTGAAAAAAGAAAATTAACCAAACATAAAAAAAAGTCAATTCGATTAATTTCAATAAAAAATGAAAAAGAAAATATTAAAAAAGTAGAAGAAAAATTAAATTTAAAATGAAAAGAAATAATTTTTGATTTAAATAAAAATAAGCAAAATTTAAATATTCAAAAAAAACAAAATTTAAAGTCAGCTAAAGAAGAATTGAAATTATTCTTACAAAATAAAAAAGTATTATCAAAAAAAGAATTCCAACTTTTAAAGTTTGAAACATTAATGAAATTAGGTGAAAAATATGGATGTCGCTAGTTTATTTCAATATACAGCTGAGTTTTTTATAATTTTATCTTTAGCAGCACTTGCAGGTATGATTTCTGAAAGAGCTGGAGTTGTTAATGTTGCAATTGAAGGTTTTATGACATTAGGAGCATTTCTTATTTCTACTTTTGGAAGTTTAACATATAGTCAAAATAATAATTGAATTCAAATAATTTGATTTATTGTAATTTTGGCAATTGGGGCAGTAATTTCATTAATGCATTCTTTTGTTTCAATAAAATTAAAGTGTGATCAGATTATTTCTGGAACAGCAATAAATTTATTTATGCAAGGTTTTGCACTTTTTATGGTAACTTCTGGTGTAATTGGAGGAGATAAAAATTTTATTGATGGTAAATGAAAATATATAACATTTGGCAATCAATCAATTTTTACCTTCTATTTATTAATTACAATTTTAATAACTGCAATTTTAGGATGCTACTTTTCATTTACAAGAACAGGAAATAGACATATAGCTGCAGGGGAAAATCCAAACGCACTTGATGCTGTAGGTATTTCTGTTATTAAATATAGATATTTTGCAGTTGCGGCCTCGGGCGCAGTTGCATCATTGGCAGGAGCATTATTTGTTATATTAATAAGAATTTCTTCATTTTATGGTTCAGTTGATGGTTTTGGTTTTATTGGTTTGGCATTAATGATTATTGGGCAGTGAAGAGTTAAGTTTATTACATTATTTTCCTTATTCTTTGCATTTATTTTTGCTTTTGTAAGAATTTCTCCAATAAGTTTAGGCCTTCCAGCCTTTTTCTCTCAAAATGGAATTTTACTTCAGGCATTTCCATTTATACTTTCACTTGTAACAATGGTGGCCATTTCTAAATTTAGTAGACCACCAGCTGCAAATGGAAAACATTTTGATAAATCTAAAAGGTAACTTAATAAATAGACATTTGTTTAAAAAATTTGATTGATTAAATCAAATTTTTTAAATTCAATTAATGTAAAAATAATTTATATAGCATATTCTTTTTCACATTTCTTATAAGATAATTTTTCTTAAAGTAATATACTAATTGTAAAAATAACTTTGTTGTTTCTTTCACAAGATGTTAATCACAGAATTAATGAAAAATTTCTCATTAAATCAAAAACTAAATTTTATTATTTTCCCTTAAAAACTAAACTTTAAATTATAGAAATAATAAATATGAAATTTTTATTAACTCAATGTCAAATAGTATTTTAATTTTGCCATTAATTAATATTGTAATTTAAGAAGTTATTACTATTGAAAATAAAAATTTAAAAGAGGAAATAAATTATAAAAATCCACTTCCATATTATACAAATGTTATTGAGTATTTAAAATTAGTGTAAGTTTAAGAGATACAATTACAATAGCAACACCAGTAGATACAATCTAACTGTTTGAGAACAAGTAATAGTTGTAACTGTACATGAAACAATAAAAGGAATACACAAAGTATAAGGAAGAAAAAAAGTTTTAAGTTACAGAATAAATGTACAAATTCCATGAATCATAATGCTTAGATTTGATTTTGAAACTGCCATTTACACGAAGTCCAAAATATAGAAATTAAGAACTTAAATTACTTTTGGGAGTAATTATTCATAATTACAAAGGTTTAGTGAGAGTTCCTGAGAAAAATAATCTATATATTCAGATAAATAGAAAAATGAGTTATGAATATTTGCACAATTAAAATTGGTACAAATGAAAATAAATTAGAATTAAAAGTAAATTAGTATGACACAATATGTTTAAAAATAATTAAATGAAAAAAAAATTTTACATATCTTAAAAAGAAGATAAATTTTTTTATCATACTTTAATTGTTTAATTTTTTACTAATTTTTAAAAAATAAAATTTATATTTAATTCTTATAGTTTAATTATTACAGAAAGAGGTTTTTATGAAAGAAATTAGAGAAGTTGAAAAATTTTTAAAATCAGAATTTAATGAAAAAATAGGTATAGCAATTATACTAGGGAGTGGACTCTCAAATTTAACTATGGATTTAGAAATTATTAAGGAAATTGATTTTGAAAAAATTCCACATTTTACAAAAAGTAATATAATAGGACATGATTCAAAAATAATTCTTGCAAAGTATAAGGAAAAAATAATTCTTGCATTAAAAGGAAGATTTCATTTTTATGAGGGTTATGATATATCAAAAGTTGTTTTACCTGTTAGAGTATTTGCATTACTTGGTATAAAAAATTTAATTGTTACAAATGCATGTGGGGGAATAAGTGATTATTTAAATCCTGGAGATATCATGTTAATTGAAGATCAAATAAGCATGTTTTGTCCATCACCATTGAGAGGTGAAAATATTAATGAATTGGGAACAAGGTTTCCTGATATGACTGAAGCTTATAATAAAGATTTACTTGAAAAAACTTTAGATATTGCAAGTAAAAATAATATTCTTTTAAAAAAAGGGATTTATGCTTTTTTTCAAGGACCAATGTATGAAACACCAGCAGAAATTAGAGCTTATAAAAATTTAGGAGCTGATGCTATTGGAATGAGTACAGTTCCTGAGGTAATCGCTGCAAATCATGCAAATATAAAAGTTTTAGGAATTAGTTTAATAACAAATAAAGCAGCAGGACTTGGTGGAAAACTAAGTCATAATGAAGTATTGGAAATCGCACAAGCTTCAGAAAACAAATTAAAAGAACTTGTAAAGTTAATTATTGAAAAAGTATTTTAAATGATAATATATTTTTAGTTAAAAAAGGAGTAATTAAAATGACACCACACATTAGTGCTCAGAAAAATCAAATAGCAAAAATTGTTTTAATGCCAGGTGATCCATTAAGAGCAAAAAAAATTGCAGAGACATATTTAGAAAACCCAAAATTAGTTAGTCAAGTTAGAAATATGTTATTCTATACTGGAAATTATAAAGGAATTGAAATAACAGTTGCTGGTAGTGGGATGGGATGTCCAAGCATAGGAATTTATTCATATGAATTATTTAAATTTTATGATGTAGATTATATTATTAGAATTGGTTCAGCAGGAAGTTATTCAGAAAATATTAATGTATATGATATATATAATGTAAAAGAAGCTTTTGGAGAAAGTGATTTTGCAAAAATTTGTGCAGGAGTGGATTCAAGAATATTATCATCTGGAAAAGATTTATTTGAAAAAATTGAAGAAATTGCTCAGAAAAATGAAATTAAAACTTTTACAGGTATAGCTCATTCTTCAGATGTTTTTTATAGATTAGAAAATTCTGTTGAATTTGCAAAAAAAAATAATTTGGATGTTGTGGAAATGGAATCATATGCACTTTTTGCGACTGCAATTGCAACAAATAAACAAGCTGCTTGTTTATTAACTATTTCTGATAGTTTTATTACAAAAGAAGTTACAACTGCTGAAGAAAGACAAAATAATTTTATGAAAATGGTAGAATTAGCTTTAGCGACTGCAATTGAATTATAATTTAAAATTATTTTTAATAAAAAAATCAAATATTTTTCTAATTTGGAAAAATATTTGATTTTTTTAAATTATTATGAAAAAAATCTTTTATCTATAAATATATATTATAATTTAAGTGTCTAATTATAGGAGGAAAGTATGAAAATTTTGGCAATTGAATCTAGTTGTGATGAATTTAGTGTTTCAATAATGATTAATGGAAAAATATTTTCAAATATTATTTCTAGTCAAATAGATGATCATGCAAAATATGGTGGAGTAATACCTGAACTTGCTTCTAGACTACATGTAAAAAATTTTCACTGAGTATTGAGTAAAGCTTTAAAAGAAAGTGACGTAAAACTTGAAGAAATTGATCAAATAGCATATACTTCAAATCCTGGTCTTATAGGAAGTTTAATTATTGGGAAATTAGTTGCACAAACTATTGCAAGTTACTTAAATAAACCAATTATGGATTTAAATCATATTCAAGGACATATCTATGCAGCAAATATTGATGAAAAATTTGATTATCCTGTTCTTGCTTTAGTTGTAAGCGGGGGGCACACACAAATTCAATATATAAAAGAGCCATTGAATTTTGAAATAATTGGAACAACCCAGGATGATGCTGTTGGAGAATGTTATGATAAGGTAGCTAGAGTTTTAGGGTTGGAATACCCGGGCGGACCAAAAATTGATGAATTAGCTCAAATTGGAAATAGTTCAAAATATACACTTCCAATCCCAAAGCAAGATGGTAGTTTAGATTTTTCATTTTCGGGATTGAAAACAGCAAGTCTAAATTTAATAAATAAATTAAAACTAAATAATCAGGAAATAAATATAAATGATTTTTGTGCAAGTTTTCAAAAAACAGCAATTGCGTCATTAATAAATAAATTAGAAAAGGCAATTATTAAATATAATCCAAAAACTTTAACTGTTGTTGGAGGAGTTAGTGCAAATAAAAGTTTAAGAATAGATTTTTTTTCCATTGGAAAGAAGTATAATATTAATAAACTTATTTTACCAAATTTATCATATTGTACAGATAATGCAGCAATGATAGCTGAATTATGTAATCAATATTTAATGAAAAAGATAAATATTAAATAAAAATTGGAGGTATAGATATGAGATCTTTTTTGAGCAAATTAACTACTATTGATGAAAAGGATTTAACAATCAAAGAAAAAAAAATAGTTGAGTATATTAAAAATAATTTAAAAGAAATTGTAGATACAAATATGAAGATTGAAAGAATGGCACAAGAAGCTGGAACAGGTTATAGTGCTATTTATGGTTTATTAAAAAAATTAAATATTAAAGGATTTAGAGATTTTGCAATTTCTTTAGCAAATGATGCAGAAAATCAAGAAATTAATGTTGCAAAAAATGATGAAAATGTTGTTGCAGGTTATATTAATATAATTAAACAAAATTATGCGCTTATTGAAAAGAGATCTATTTTTGATACATTAAATGTAATTAAAAATGCAAACAGAATATTTTTTTGTTATTGAGAAAATCTTTTAGCAGGTCCTACTCAAGAATTATCAAATTTTTTCTATAAAAATAGTTATAATACATTTTTATTAGATAGTGATCAAGAAACTTTAAGACAAAGAATCAAATCTTCAAAAGAAAATGATGTTTTTATTTTCTTTACAAGATATGGAAATTCTACAAGATTAGATAATTTTATAGAAATAATTGGAAAATTAAATAGAAAAATAATTTATATTTCTGGTAAAATTGCAAATCCTGATGTCACAAAATATTTATCTTCAATTCATACACTAATTGTTGATAATCCAGATCAAACAATATATAAAGGTTATATTTCACATTCAGTTCCTTTTAATTATTTTAATGATTTATTAATTTATCATTATTTAAATTCAAATATATAGATAATGGCCTTAGATAATAAAATAATTAAACTATCTCCTTTTTTTTCTAAAAAAATTTGAGGAGGAAATAAATTAAAAGAACTTGGTTTTAATATACCATCAGATGACATAGGAGAAGCATGAGTTATTTCAGCACATGAAAATGGAATGTCCTTTTTGAAATCAAATAAAAATATTTCTTTTAAAAATTTTTTTGAGGAAAATAGAAGCTTGTTTGGAAATATAAAAGGTGATTTTCCTTTACTTTCTAAGATAATAACAGCTAATGATTTTTTATCAGTTCAAGTTCATCCAAATGATGATTATGCTATTAAAAAACATAATTCTTTTGGTAAACCAGAAAGTTGATATATTATTGATTGCCCAGAAAATGCTAAGTTAATTTATGGACATAATGCAAATAATTTAAATGAATTTGAAACTTTAATTAAAGATAAAAATTGAAATTCTTTATTAAAAGAAATATCTGTAAAAAAGGGAGACTTTTTATATGTTGAACCAGGAAAAATTCATGCAATAACTCCTGGTGTAATTATTTATGAGTTGCAAAGATCAAGTGATATAACTTATAGATTATATGATTATGATAGGGTTGATAATGAAGGAAATGCTCGTGAATTACATATTAAAGAAATAATTGACAATATTTCAATTCCTGATTCAAAAGATATTATAATTAAAGCTAATAAAAATTTAAAATTTAATTGTGATTTCTTTTCAATTGAAAAAATTAAAGTTTCTCAATTTTTGGAATGAAAAAAACCAGAAAATTTGACATGGTACCAATTTACAGTTTTATCAGGAAATGGTATAATTAATAAAATTGATTTTAAAACAGGCGATTCAGTTTTTTGTGTTGATAAATTAGAATCTTTAAAAATTGAGGGTAATTTGGAAATATTAATCTCATGAATTGAGAGTTGTTGTTATGAAGAGAAAAAATAAAAAAACATTTTTTGCAAAAATAAACAAAGGATTAATACATTTTTATAATAGTTTGGAATTTCCTTTTTCTCCATCAAGAAAGATAATAAGAAAACAAAAAGCTAATTTAAAAAATAATTCAAATAATTACTGAGTAAAGGATCTTTTAAGAACTAATCAAATAATGAAAAAATTTTATAAGAGATCTGAATTGATAGTGAATAATTTTGAACAAATATATGCATTTACTTTTAAATCTAGAGATGGCTTAAATTTAAGTGGATTTACTTATGAAGTAAATCCAAATTCTAATAAGTGAGTAATAGCTTGTCATTGATTTTCGGGACATAAAAATTGAGCTTTACATCACAGTATTATTTTTACAAAAATGGGATATAATGTAATGGTTTTTGACTTTAGAGGTCATGGCTATTCTGATAATTTTTCAACAACTTTGGGAATGAAAGAAGAAAATGATTTAATGGGTGCGGTTGACTGATTAAAAGAAAATAGAAAAATAGATTCATTAGCACTTATGGGAACAAGCATGGGAGGCTTTGTTGTAAATTTTGCTTCTTTAAGATATGCAAAAGAATTTGAAAAATTAAACTTAAAATTTATTATTTCAGACTCTACATATGTTAGTGTATATAGTTTAATTTTGCATACTAAAAACATTTACTTAAAATTTTTGTCAAAAAAAAGGATAAAACAAATAGCAAATAAAGTTATTGATAAAAATAATAAATATGAAGACGCTTTTGATTTTTATGATGTCAATATTTTGAAAACTATTGATAAAATGAAAAATCCTGTATTTTTTCCAACACTTTTTTTTCATTCAATTGATGATAAAGTAACTGCTGTATCAGATACTTATGAATTAATAATTAAAAGAAAATTTCAAGAAGATGATCATTTAATATTTAATTATTGTATGCATACTCAATGTATGAGAATACATTTTAAAATCATGAATTATAAAATTGCTGAATTTATTTTAAAATTTAATAAAGATAAAACATTATTTGATAAAGTAGTTAGTGATTGAGAGCTTTTAGTTTTTGATAAAAAAGATATAAATTCAATAAAGTTAAAATAAAAAAATATTAAATTTAATATTTTTTTATTTTAAAAACATTTTATTATTATAAAATAAATTGCTTTTTTTTAAAAATTTTAGATAATATTTCCGAAAAGGAAATAAAATTTTGAAAAATCTATTCAAAGAAGAAACTGTCTTTTTAGATATTGATTTAAAAACAAAAGATGAAGTTTTAGCATTTATTTAAAGAAAAGCTTTTGAATTAGATATTGTTTTAAATGAAGAAGATTTATTTAAAGGTTTTTTAAAAAGAGAAGAAGAAATTTCAACAGCTTTTGAAGATGAATTTGCTATTCCAAATGCAAAATTGAATTCAATTAAAGAACCTTCAATTATTTGTATAAGAACTAAAAAAGCAATTGAATGAAATTCATTGGATGGTCTTCCCACCAGTGTGATTATAGCTTTAATTATTCCAAATAATGCGGTAGCTCAACATTTAGAAATTTTGAGTAAAACTGCTGTCAAGTTAATGAATGATGAATTAAGAAATAAATTAAAAATTGCAAAAACACCAAAAAAATTTGTTGATTTATTAAGTTATAAAAAAGAAGAAATTAATTTAAAAATTAACTTAAACGAAAACAAATTAAAAATTATCGCTGTAACCTCATGTGTAGTAGGGGTAGCCCACACTTATATGGCAGAAGACAAATTATTAAGAGAACTTTCAAAAAAAGGTCATAATATTAGAGTTGAAACTCAGGGTTCAAAAGGAGTTGGAACAGAACTTACTCAACAAGAAATTAAAGAAGCTGATATAGTAATAATTATTGCAGCTGATACAAAAGTTGATTTAAGTCGTTTTAGTGGAAAAAGATTATATTCAACTAATGTTGCAAGAACCATTAAGGAACCTTTAAAATTACTTGAAGATGCTTTAAAAAAAGGCACAATTCAAGAAAAAATTGATTTTACAAATTCTAGAGGAACTTCAAAAACAAAACAAGGAACATTGCAACATATTTTAGCTGGAATTTTATATATGATTTCAATAATAATATTGGGAGGTATTTGTTTAGCATTTTCTTTGGGAATAGCAAAAGCAATTTGAGGACCTGAGGCTGGAACAAAGGGTCCAAATATAGGGACAACTGAAAACCCTATTTATCAGTATCCATGGAATCCTTTGGCAATTTTAGAAATGATTGGTGGTGCATCATTTACATTGATGATTCCAATTCTTTCTGGTTTTATTGGTAATTCCATTGCAGGAAGAGCAGCATTAACTCCAGCAATGCTTGGTGGCTTTATTGGAAATAGTGCATCAAATTTTATGCCAATGCCAGGAATGGAAAATGTACAAACTCCAATGGGATTTATTGGTGCAATTTTAACAGGATTACTTGTAGGATATTATGTTAGATGAGTAAATACTTGAAATATTCCAAAAACACTTCAAGCAGCAATGCCAATATTTTTTATACCATTAACAGCAGGAATAGGAATTTGTATACTATTTATGTATGTTATTGGAGGACCATTGGTTATGTTATGGGAAAATTTTCAAATTTTATTGAAAATTCATACACTAATCCAAATTTTGAAGTAGGAATAGCATTGATTTTAGGAATTTTAATTTGTGCAATGGCATCATTTGACATGGGTGGACCAATTAATAAAATAGCATTTGTAACTTGTTCTGCATTAATAACCCAAAAAATTTATTATCCAATGGGAACAATGGCAGCAGCAATTCCAGTTGCTCCTTTAGGAATGGGAATTAGTGCATTAGTTTTTAAAAGATTTTTTAGTCAAGAAGAAAGAGGAATGGGAACTGCTGCAATTATTATGGGTACAATTGGAATCTCAGAAGGAGCTATACCATTTGCAATTCGAGATCCAAAAAAAGCAATTATATGTAATGTGCTTGGTGGAATGGTTGCAGGAGCAATTGCAGGAGCATTTAAAATAGAAGATTTTGCAGCACATGGGGGACCCTATTGTTGCATTTTTAGGAGCCGTTCCTTATGGTTCTCAAATTGCAATTTATTTCATTTCGGTGGGTGTAGGAGTTGCTTTAACAGTATTTTCATATGGTTTACTTTTAATAGCAAGTCAAGGAAAAATAGGCTTTGTAAAAGAAGCACACCTAAAAAATATAGAAAAAATTAATAATAATTGAGCTGAAAAAATTACAGAATTAAAAAATGAAATTTCATTAAAAAAAGATAAGTTAAAATTATCAAAAATTGATAATGAAAAACAAAAGATTTATGAGGAAATTCAAAAATTAAAAAATGAAATTAATGACTATAAAAAAAATAGAAGGCAAGAAATTAATAAAGCAAAGTTAGTATTAAATTCTTTAAAAAATGAGGAATCTAAGTTTGTAAAAACTCAAAAACAAAATTTGATGGAGTTTAAAAAAAATGAACTAAAATTAAAAAATGAGTTAATTCAAAATTTAGTGAAACAAAAAACTGAAAAAATATCAAATTTAGATAAATATCAGAAAAAAGAATATTTATCTAAATTTAAAAATAATATTGAAAAAATTAAGGAAAAATATAATAGTAATATAATTAATAAAAATATTTCCTTAAGAAAAGAGTTTGTAAATAGTTATAATAATAAATTTTAAATATTTAAAAAATAGGTTTTACTTATTTTTTTTATTTTAGAATATATAATATATTTATATAAAAGGAGAAAATTAAAATGAAAGATATAAAAGAAATCTTTGAGTCGTATTTAAAATTAGTTGAAAATCAAATTACTTTTATTGGAAGGGTTAGAAGTCATAGGCAAAGTAAAGTGGTTTCTTTTTTAGTTTTAAATGATGGAACAACAATTAATGATATTCAAGTTGTTTATAAAAACGATATAGAAAATTATGATTTAGTATCACAAGGTAGAGTAAGTTCAATTTTTGAAGTTACTGGAAATTTAATTTTAACTTCTGGTAAGCCTCAACCTTTTGAAATTCAAGCAACAAAAATTAATTTATTAGATCAGTCTATTGAAGAATACCCTTTGCAGAAAAAAGAACATTCACAAGAATTTTTACGTGAAATTGCTCATTTACGTGCAAGAACAAAAACTTTTCAAGCAATCTTTAAAATAAGATCTTCTGCAGCTTTTGCAATTCATAAATTTTTTCAAGAAAAAAATTTTGTTTATGTCAACTCTCCAATAATTACTGAAAATGATGCTGAAGGTGCAGGTGAAGCTTTTGTTGTAACAACAAGAACTGATGGAAAATATAGTCAAGATTTTTTTGGGAAAAAAGCAGCTTTAACTGTATCAGGTCAATTGAATGCTGAAGCATATGCGCAAGCTTTTAAAAATGTTTATACTTTTGGACCTACATTTAGAGCAGAAAATTCTTATACTTCAAAACACGCTGCAGAATTTTGAATGATTGAACCAGAAATGGCCTTTGTTGATTTATCTATTAACTTAGAAGTTATTGAAGAATTAATAAAATATATTGTAAATTATTTATTTGATAATAATATTGATGAGCTAAAATTCTGTAATGATAATTTGGAAGCAGGCTTGATTGAAAAATTAAATATTCTAAGAAACTCAAACTTTGCAGTAAATTCTTATGAACAAGTAATAGAAATCTTGAAGGATGCAGTTAAAAATGGTTATGTATTTGAAGAAAATAATATTGAATTTGGCTTAGATTTAGGAACAGAACATGAGAGATATATTTGTGAAGTTGTAAATAAAAAGCCTACTTTTGTTACTAATTATCCAAAGGAAATAAAAGCATTTTATATGAAGCAAAATAGTGATAATAGAACAGTTGCAGCAGCAGATTTATTAGTTCCAGGAATTGGTGAATTAGTTGGTGGAAGTCAAAGAGAAGATAACTATGAAAAGTTAATAAAAAGATCAGAGGAAATGGGCATGAATCCAAAAGATTTATGATGATATAATGATTTAAGAAAATATGGTTATTATAAGTCTTCTGGATTTGGTTTAGGTTTTGAAAGATTAATCATGTATGTAACAGGAGCAAGTAATATAAGAGATGTAATTCCTTTTCCAAGAACTCCAAAAAATTTATTTTTTTAATAAAAAAATAAATGGAAAATTTACTATTTTTTTTATTTCAAATTAGATAATATTATTTCTTTTTAAAATATTAAATTTATGCTATTTTTTTTGGTGTAAAATTATACTAGTCAGGAGGGAATAGTATGCTAATTTCATTTGTATTGGTTTATCAAGAGTTTGGGAATAAAGTTAAAGAGACAATAGATAGCATAAAAAAACAGACAGATAATGATTATGAAATTATTTTAGTTTGTGACAGAACTATTGAAGATAATTCAAAAGATGAATGATTAAAAGAATTATTTTGAAATAATTCAAACATAAAATTAGTTTTTAATAATTCAATTCAAGGGGCCTCAGTTTCTTGAAATACAGGCATTGATTTAGCTGAGGGAGAATATATTAAATTTATTGCTCAAGGTAATATACTAAATCCTGACTTCGTTGAAACTATTAAAAAGGAATTAAATAATTTTAAAGAAAGAGAAATTGATTTAGTTGAATATACAGTTAACTTAACAGGAAGTGTTCATATTGATACTTTAACATATTTAGAAAAAGGAAAAATTTATAATTTATCTTCTGAATTTGATCCATTTGCTTATGTAAATGTTGTACTATACAATAAATTATTTAAGGCTAAAATTTTAAATGAGTTTGGTTTTAAATTTAGAAGATTTGTTAGATTTGATTTATTATTTGTATACAAAGTTTTAGGGCAAACAAATTCATACTTATTTTTAGATACAAAGCCACTCGGTACTGTTAATATTGGACCAGTTTCATATTCAGTTTTTGATGTTGTAAATCAATGAAATCATATATTAAACTATTATAGAAGAATTGGAAAATTTAAACAGTTAAAAGATTATTTAAATTATTCTTATTATAAGGTTTTGATTCATTTGTGATTATG
The DNA here is from genome assembly GCF_000439435.1 of Spiroplasma taiwanense CT-1. Lineage (NCBI taxonomy): Bacteria > Bacillati > Mycoplasmatota > Mollicutes > Entomoplasmatales > Spiroplasmataceae > Spiroplasma > Spiroplasma taiwanense. The sequence continues at coordinate 106,700 of NC_021846.1, forward strand.
AGAAATTAGAACATATGATAATAAAATATTAATTAAAAAGGCAACAGCTTTTGCAAATAGAAAATTTGAAGATAAAAGAGATGATTTTTTAAAAAATAATATTATTTTTAAAAAGACAAATGATGAAAGATTTAAAGAAATAGTTAATAACTTTGGTACCTATATAAAAGAAAATCTAAAGAGAGCAAAATAAATTAAGGTGACTTAAATGGTACAAAAAAATTTAAAATTAAAAAAACAAAAAAATTCTTCATATAATTTGGTTAAACCTCATTTGGGAAGAATTTTTTTTGCTAGATTATTTGATCTTATCTTATGCTCCATTCCAAATTTTATTTTATTATTTTTTTATAAAATATCTGATTGACAAAGTGCTTTAATAAATATTTCGGTAAGTCAAATTTTTATATTTTTATATTTTGTTATTATTCCATTTTTATTAAAGGGAAATACAATAGGCAAAAAATTGTTTCATTTAAAATTAGTAAACATCCAAAATCAAAAAATAAAAATTTCAAATATATTTCTAAGAGAGTTGTATTTTTTATATATTCCATTATTATTTCAATTAGTATGTCAAATAATTTCAATAATAATTTTTGCAAATTTTTCTCCAGGTAATAATAATCAAAACGAAAATGGATGAACAATTGCAAATATAATTCAGAATATAGGATATACATTTTGTGGAATTTGATTTTTGTATATTCCTTTAACAATTTATTTGCAAAAAGATAAACTTTCTTCAATAGATTTAAAATTAAAATTAAGAGTGTTTTTCTTAGAGAAAATACTTGTCAAAAATCAAAAAGTTGATATAGAAGGAAAAAAAGTAAATCATATTCATTTAGAAAATGATTTACCTGGAAATGTTAATATTAAAGAAATAGAAAAACTTATTGGTGAGAATAATGAATAATTTTTATAATACAAATCAAAAAATAAATGAACTAATTGAAAAAAAATATTTTACAGGAGCAGTTTTAAAAGTAGCAAAACATGGGGAAATTATTTTTGAAAATGAATATGGAATAAATGATGTTGATAAAAATACAAAAATGAAAGATAATTTAATTTTTAGAGCATACTCTATGACTAAACCAGTAACAGTTGTTGCAGCATTAATCTTGGTAGATAGAAAAATAATTAATATTAATGATAAAGTTTCAAAATATTTACCTGAATTTGAAAATGTTTTAGTTTTAAAAGAGCAAAACTCAAAAGAAACAGAAAATACGAAAAAAGATTTAAGGATATGAAATTTATTAACAATGACATCTGGTATAACATATGCAGGTAATAAAAATGATACACAATTACAAACTTCATTTTTATTAAAAGAATTTCACAAAAAAAATAATGGAAAATATATGAATTATGAAACTTTTATAAAACTACTTTCAAAAATTCCATTATCATTTAATCCTGGTGAAAATTGAAGATATGGTTTATCTATTGATGTACTTGCAGCAATCATTGAAAAAGTTTCTAATAAAAACTTTAGAGATTTTGTTAAAGAAGAAATTTTTGATAAATTGGAAATGAATGACAGTGATTTTTATTTAAAGGATAAAAATAGAGAAGCTTGTGTCTACAATTGGACATTAAATGAAAATGATCAAGTTGAATTAACAAAAGTAGAAAATTTTAATTTTTTTATTCAAGATTATGAAAAGGTCCCTCCCATGCCAATGGGTGGAGCAGGATTGTTTACAACTGCAAAAGATTATTTAAATTTTTTAAACTTTTTAATTGATGGTAAAGATAAAAAACAAAATCAATTATTGAGTATGAATTTAATTAGAGATATGTCTAGTAATCAACTTGGTGATTTAAAGAAAAATTTTATTTGAACTTTAAATGAGGATTATAGTTATGGATATGGTGTAAGGGTTAGAATTAAAAATAATTTATATCCAAAAACAGAGCTTGGTGAATTTGGATGAGATGGTCTTTTAGGTTCAACAGGTTTAGTTGATCCAAAAAATGGAATAACAATGTGTTTAATGTTAAGTTCAAAACCAGGTCATAATAAGTTAATTGAAAGTGAATTTTTTGAAGCGTTATATAATGACTTAAACATTTAAGGATAAACAAATTTTAAAAAGATTGGAGTACTTTTTATGAATGATTTATTAAAACAATTAAATGATGAGCAATTAGATTCAGTAATAACAACAGATGTTCCTTTAATAATTATAGCAGGAGCTGGAAGTGGAAAAACAAGAGTTATTACATATAAAATTGCATATTTAATTGAAAAATTAAATATTTTACCATATAAAATTTTAGCTGTTACTTTCACAAATAAAGCAGCTCAAGAAATGAAACAAAGAATCGGAAATATTTTACCTAACTTAGAAAGTAAACCTTTAATTTCAACTTTTCATTCTCTTTGTGTAAGAATTTTAAGAGAAGATGGAGAATATATTGGTTTAGAAAAAAATTTTACTATTATTGATTCAAGTGATCAGTTTAAAATTGTAAGACAAATAATGAAAGACTTAGGAATTGATATCGAAAAAGAAAAAGTAGAGAGAAAAATTATTTTAAAAATAAGTAAATGAAAAAATTCATTTACACCATGAGAAAATGCATTTGCTGAAACATTCAAACTTGAAGAAAAAAAATGAGCAAAAGTTTATAGAGATTATGAAGCCTTTTTATTAAAGAAAAAATTTTTAGATTTTGATGACTTAATTTTAAAGGTACATAAATTATTTTTAAAAAATTTAAATGTACAAAGAAAATGAAGAAATAAATTTGATTATGTGTTAGTTGACGAATTTCAAGATACAAATTATGCTCAATTTGATTTAATAAAAGGCTTGGTAGGTAGTAAAAATAATTTAACTGTAGTTGGTGATTCAGATCAAACAATTTATTCTTGAAGAGGAGCAAAAGTTAATATAATTTTAAATTTTAATAAAGAATTTAGAAATGCAAGAACAATTGTATTGAATGAAAATTATAGATCAACAAAATCAATTTTGGATTTGGCAAATAATTTTATTGAAAATAACAAAAATAGAGAAAAGAAAGATATTTTTACTAAAAAAGATGCAGGAGAAATGGTTTATTTAAAAGAAGCTGCTTCAAGAAATTTTGAAGCAAAATATGTAGCATTAAAAATTAAAGAATTAATAAAACAAAAAAATTATAATTATTCTGATTTTTTTGTCCTATTTAGAATGAATGCTTGATTACCAGAATTTGAAAAAGAATTTCAAAATTATAAAATTCCTTTTCAATTAATTGGTGGGTTTCAATTTAGAGAAAGAAAAATTATTAAGGATATAACAGCATTATTAAAAGTAGTAGCTTTGAAAAATGATATTGCGTTAGAAAGAGTTCTAGCTTTTACACCAAAAGTTGGAGCTGTTACAATTGATAAATTATTTAAAGCTGCTAGTGAAAATAATGTAAGTCTTTTTGATTTTTTACTATATGACCAAGAAAAAGTATTACAAATCTCAAAAAACTTAAAGGATTTAATTTTTTGTCTTTTAAAAGGAAGACAGCTATTTGAAAAAAATAGCAAAATAGTTGATATTGCACAAACATTAGTAGCAATAAGCGGATATAATGACAGATTAGATTTAAAAATAAAAGAAGATGAAGAAGCATTGCAGAATTTAAAAGCATATTATGATAAAATGGAAAAATTTGATTTTGAATATGAGACTGAAAAAAATTCAGAAAATAGATTGATTTTATTTTTACAAAATGAAGCACTTACAAATGTACAAGATGATTTAAAATCAATTAATAAAGTTGCTTTATTGACAATTCATGCAGCTAAAGGTTTAGAAAATAAAATTGTTTTTATTGTAGGTTTGAACAAAGACGTATTTCCATCAAAAATGAGCTTTAATTCAATTGATCAGTTAGAAGAAGAAAGAAGAGCTTTTTATGTTGCTATAACTAGAGCACAAGAACTATTATATATTTCTTATGTAACTGGTGGGTATTCATATATTTCAAATGGAGAACTTGGCGCCTCAAGATTTATTTCGGAATTGGATCCAAATTTATACGAAATAGAGAAAAATATATATTTTCATTCATTAACAGAAAAATCAAGTAGTTTTAAAGGAAATGGTAGTTTATTAATTAAAAAACAAGAAAAATATGAAGCAGGAGTTGTTAAAGGCGATAAGATTAATCATATGATGTTTGGGGAAGGAATAGTTGTTAAAGTTGTAGACAAATTTATTTCAGTTGCCTTTTCAAATCCAACTTATGGTGTTAAATCTTTACCAATTAAAACAAATGCATGAGAAAAAATGTAAAATTTTTTCAAAAAATTTATTTAAATTGGAAAAAATCTATTGTATATAAAAAAGATTTATATAAAATAATAATGTCAAGGAGGAATAAGAATATGACTTCATTTACAGCAAAAGTAATTGATCCTGTAGGTTTACATGCAAGACCAGCTTCAGTTTTGACAAAAGAAGCTTCAAAGTTTGCTTCAGAAATAAAAATTAAATCTGGAGAAAAAGAAGGAAATTTAAAATCAATTATGAACGTTATGGCTTTAGCAGTTAAATCTGGTGCTGAAATTACAATTGAAGCATCAGGAGATGATGAAAAAGAAGCGATTGCAGCAATTGAACAAGCAATGAAAGATAATTCAATTATATAGTTGCTAAAATAAAAAAACCCATTTTGGGTTTTTTATTTTTAATAATTTTTTTCACTTTTAATGTATTGACTTTTATTTTAAAATGAATTAAATTAAAAAAACAACTATGTTGTTTAAAGGAGAGAAAAAAATGGGCTATAAAAAGGAACAAATTAATAATTTGAATAATAATATTAAAAAATATTTTAATCATTTATATGAAATAGAAGATACAGATAAAATGTTTTTTGATGGTGTCTCAAGAATGGTAATGCTAGATAGATATTCACAAAAAGATAAAAATTTAATTTCACTGCAAATTGGAGATTTAATAATAACTACTGTAAAAGCTGATTCTGTTTTTCCCAGTAGGGCAATTGGATATGTTAAAGAAATAAGAGAAAATAATAATTATCTTATTGAAATTGAAGAAAACTACATTAATTCAATTGACCATGAATTATTAAAGCAGACTAATTCAGAAAATTTAATTATAAAACAAAAATATGAATTAGAAAAACCATTAGAATTATTTTTTGAACAAATTGCAAAAAGAGTTGGTCATAATTTGGCAAAAGTAGAAAAAGAAGAGTTAAGAGAAGAAATAGGGCATAAATTTGCAAAAGAGTTAGAGAATTAAATATAATTCCAGCAGGTAGAGTTTTATATTGAGCAGGTAGTGGAAGTGAAGTTACTTATTTTAATTGCTATGTTATGCCTTTTATTAAAGATGATAGAATGGGAATTTCAAGTCATAGATCTCAAGTAACAGAAATTATGTCAAGAGGAGGAGGAGTTGGAACAAATGGTTCTACTTTGAGACCAAAAGGAGCTCCTGCAAAATCAGTTGGGGGAAGATCTAGTGAAGCAGTTTCTTGATTGAATGATCTATCGCTTTTAACTCACTTAATTGAACAAGGAGGTTCAAGAAGAGAGGCTCAGATGATTATGCTTGCCGATTGACATCCTGATATTATTGAATTTGTTGTTTCAAAAATGCAAAACTCAAGTATATTACTTTGATTAAGAAATAATTCACCAAGTGAATTAATTCGTCAAGAAGCAAATAATAAATTACGATTTGAATACTTAAATGATTTTGAATTAAAAATGTATGAATCAATTGTAAAAAATAAAGATAATGTTGATAAAGAAGTTTTAGATGAAACTCAAGAAAAATTAAAAATTGGTGGAAGGTGAGTTGTTTCAAATCCAGAATTTATTACAGGTGCAAATATTTCGGTTACAATTTCACATAAATTTATGAAGGCAGTTGAAGAAAACCTTGATTGAGAATTAAAATACCCAGATTTAGAAATTCTTACAAAAGAGCAAAAATATTTTTATGACAATAAATGATCTGAAATTGGAGATATTTTTGAATGAGAAAAACTTGGATATCCTTTAAAAAATATAAGAAAATTAGGGCAAAAGATTTGGGAGATTTAATTAATTTTTGTGCAACTTATTTAGCAGAACCTGGAATTTTCTTTTTAGACGCGGCAAACGATATGAAAAATGCAAAAAGTTATGGGCAAAAAATTGTTGCTACAAATCCATGTGGAGAACAACCACTTGCACCATATTCGGTATGTAATTTATCTGCAATAAATTTGTCAAATTTTGTTAATAAGGATACAAAAGAAATTCTTTATGACAAATTAAAAAATACAGTGGAGGTCTGTGTAAGAATGCAAGATAATGTAATTGATTCAACTCCTTATTTTTTAGAAGAAAATAAAAAACCAGCTCTTGGAGAAAGAAGAGTTGGTTTAGGTGTTATGGGATTACATGATTTATTAATTTGAGCTGGTATAAAGTATGGTTCAAAAGAAGGAAATAAAATAGTCAATAAAGTATTTGAAACAATAACAGTAACAGCTTATAAAACTTCAATAGAATTAGCAAAAAAAAAGGATCTTTTCCTTTTTTAGAAGATAGAAGTAAATTTATTCAATCAGGTTTTATGAAAAAAATGTCAAAAGAAATTCAAGATTGTATTATTAAATTTGGATTAAGAAACTCACACTTAATAACAGTAGCTCCAACAGGTTCAACAGGAACTATGGTTGGTTGTTCAACAGGGTTGGAACCATATTTTGCTTTTAGTTATTTTAGAAGTGGAAGACTTGGAAAATTTATGGAAGTAAAAGCAAAAATTGTTGAAGATTGATTGTTACTAAATCCTACTTTTAAAGATAAACCTCTTTCAGAATATTTTGTAAGTGCAATGCAATTATCTCTTGAAGATCATGCAGATGTTCAATGTATAATTCAAAGGTGAGTTGATTCTTCAATTTCAAAAACTGTTAATGCTCCAAAAGGATATAAAGTTGAACAAGTAGAAAAAATATACATGAGACTATATAAGGGCGGTGCCAAAGGATGGACTGTTTATGTTGATGGAAGTAGAGATTCTCAAGTTCTTTCTCTTGAATCGACAGATACAGAAGAAGTTATAGAAGAAAAATTATTACCAATTAATGAGCAAGATATTCCAAAAAAAATTACAAAGGAGCAAAAAATAGGAAATGATGTTGGTTATTTGTGCCCTATGTGTACAATTGGAACTTTAATTGAATCAGCAGGTTGTATAACTTATGCTAATTGTGGAGCACAATTGAAATGTGGTTTATAAGAATTAGAATTTAATCCAATTCTTTTTAATTTTAAAAATCTTTTTTATAATTTTTATAGATATAATGAAATTGAAATTTAAACACACACTATAAGGGAATTTGGTTAAAAGCCAAAACTGTAACAGCAGCTGTAATGGGAATTAAATATTATATAATCATTGGAATTAATTTTCTGAGAAGGATATATTTAAGATGAACCAAAGTTAGGATACCTTATTTTTATGTAATATTTTATTATTCTTTTACTGGCTATGAAAGAAAATATTTATTTAAAATAAATGTTAATTAGACACGATTGTAAAAAATCGTGTTTTTATTTCACTATTATTTATTAATTGGAGAAAACGATATGAAAAAAATATTATCATTATTAAATAGTTTTAGTTTGGCAATTTCAACTTTTGTATTTTTATGCACAAATATAATTTCTTGTTCAATTCCTAAAGTGGCAGATTAGGATTTTATTGATTATAGTTATATTAAAGATACTCAAAAAAATTTAGAAAAAATCTTTTTTAAATGAAATAATATTAAAAATAATTATATAAAATCTTATATGGTAAATAATTCTATAATAAAAGTTGATCAGCAAAAATTTGAAAATAATGAAATATTTATTCAAGATATTAATAAAAAAGTTATTGATATTTTTTCTTCTAATTTAAGAATGTGAAAACTGATTGAAAATAATTTAACTTTAAATCCAGAAGATTTAAAGTTAGACTTACAAAAAATAGATTCAGTTGCAACTACATCAAATCAATATATGTTTAAATATTTTTCATTAAAATTAAGTTTTAAGGATGATGAAATAAATTTTTTTAATATAGTAGGAAAAATTTATAATTATAATTTTGTTCCTATTGAAATATTAAATAAAGATACTTTTATAGAATTAAATAAAAATATTGAAAAAGCACAAAATAAATTTATTTCACAAGAAGCATTTATAACAATTGCATTTAATGGAAATGAAAAACAAAATATAATTTGTACTAAGGAAAATATTGGCTCACAAATTGGTGAAGAAGGTTGTGACTGAGATGGAGAGCAATGAGTTTCTATCAACGAGTTAAAAAAAGATAATTTGGTTTTTTGTCAGTTAGACTAAGAAGCATTGGATTGCTTCCTATAAATAGAAAATTAAAAATTGAAGATATCGAAATTGATGTTTATTCTGGAATAAATAGTTGAAACACAGAAAGTAAACCTTATATAGATGAAAATGATTTAAATAAAATAATCTTTAAAAAACAAAATAATTTTGGTCCACATTCTATTTTATTTAAAACTAATATAAGATACTCAAAAGATAGTAATGAAAAAATTGAAATATGAGGATCATATTTAAAAAAAATTAATTATTAGAGGAATTTGTTTATGAAAAAATATAAAATTGCAGTAAATATTTTAACTATTTTTTTAGTTTTCTTTATTATTTTATCTTCAATCTTTATTTATAAATTTTTTACTTTTAAAAATGATGTTGTAAATAGTGAAAATAATAGTTTTTTAAAAGTAAAAGTATTTAATCAGGATGAAATAATTTTGGAAGAAAGAAAAGAAAATGTTATTGGTTTAAGTTTATTAAATGTTTTAAAAAATGATTCAAGATTTGTTTTTAGTGCTCAAAATTTTTTAAAAAAAATTTTGGAAATTGAAAATGCAAATAATTTTTTTTGAATGATCTATTCTGCGACTCATAATTCATGTAAAGATGAAATTAATTTTTCATCTAATGTTGGAGCAGCGGATTTATATTTAGCAAGGGAAAATGATTTTGTTTTTAAATTCGAAAAATTTTAGTTCTAATTTTAGAGCTACTTTCAATATAACTGTTTTAGCTTTATATTTGGTATTAGTTTTTATTTCTCAAATAGTTTTATTTTTTGTTCCAAATGTTGAACTAGTAACTTTATTAATTGCATATTCAGTTGTTATTTTTAAATTTGGATTTTCATTATCAATTAGTCTAATTTTTTGTTTTTTATAAGGATTATATTATGGTTTTGGAGATTGAATAATAACTTACTTTATTATTTGACCCTTACTTGTTAATGTTATTTTTATTTTTAAAAAAGCAAAAATATTAAATTGTTTTACATTTATTTTTATTTGTACTTTATTTGGCTTTTCTTTTGGAGCAATTGATTCCTTATATAATAAATTTATTTTTTATACATATTGAATTAAGGGTCTTATTTTTGATTTGATTCATGGTTGTTCAAATTTCTTAATTGCATTTTTTTGTTATAAACCCTTGATAAATATTTGAAATTTAACTTTAAAGAAATATTTTTAAAATGAAAATTATTTTGGAACTAAAAAATATTTCAAAGAAAATTAATGGAAAAAAAATTTTGGATAATAGTTCATTCAAAGTAAATCAAGGAGCAATAGTTGGGTTTTTAGGTAATAATGGTTCTGGAAAAACGATGTTGATGAAATTAATTTTTGGCGAAATAAAAAAAGATTTTGGCGAAATATTATATTTTGGTAATAGTATTTTCTTAAATAATTTTTTGCAAGAAATTAGTTTTTTTCCTGATTTAAATAATATTAATTTAAATTTTACAGTCAAAGAATATTTATTTTACATTGAAAAATTATTAAATAAAAAATGTGTAACAATTTTTTAACAACTCACTTGATTGAAGAATTAGAAGATTTAATAAATTACTTAATAGTAATTGATAATGGAAGAATAATTTATGAGAATCACTTTGATTTTAAGAAGCAAAAAATTAAAAATATATATAATAAATTAATTAATTTTAATAAAATTGATATGAATAAAATTGAATCTGCATTAAAAGAAATAAAAAATGAAAATTAACAAAAAAATATTAGTTGTAATAATGAAAATGAATTTTAAAAAGATTTCATTAATATTCCTTTTTTAATTTTATCTATTATTTTTTTTATTTTTAATACTATTTTTTTAATGGAATAATTTTGGGATTGTTAACTTTAAGAAATTTGCTTTTCGTAAAATATTCAATAGATATATTACTAATTACATTAATCAATTTATTTGTATGTTTATTTTTTTTAAAAAATAATATAATGATGGAATGCATAATATTGAAAAAAGATTTGGCGTAAAAATAAAAAATATTTTTTTAATTAGATTTTTAATTTCAAAAATATTAATCTGACAAATTATTATAATAACTTTTTTAGTTCAATTAATGGGATTTTCTTTAATGGATAATTTACCAAAAGATATATACTTAACAAAATTAATTTTGCCATTTGCTTTTTATTTTTTATATGATGTTTTTATTTTTTCAATAATTTTATTTTTAATTTTTATAATACATCAGATAATTGTAATTTTTATTCCTTTACTAATGAGTTTTTTAATAATTTTAAATCCATTAATTTTTAATTATAAATATTTTAATAATTATGAGGGAAAAGTAGAATATGAATTACTAAAAAATCAAACTATATTAACTGCAAAAATTTTTTTAGGGAAAAATTTTAATAATTTTATTAAAAAAAATTATGAATATTCATTTTTAAATAAAGAATATTTAGGCTTTAATATTTCATGAAATAATGGAATTCAACATTATTGAGATTTATATGAAAGAGCATTTTATTTTGGTGATATATTTTTTGAAGACTTTAAAAAAGAATTTTAAAAAAATTCTCCAACTATTTTTAAATTTTTTACAGATATAAATAATTCCTTATTCGAAAATGAATGAATTCAGAATTGCAATAAAGAATAAATTCCTTTTAACTATGGAAAAGAAGAAAAAAAAGATAAAAGATATTTAAAAAATATGTGTAGTATTTCAGATTTTTCAATTTATTTAAAAAATAAAAATATAAATCATGGCTTATATAATAATTTACTAATTCATATATCTAACTCATCAATTTTATTTCAATTTCTTAATGAAATGAATAGTGTTATTTCATTTGCACCTGGAACTAAAGGAGGTTTGATTTTTAAGTATGGTCATACTGATAATAAAGAAGTTACTTTAAATTCTTTAACATTAAATTATAAAACATCAATTCAGTTAGTTTTTAATTGGTACTTTTTAAATTTATTAAGATCTTCCTTAAATTTTGATACTCAACAACTAATTGCAATTAAAAAACAATCTGAAATTATGGACAAATTTAAAATTCAAAACAATTTAAATTTGTTTAATCATTTTTCCTTGCTACGAATGGGGGAAAACCATTTAAATAAAACCTTAGACGATATTTGATCAATTATTAGCAATGTTGATATTGGTGTAATAAATAATTATTTCAATATTAATTTAACAAATGAGCAGGAAAAAATTGATACTTCATTAGTAAAAAATGACTTTAGATTTAGTATTGAAAATTCAGATTTAAATGAAGATTATATTTCAAATATAAAATCAATAGTAATTTATGAAATTATGTTTTTACTTACTTTTTTATATTTTTAGGGTTTAATTATTTCGGTTATCTTTTTTATAGAAAAAATGAAATTAAAGGAGAAATTTAAATGAAAAAAAGATATTTACATATTTACTGTGGTGAGGGAAAGGGCAAAACATCCATATTAAATGGAACAGCTATAAGAGCTATTGGAGCAGGCTTAAAAGTTAAATATATTAGATTTTTAAAAAATAGGGAAACAAGTGAAAATAAGGTATTAGAAAAAATAGGTATAAAAATTGAGAATTATTATCATTTTTCTAAAAAATTTGTTTGAGAAATGAATCTAGAAGAAGTTGAATTATTTAAAAAAAGAGACATTAAAAGGGTATGAAAAATTCACAAATTTACTTCAAGATGATAATGTTGATTTAGTCTTAGCAGATGAAATTTTAGGGGCTATTGGAAATGGTTTTATTAATAAAGAAGAAATAATTCAAGTTTTATTAAATAGAAAGCAACATATAGAAGTTGCATTATCTGGAAGGTATTCTTTTAAAGAATTAAATGATATTGCAGACCTTATTTCCGAAATTACGCCCAGAAAACATTATTTTGAAAAGGGTGTAATTTCAAGAAGGGTTTAGAATTTTAATATTTAAAAAATTTCTATTTTTTTTTAAAAAAATAATAATTCTTTTTTTAATTTTTTATACCTTTTTGCGATATTTTGATATATAAACATAATAGAAATAAAAAACACAATTTAATATTTAAACAATTTAAAAGTTTTAGGGAATTTGGTTAAAAGCCAAAACTGTACCAGCAACTGTATTGGGAATTAAGTATTGTATAACCATCAGAATTAATTTTTTGAAAAGAATACATTTAAGATGAACCAAAGTCAGAATACCTAGCTTTAAATTTATATATTCTTTTACTGGCTATAAAAGAGATTATTTGAAAAATAATATTTTAGCCACGATTTTATATCGTGTTTTTATTTCACTAAATAAGTCTAAAAATAACTTGTTTTGTGTAATAATATTTAGGACCTATCTTTAATGACCCTAAATTTAATTATTTCTATACAAATTTTAAATAATAAAAAGTTAATAGTTAGACTGAAAGATTGAGGGGGTAATTATGTCTAAACAACAAAAAAATCAGTATTATAATGAATCTTATTCTCCATTAGAATATGCAATGAATAATTTTACTGGAAAAATGAGATCTGTTAATTGAAATGTAATGAATGATGAAAAAGATTTAGAAGTATGAAATAGAGTAACTCAAAATTTTTGATTACCAGAAAAAATACCAGTTTCAAATGATTTAGTATCTTGAAAAACATTAACGCCTGAATGACAAGAATTAATAACAAGAACTTTTACAGGTTTAACTTTATTAGACACAATTCAAGCAACAGTTGGAGATACAGCACAAGTGCCAAATTCATTAACAGACCATGAACAAGTAATATATACTAATTTTGCTTTTATGGTTGCAGTTCACGCAAGAAGTTATGGGACAATTTTTTCTACTTTGTGTTCAAGTCAACAAATTGAAGAAGCTCATGAGTGAGTTATCAATACAAAAAGCTTACAGGAAAGGGCTAAAGTTTTAATACCATTTTATACTGGAAATGATTCTTTAAAATCAAAAGTAGCAGCAGCATTAATGCCAGGTTTTTTACTTTATGGAGGTTTTTATTTACCATTTTATTTATCTGCACGTGGTAAGCTGCCAAATACTTCAGATATTATAAGACTAATTTTAAGGGACAAAGTTATTCATAATTACTATAGTGGTTATAAATACCAAAGAAAAATAGAGAAATTGGAACCAAAAAAACAAGAGGAAATGAAAAAATTTGTTTTTGATTTACTATTTGAGTTAATTGATTTAGAAAAAGATTATTTGAATGAGTTATATGCAGGTTTTGGATTAGCAGAAGAAGCTATTAAATTTAGCTTGTATAATGCAGGAAAATTCTTGCAAAATTTAGGTTATGATTCACCATTTACAGATGAAGAAACAAGAATAGAGCCTGAAATATTTACACAATTATCTGCAAGAGCAGATGAAAATCATGATTTCTTTTCAGGAAATGGTTCTTCTTATGTTATGGGTGTAACCGAAGAAACACAAGATGAGGATTGGGAGTTTTAATTATGCATAGTGATGTAATAAGAGTTTCAAGAGAAAAAATATTGAAACCAATGGGTGAAATAATAGTAGTTTACTTTTCTTCGCCATCAAATAATACTCATAGATTTATTCAAAAACTGGAATTTGAAAATTATAGAATTCCATGAGAAATTGATGAGGAATTAATTGTAAATAAGGAATTTGTAATTGTAACGCCAACTTACGGAGGCGGAGGATCAGACTTAACAGGTGCTGTTCCAAAACAAGTTATCAAATTTTTAAATAATTATCAAAACAGAAATTTATGTAGAGGAGTAATAGCTTCTGGAAATACTAATTTTGGCGATACTTTTGCGATTGCTGGACCAATTATTTCTAAAAAATTAAATGTGCCTTTACTTTATCAATTTGAATTATTGGGAACTGAAAATGATGTTCAAACAATAAAGGAAATCTTAGAAAACTTTTGAGAAGAAGGGGTAAAATAAAATGAATGAAAAAAATTTTTCTACTTTGTCAGGTTCAGAAGAATCAGACGAATATATAAAATTAAATGCAAGATCTAAACTATTTGTTAAAGATCAGGACAACTTTAAATTAGATATTGAAGCAGCACAACTTTATATGAAAGAACACATTGTTCCAAATACAAAAAAATTTAAAGATGTTAAGGAAAGAATTAATTATTTAGTTGAAAATCAATATTATGATGAGAAAATAGTTAATCAATATAATATAAATGAAATTGAAGAAATTACCAAAATTGCTTATGACTATAATTTCAAATTTCCAAGTTTTATGGGAGCATTAAAGTTTTTTAATGCATATGCATTAAAAAGTTTTGATGGCAAACAATACTTGGAAAATTATGAGGATAGAGTTATTATGAATGCTTTATTTTTAGCAGGAGGAAATTTTTTAAAAGCTAAAAAAATTATGAAGCAAATAATTACTGGAAGATTTCAACCAGCAACACCAACTTTTTTAAATGCGGGAAAAAAACAAAGAGGAGAATATGTTTCATGTTATTTACTTAGAGTAGAAGACAATATGGAATCAATTGGTAGAGCAGTTACAACTTCACTTCAATTATCAAAACGAGGTGGTGGAGTTGCTTTATGTTTAACAAATATTCGTGAATTTGGAGCACCTATAAAAAATATTGAAAATCAAGCTACTGGAATTGTTCCAATAATGAAAATTTTAGAAGACTCATTTTCATATGCAAATCAGTTAGGGCAAAGACAAGGAGCTGGTGCTGTTTATTTACATGCACATCATCCGCAAATTCTTGATTTTTTAGATACAAAACGTGAAAACGCTGATGAAAAAATAAGAATAAAATCATTGTCACTTGGAATTGTTATTCCAGATATTACTTTTGAATTAGCAAAAAATAATGAACAAATGGCTTTATTTAGTCCATATGATGTTGAAAAAGAGTATAAAAAAGCTTTTTCAGATATATCAGTAACTGAGGAATATCAAAATCTTTTAAATAATCCTAAAATTAAAAAAACTTTTATTGATGCAAGAAAATTATTTCAAGCAATAGCAGAATTACATTTTGAGAGTGGATATCCATATTTATTATTTGATGATACAGTAAATAATAGAAATGCACATCCTGGAAGAATTGTTATGAGTAATTTATGTAGTGAAATTGTTCAAGTTTCAACACAAAGTGAATTTTCATCAGATTTAAGTTTTAAAAAAATTGGTGAGGATATTTGTTGTAATTTAGGAAGTATTAATATTGCAAAAGCAATGGAAAGTGGAACAGAATTTGAAGAATTGATTTATAATTCAATTCTTGCATTAGATCATGTTTCAAGAAATAGTGATTTGTCAAGTGCCCCATCTATTGAACAAGGAAATAAAAAAAATCATGCAGTTGGTTTAGGTGCTATGAATTTACATGGATTTTTAGCAACAAATTTCATTTATTATAATTCAAGTGATGCTATAGACTTTACAAATATGTTTTTTTATACAATGGCATATTATTGCTTTAAAGCTTCAAATAAATTAGCAAAAGAATTTAGTCCTTTTGAAGGATTTAGCAAAACTAAATTTGCTGATGGAAAATATTTTGAAAAATATACAAAATGTGAAGAAAATAAATGAACACCAGAATCAAAGACAGTTTCTGAGTTATTTAAAAAATTTAATGTCGAGATACCATCACAAAAAGATTGAATTGAATTAGTTGAAGAAATTAAAAAAACTGGAATTGCTAATTCACACTTAATGGCAGTTGCTCCAACAGGGTCAATTAGTTATTTATCTTCATGTACACCAAGTTTGCAACCAGTTGTTGCTCCAGTTGAAGTAAGAAAGGAAGGAATGCTTGGTCGTGTTTATGTGCCAGCTTATAATATAAATTTTGATAATATGGGATATTATTCACTTGGAGCATATGAAGTTGGACCAGATCCAATAATTGATATTGCTGCAGCTGCACAACAACATGTAGATCAGGCTATTTCATTAACTTTATTTATGACAGACCAAGTCACAACTCGTGATTTAAATAAAGCTTATATAAGAGCTTTTAAAAAAGGTTGTGCTTCAATTTATTATGTAAGGGTGAGACAAGAAGTTCTTGAAGATAGTGAAAATTATGAATGTGATGCATGTGTAATTTAATAAAAAATAAATGCTTTTGCATTTATTTTTTATTTATAAAAATTTTTTTATCTTAATAAAACTTTATAAAGATTTTATTAAGATAAAATATTATTATGGAGGAAAAAAATGATTGAAATAAAAAATATTTCCAGAAAACTTGGAAATTTTAGTTTAAGTAATGTTACTTTTACAATAAATGATGGTGCAGTAGTAGCATTTGTTGGTGACAATGGTGCTGGAAAAACAACAACAATTAAGGCATTATTTGGTGAATTAAAATTAGATAGCGGAGAAATTTTAATTAATGGTCAAAATCTTTTTTTAAATAATAATTTAAAGAGAATTGCTTTTTTTCCAGATTCTAATAATATTCCACTTAATATAAAAGTTCACGATTATTTAGTTTATATATGTGCTGCAAATGGATTTTCAAAAGAAGAAACAGAATTAAATGTTGATAATGCTTATAGATTATTAGAATTAAGACCCTATAAGGATAAAAAAATAAAAGAACTTTCTTCTGGATGAAAGAAAAAAGCAATTATGGCAAGTGTTTTAGTAAGAGCTCCAGAATATATTATTTTTGATGAACCAACAGCAAATGTTGATGTAGAATCAAAACTTTATTTTATGGATATCATTAAATTATTATCAAAGGCGGGTATAACAATTTTAATAACAAGTCATATTATTGAAGAGTTGCAAGAAATTGCAAATTATTTAGTTTTAATTAAAAAGGGTGAAATTGTACACGCACAAAATTTTGATAATAAAAAAAATCATATAATGGATATTTATAAACAACATATGAAAAATCCAATTAAAGATTTACAAATTTTAAGATGGTTATATGGAAATGGAGAAAATAATTAATGGAAGTATCTCTTAATTTAAAAGATAAATCAAAAGATAAATCAAAAGGTAATAAAAAAGAATTAAGAAATTATTTTGTTCTTTATGGAATAAATTTAAATTTAACTTTTAAAAATGTTGGTGTTGTATTAAGTGGGTTGCTCTTTTTATTAATGGCAATTATATTTTTTTCATTGGAAACTTTTTCGGCAGTTAAACAAAATAATTTAAAAAATTATTCACTATATAAAAATCTTAGTTATATTTTTTTAAGTGGAACCATTATTTTTCAAGTTTTATTAACTTCTTTATATTTATTTAAAAGACAATTTAAAAATGGTATAACCGCTATTGAATTAAGAGCTGGTTATAAAGCTTGAAAATCTTTTACAATTAGAATATTAATTGAATTAACTGTATTATGAGTTTATGTAACAATTGCATTAGTTATTGTGGTGTTTTTAAATTTAATTTCTGGTGCAAATATGGAAATTTTTGCCAGTTTACTTTATGCGCAAATTTTTTATTTATATTTTCTGTCTTTAATTTCTATTTTAATAATTTCTGCTTTAATGATATTTTTTTCTACAGCAATATCAACTAGTTTAGGAATGGTTTTTATATGTTTAGTTTCACTTAGTCCGGTTTTTGGGTCTTTAAAATATATTATTTCATCTTCTGGTCAAACAAATTATTTAGCAAATATAAAATTAAAAGCAGGGTATGATTTTTATAATAATTTTAAATATGACCAAAATTTATTTGATGATAATGCAGAAAAAAGTGAAACTGATTTATATGAAAAATCAAAGACGTTATCAAATATAAGTGAAAATATTGAAAAAATAATTAATCCATTGGTAGATACAGGAGAATTTAATTTTTCAAATTTCTTTTCTTATTTTGACAACAAATCTTATTTATCAAAAGTACCATTACATTTAGATTCTTATGATATTGGAAATGAAACACTTAATTTAGTTAGAATTCAAAATATATTAACAAAAAATTTAACAGCTGGACAAATATTATACAATTACAATTTATATAATCATTCTTCAAACGATCCAATTTATATTTTTGAAGGTAATCCAATTTGAGATTTTTTATATAAAATAAATAATGAAATTTTTGAAAATATGAATAATTATAGCAGTTATAATGAAACTAAATTACCCGATATTTTTTCATATACTAATTATTCAAATCAAAATAAATTAAGAGAATTTTTAAATATTAAAGAAATTATTGAGCAATTAAGTGCAAAAATTCCTGAGTATAAGGATTTATTAAAGTACATTGAAAACTTTTATAAAGAATATTCATTAATATTAGCTTCATCTACAAGAAATAATAATTTTTATAATTCAGCATGATCTTTAAATTCATTATTAGACATTTTTTCATTGCAATTAGATAGTAATAATTCTAGATATTTTAATTGAAAAGATAGTTTTTTTAGAAATAATTATTATATTGATGACTATATGTGTGAAAAAATTATTGTGAATGAAAATGGTGAAAAGATAGTTGAAAATATTTGTAATGAAGAAGTTATTGATAAAAACGATAAAATTTCTAAAATGTATAGAAAATTTCCAGAACTAGCAATTATTAATGTACTTGCAATTAATCTTTGAAAAGAAGCTATGGTATTTGATATTCCAAATTTCAATATAGTAAATAACGTAAATGATATAAATGAAGGTTTATATAATTACTTTAATGAGGGTGAAACATCAAATACATTAACAACTGATATTTTCAGACATTTTAGTGTTATGTCTTCGGGTGTATTTACATCTCCTTTAATTAATGATAGTTATAATTCACAAAGTTCATTAATTTTTCAAGGACAAACCATTAAAATTAAAAATATTTTCAATTTTGAAAATCAAGCACCAATTAATAAAAAAGAATTTCAAGCACTAGAACCAGTATATAAGGATAAAAAATTTGAATATAAAAATGCATTTATTATTCCACTTGCATATTTTATATATTTATTATTAGTAAGTCCTTTAAGTTATTTATCATATTTTACTTTTAATAGAAAGTCTAAATTGTAGGAGGTTTACAAAATGATTGAATTAAAAAAAATTACACGTGATCTTGGAGGTTTTGTTTTAAATCAAGTTAGTTTTAAAATTAAAAAGGGATCAGTTGTAGCATTTGTGGGTGATAATGGTGCTGGTAAAACAACAACAATTAAGGCATTATTTGGAGAATTAAGATTGGAACAAGGTAAAATTTTAATTGAGGGTGAAAGTTTATTTGAAAATGAAAATCTAAAGAGAATTGCTTTTTTTCCAGATTCAAACAATGTTCCTTTAAATATGAAATTAAAAGATTATGTTTCATATTTATGTGCAGTTAATGGTATGTCAAAACAAGAAGCAAAAGCTAAATCAGAAGCTGTTTTTAAAATGCTGGGTTTAGAAAAATATATTAATAAAAAGATGAAAAGTTTAAGTGCTGGTTGAAAAAAAAGAGCAATTATGGCAAGTGTTTTGGTAAGATCACCAGAATATATAGTTTTTGATGAACCAACAGCAAATGTTGATGTTGAGGCAAAGTTATCTTTTATGAATATTTTGCATGAATTATCAAGAATTGGTGTAACAATTTTAATTACAAGTCATATTCTTGAAGAGTTGCAAGAAGTTGCAAATTATTTAGTTTTAATTAGAGATGGCGAAATAGTATATGAAGATGATTTTGATAATAAAAAACAAAAAATTGCAGATGTTTATTCTAAGGTAATGGCTGAAAAAATTAATAATATAAAAATTTTGAAAGAATTATATAAAAATTCTGCTTTAGAAAAGGAGGAGTAGGAAAATGAATAATATAGAAATAAATCAAAATGAATCAAAAATTAACTTAAATGCAGAAATAAAATTACAGAAAAAAAATGGTATAAGAATTTTGTATTTAATTAATTTAAAAAGAATAATTTCAAATAAGGGAATTATTGCGACTTCTTTAGTTTTTTTAATCATTGCCTTAATATTTAATATTATTTGTTCAAGTTTTTTAAAAAGAAATGATACTGTAGAAATTGGTATTATTGTATTATCAATTGGTTTCTTTTTTGAATTATTTACATTTGTAATTTTTTTAACAATAGCATCTGTGGATTTAATTAAAAAACAAATGTTAGATGGAATTCAACATATTGAAACACGTTCAGGAATTCCAATGTGAAAATCTTTTTTATTAAGATATCTAGTTTTTTTAACAATCACAGAAGGTATTGCATTTTTAAATTTATTTATTAGTGTAATTGTCAATTCAGCATTTATTTGAAAATTTAATTTAATTTCAACTATAACTTGAAGTAAATTATTTTTCTATATTTTATTTATTTTAATTTGAACACCAATTGTGTTTCTAGTAACTACCATTTGTTCAATTTCAGGTAGCGTTATTTTAAATATATTTTTGGGCATTATTATAATTATGTCTTCATTTTTCTCTTCAATGGTTAGTTCACTATTTTCACCAGACGAAATGCAAAATAGTATTTATGTTATGAAAAAAAACCTGAAGCTTGATATAACAAATAGTTTTTATAATTCTTTAAAAAATGACCAAAATATTAATGAAATATTTAATGATGTTGGCGTAAATGAGAAGTCTTTAATTTTTAATAAATTAAATGATAAATTTATAGCATTAAATTTAACAAATTTTAATTTATCAGAATTAAGTTATTTATCAGTAAAAAGTAACCTTAACGATACAAATTTTCAAAGTAAAAAAACACTTATAAAATATAGTTTATATGGTGGAATGCCAAATATTTCTCTAAATCCATATATTGAATATTTAGAAGAAAACACAAATCTTGCGGCAAGGATGGAAAATGAAACTTTTCTTCTTGAAGGAATACCAATATTTAATATTTTAAATGACATATACAATACTGTTAATGCAAATATGAAATCAGATAACAATAAACCTCCAGTTAATAAACCGGGTTATATTGGTGGAGTAATAATTCAAAAAAATCAATATGAAAGTAAAGCTACTCTTCATGATTTAAAACCAATCATAGAATGATTAACTGAACAAGAAACTACTTCAAAGTATTCTTTATTACTTGATTGAGTTCTAAAAGCATATAATACTTATGCAGATTCTCTAAGTTTGGAAGGAACAAAATATTCTTCCTCTGATGAAGAATCTATATTTCCAATATTTTTCGCAGAAAATTTTGATTGAAAGAAAACTTTTCCAGAAGAAATAAATATTGAAAATGATTATAATAATCAACTTTCAAAAGTTTATAAAAGATATCCTGAGCTTTTAATTTTAAATTGATTTACAACGCAATCTTGATTGAATACTATGACTTCAATGGCTTCATTAAAAAAAATTTCTTGATCACAGGAAAATAATTATGCAAATGAAGAAGAAACATATAGAAATTATCAAATTCTTGCTAATAATTCAATTTTAAAAAATAATATAAATATTTTTCAATATTTTGGAACACTTTACTTAAATTTATTTGGATCAGGCTTTAAAAGAGATTATTTGCTTTCAAATTCTCCAATAATGTATAGCGGATTAACATCGGGTTATAAAAATTATTTAGATTTAGCAAAAGTAGATTTGAGAAAAAATCAAAATAATAATCCGTTAACTCCAATTTTCAATGAAATAAGTTTAAAAAGAAAATTTGGATCTTCTCCTTGATTGGCATACTTGTCTTATTTTATATTTTCAATTATATTAATTTGATTGGCATATTTAGCTTATAAAAGAAAATCTAGAATTTAATATATTTTCTCCATATTTTAAATATGGAGTTTTTATTTCAAAAATTATGAAAAATTATTTCAATAAAATTTGTTAGTTATCTCACAATTAATAATAGGAATTATTTTGTGTATAATATAATTGATTGTAGGAGGAATATACTAATGTCTAAAAAATTATCAGGAATAGGTGCAAGCAATGGAATATCAATTGCAAAAGTTTATATTTTAAATGAACAACCAATTGTTATTTCAAACTCAAACGTATCAGATGTTCAAAAAGAACTTGAAATAATTGAAAATTCAATTATAAAAGCAAAAAAAGATTTAGAGGGATTACAAAAAATTGCGTTGGAAAAATTAGGGGAAGAAAAAGCTGCAATTTTTGAAGCTCATGCCTCTATTTTAGAAGACCCAGCAATGGCAGAAGAATTTACAGCTTTGGTTAAAGATAAAAAATATAATGCTGCAAAAGCTATTAAAGAAGTTGCAGATAAATATATAGTTATGTTTCAATCAATGGATGATGCTTATTTTCAAGAAAGAGCAGCAGACGTAAAAGATGTAACAGAAAGATTAATTAGATATATTTTAAATTTACCTGTGGCAGATCTTGCAACAATTAATGAAGAAGTAATTATTGTTGCAGAAGACTTAACACCATCTCAAACTGCACAATTAAACCCAAAATTCGTTAAAGGGTTTGCATGTAATATTGGGGGAAGAACTAGTCATGCTGCAATTATGGCAAGAAGTTTGGAAATTCCAGCAGTTTTAGGATTAAAAACAATACTAAATTCTGTAAAAGAAAATGATATTTTAGCAATTGATGGAGAATCAGGAGAAGTTGAAGTAAATCCAAAAAATAAGGAAGACTGAGATAAACTTGCTCAAAATTTTGCAAAAGAAAAAGAAGAACTAAAAACATTTAAAGATAAGCCAACTTTAACAAAAGATGGATTTGATGGTTTTCTTTTGGAAGGAAATATTGGTAGTCCAAAAGATATAGAATCTGTTTTGGAAAATGGTGGAGAAGGAATTGGTTTATTTAGAAGTGAATTTCTATATATGGATAATGATCACTTTCCAACTGAAGAAGAACAGTTTATTGCATATAAACAAGTTGTTGAAGGAATGCAAGGTAAACTTGTAATAATAAGAACTTTAGATATTGGTGGAGATAAAAAACTATCATATTTTAAATTTCCAGAAGAAATGAATCCTTTTTTAGGATATAGAGCCATAAGATTTACTATGGATAGAAAAGATATTTTTAAAGATCAAATAAGAGCTTTATTAAGAGCAAGTGCTTTTGGACCGGTTGGAATTATGTTTCCAATGATTGCAACAGTTGATGAATTTTTAGCTGCAAAAAAATTTACACTAGACTGTAAAGCAGATTTAGAAAAAGATGGTCATAAAATAGGAAAAGATTTAGAAATTGGGATGATGGTTGAAATTCCAGCAGCAGCAGTTAATGCAGAAAATTTTGCAAAACATGCTGACTTCTTTTCTGTAGGTACAAATGATTTAATTCAATATACAATGGCTGCAGATAGAATGAGTGAAAATGTTACTTATTTATACCAACCTTACAATCCTTCAATTTTAAAATTACTAAAAATGACAATTGATGGAGCACATAAGCATGGGAAATGAGCAGGAATGTGTGGAGAAATGGCAGGTGAACCTCAGGCAATTCCATTATTAATGGGATTAGGTTTAGATGCATATTCAATGTCTGCAACAAGCATATTGAAGGCAAGAAGCATAATGTCAAAATTAACTATGTCTGAAACACAAGAACTTGCAAAAAATGCACTTGATTGTGAAACCGCAGAGCAAGTTTTAGAACTTGTGAGCAATTTATTAAATAAATAAAATTATTTTTCTTTACATAAATAAAATTATCTATTATTAAAAACTATTGTAAAATATATTTGGAAAGAAGGTATTATTTTTTATGGGATTGTTTACAAAAAATAAGAGTTTAGAAGTTTATGCACCAGTTGATGGTGAAATTATTGAACTTTCAAAAGTTCAAGATGAAGTATTTGCAGAAAAAATGTTGGGAGATGGATTTGCACTTGTTCCTGAAAATGGAATCTTTCATGCTCCAATTGATGGTAAGTTAGTTACTGTTTTTCCAACAGGACATGCATATGGAATATTGAATAAAAATGGAGTAGAAATATTATTACATATTGGTCTAGATACTGTTTCATTAAATGGTGAAGGTTTTGATATAAAAGTTAAACAGGATCAATCTATTTCACAAGGTGATTTATTAGTAAATGTGGATATTGATAATGTTTCTAAAAAAGTCCCTTCAATGCAAACACCACTAATTTTTACATCAGATTCAATGGAAGGAAAAAGTTTTGAACTTGTAAAAACAGGAAAAGTTAAACA
The DNA here is from genome assembly GCF_000439435.1 of Spiroplasma taiwanense CT-1. NCBI lineage: Bacteria > Bacillati > Mycoplasmatota > Mollicutes > Entomoplasmatales > Spiroplasmataceae > Spiroplasma > Spiroplasma taiwanense. Next base: position 131,152 of record NC_021846.1, read on the forward strand.
GGGTGAATTAATAGCATTAGTAAAATAGTTTGAAAAACATCAAGAAATATATTAATAATTCATTTATTATAATCTACTTGATGTTTTTATTTTCCAATATTAAGTTTTAATTGATATTGATTATTTTATATGGGACAATCTAGTTATTAAAAATAGTTTTTAATAGAGCTAATTTATGGGAGTTAATTTAATGAAAAATAAAAATGTTAAAATAAATGATTTTAGAAATAAGTATTTCAGTTTAAGTGTAGAAACAGAGTTTAAGTTTAATTCATTAAACTATAAAGCGGACGGATTAATTTTTCTTACAACAGTACTAATTATTCCTTTAGCAATTTCAATTATAGCTACTTTATTTTTTAATTTAAAACAAACAAATTCTTGATTTAATTACGTAAATATTATTTCAATTGCAGTAGGTTTAATTTTTCTTGTTGTAAGAAATCCAACAGGGTTATTTAAAAATGGTTATACTTGATATTATTTTTTAGCATTGGGACCAAATATTATAGGTATTTTTGTTAGCCTATTTGCTTCTTTTATAAAAGTAGAAGACTCAAATACTTTTTTATCTTTTTTATCAATTTTTATACAATTAATAACAGAGATAATTATTTTATTATTAGTTTTTTTGTATGATAGAAGAATTTTAAAAAGAATTAAAGAGTCATTTAAATTTAAAAAAATTTCAATTTTAATAATTTCAGTTGTAGGTCTAGTCTTACTAATTTTAATTTCTACTTTATTTTTCTCAACTTTCATTGAAGGTTTTCTTTTAAAGGCAAATGAAAGTAACAATCAGGGAAATTTGGTTGGTATTTTAAATAATTCCAATGTATCTACAATCATAAAAGTATTTTATTCAATATTGTTATTTTTTCTTGTGATTTTAGTTGCTCCTCTTTGTGAAGAAATAGCAATGAGAGATTCTGTATTTTTGAATTGTTCAAACCAATGATTAGGTTTTTTTACTAGTTCATTATTATTTGGTTTTATACATTATGGTTCTACAGGGGATTATGAGCATTTTCTTAGTTATACAAGTTCTGGTTTTATTTTATCTGCAATATTTTTTTTTACAAAAGGGAATTTAACATATACATGAATGGTTCATCTTGGAAATAATATTGTATCTTTTATTTTATTGTTTGTTGGGGTATTTTCATAATGACAATTTTAAAAGTAAATCAAAATGATGTTAATCAAACTATATTTAATTTTGTTAAAAAAAATTTTAAATCAACAAAGTTATCAATAATTTATAAATTATTTAGAAAAGGAAAAATTAAAATAAATGATTCAAAAGTTAAAGATATGAAGTTAAAAATTCAAATTAATGATATTATTAAAATTTTTGATTCAACAGAATCAGTTAAAAGAGATTTATTTGAAAAAGTTAATTTTGATGACTTAGATATTATTTATGAAGATCAAAATATTCTTATAGTGGATAAAAATTCAAATATAGAAATTCATTCGCATGTAAATATTTCAGTAGATCAAAAAGTAAAAAGTTACCTAAGAGAAAAAAGTGAATATGTACCAGAAAAAGAAAATAGTTTTGTTGTAAGTCATGTTCATAGACTTGATAAATTAACAAAAGGATTAGTTATCTATGCAAAAAATAAAATGACATTAGATTCATTATTATTTGAAATAAATAATAAAAATAAAATTGAAAAATTTTATTTAGTTAAGCTTCCAAATTTAAATTTACCAGAAGGAAAAATATCAGGATATATTAAATATGACAGTGAATTGCAAAAATCAATTTTTAAGGAAAAAGAATTTAAAAATTCCAAAATTGTTTTTCAAGAAAATACAATTATTGACGAAAAAAATTGTATTTATGAAATAAAGCTTTTAACAGGAAGAAAACATCAAATTAGAGCAGTTTGCTCGTATTTTAAATCTCCTATTGAAAAGGATTTTAGATATGGGTCAATTAAAACTAAGGAAAAAGTAATTGAACTAATTGCATATAAATTAGTATTTAATAATTTTGATAATCATCTTAGTTATTTGAACAAATGTGAATTCAAATCAAAATATTGCTTTTAATGATAAAATATAAATATTTAAAGGAGGAATAGTGTGTTATCGACAAGACAAGGTATATTAAGTGTAATAATCGGAACAACTATTTCCCTTTTTAACGCTATTATTCAATTTTTAACTATTTATTGAGTTTTAAATGCTTATGGAACAGAGTTTAATGGGTATATTAGATTAGTTAGTTCATTTTCTACAATAATATCAGTAGCAGAAGGTTCCTTAGGAGTAGCTGCTACAATTCTTTTAGTGAAACCATTAGTACAAAATGATTGAATTAGTGCAAATGAAATTTATTCAACAGCTAAAAAATATTTTAAAAAATCTGCTCTTATAAGTTTATTTATGGTTTTAATAATATCTCTTGGTTATCCATTATACGTTGGCATTTCGGCAAATTCCACTGGTACAATTTTAAATCCAAAAAATTGAAATGATATTGGTTTAAATCTTTCAAATCAGGGAGAAAAAATTGGTTTTGCAAGTTATTATATTTTAGTTTTAATTTCTTTAATTTTTGGAACAAAAAATTTTGTTTCTGCTTATTGATTTTCAGTTTATGAAACAATTATTATTGCAGATAATAAAAATTCAGTAAGAAGAATTGTAATTTTATTTGCAGATATTTTTATTAGTGGAATTACTTTTTATTTATTATCAATAAAAGGAATAAATCCAATAATCCCTTTTTTGCCAACAATATTATATTCACCAATAAAGGGTTTTATGATTTATTTTTATGTAAAGAAAAAGTATTTATGATTAAAATACTATAAAGATTTTAATAGTTTTAAATTAAATACTACAAGCAACAAAATTTTTTTTTCAACAATAGGACCGACTCTTTTATTAAATACTGATATAGCAATTGCTGCAATATTACTTGGACTTAATGTTTCATCATCTCTTTCTCTATATTTAGTTGTAGCTTTGAATACAAAACTTATTATGACAAATTTCATTGTTTCATTTAGAGAATTTTTTGTGACTCTTGTTACAAAAAGAGGAAGAATCCATTGGGAGAGTTATGCTAAATATGAATTATATACTTATTTAGTGGCAGCATTTACTTTTATAAATATGTCAATTCTTGCTCCCTATTTTGTTAGTTCTTTATATGGAGAACTTGCAAGCTCTTCAATTTCAAATGATGATTTTGCTAGTATTAATGCTTTAGATTTTATGTTTTATACTTCTAAATTTTCAATTCTTTACGCAAGTATTGCATTATTAGCAATATTATGTGATGCACAAATGACTTTAATTCATGCAAAGGGTAGATATGGAGAAGTTTCAAAATTTCAAAATATTGTTGGAGTTTTATATTTATTGACGGCTATATTTATAACATTTCTTATTGTTACTCTAAAAATTGGAGGAGAGCAAAATTATTTAGTTACAGGAATTATTGTTTTGTTTTCTTTAAAACTTCTTTTTATGTTTATTAGATATATTTATTTATGAATTTATGTTTGAAAATATGCAACTTATAACTCGAACAAAAAATATATCTTTAATAATTTTTTAATTTTATTTTTACCAGTAATTTTAACTATATTATTAAATGTGCTTGTAATAAATAAAAAATTAGATATTAGAGAATCCACATCTGCCTCCGCTTCAATTGCACCATTAATTGCTTTATTTTTTGGAGCAATAATTTTATCACTAATAATTTTAGTTATTTTTGCATATATATGTGCACCAAAAATAATGAATGAAATTATGCAAAGACTACCATTAATTAATAAAATATTTTTAAAAAAATCAGTAGAAGCAAGAAAAAAAAGACTTAAAAAATACGGAATTGAAGCAGAGGATATTGTTGACAATAGCAATAAAATAACTCATTTAATGATTGATATTGATGAAGTAGAACCAATTATTGAATTAGGGACAGAATTAAAATTAGATATAAATTCTCAAAATGAAAATATTTATATTGTAAAAGGAAAATAATAAAATCATAGAGCACAGTTTTCAATACAGTTTTTTATTTTATATTATTGATAGAATATTTAAGATACGGAAAGAAGTATGAATAAAATGGATGTAAAATTTTATTTAGATTTAAATTATCCAATTAGTAAAATGGATGTTTTTTCCACACAGGGAAAACTAAAAATTAGAAAAAATAAAAATTCAAAGTTAAAGATAACTTTGAAATAAATTTTAAAAAAACTAATTTAAAGGGAAATATTGATAATTTCATTATTGAATTAAATAACGATTTACAAAATTTTTCAAAATTAGAAATTGCAAATTTAGATTTAATTACCTTAAAAAAAGAAAATATAAGAAATTTTTTTGAATGAATGAGAAATTCGAAAAAATTTAATTTTAACAAATACTGCTTTTATTTTTAAGTTCTATGAAAAATTTCAAAACGAAATAATTAGTAAATATAATTCAAATTCTATTGTACTATTTACTGATTTAATGAAAAATGAAGATAGATACTACTATTTGGTTAAAAGGATTGAATTTATTAATTTTTCAAATAATATACTAAAAAATAATGAAATAATTAGTATTAAAACCATTTTAAAAAAAGTGTTGAAAGCGTAACTTTTTCAAATGATTTAGTTGATTTTTCAAATGATTTTAATAGTATAAAGAATTCATATTTAACTTTTTTAAATGTTTTATTTACTCATATTGAGCCAATTACAGATATATTTACTGTAAAAGAGCAAGAGTTCAATTTTTCTAAACTTTCAAATTTTGTTGAATTATTTAATAAATTTCTGGAAAACAAAAAAAGATTTTAAATATTTTTTTAAAATAATTAACTTGAATGATTTATTAGAAGTAAAAGTTGATAACCCCAATATAAATTATAATAATTTATTGTTAATATCAGACAAAGAAGTATTTGGTTTTGAATCAAAATTAATAGTTTTTTCGCCAAAAGATGAATGAAATAAAAGAACTTTTGAAGTAAATTCAAGTACCTTAATTAAAATTACTGATAAAGTAAAATTAATAGAAAAAGAAAAAATAGTTCTAGCATTTGAGTTAAGAAATGATGACCTTTTAAGACAAATAGATGATTTAAAAATTCAATTAAATTCAATTGAACAAAAAATTCAATTAAATAAAATTGACTTAGAGAATACTTCAAGAAATATTGAAAAAATAAATAATGCTATTTTTAAAATTTGAAAATTTGGAAAACAAAATAATTAGTAATAACAATAAAAAAATATTAATATTATTGAAGACACTTTAATTAATTTAAAAGAAGTAGAGAATGAATATTAGGAGTTAATACAAAAAAGTACTTCACTGATAAATTTAAATAAAATAAAAAACGAAAGTTTAGATAAAAGTTCTATATTGAATCGTTCTTTAAATGAATATGAAAATATAAAAGTGGAATTAAAAAATAAATTGAAAAAAAATTTAAAGGAATATGAAAATAATAATACAAACTTAAATAAATTAAAAACTTGAATGAAAGATACTATAATAATTTTAGATAAATTAAAAGAAAAATTTATTTTTAAATGCTACAAATTTTGATATGGGCTTAAAAACAAAATACAATAGATTTAGCAGAGCATTATATAATTTTAAAAAAGGTAATTATAGAAACCCTTATTTGGCTTTAGCATTGACTAAACCTGAAATAGTAACTATTGGTGATAATTTTAATGATTTTGAATTATTAAAAATAAATGATCAACAAAAATAAGCTGTATATAATGCATTAAATACAAATGCAATTTCTTATCTTCAAGGTCCACCAGGTACTGGAAAAACTCAAACTATAACAAAATTAGCAGAATTAGTATCTACTGATCTTGGTGAAAATATTTTAATAACATCTCAAACAAATGAAGCTATTCATAATGCTTTTGATAGAATAAGGGAATTTAATGATCAAAATCCTAATATTTTTTATTACAAACCTTTAAAAAAGGAAACAAAAAAAGAAATATTTCAAAAAAATGAATATGAAATTGAAAATATGTACAAAATGTTTATTTATACAATTTGTAATATTTATTTAAAAAAATCAAAAAATAATATTTATAAAGATTTTAAAAATATTTCAAAAAAAGATTTTTTACTTTGTCTATATATAGCTTGAATGAATAATATGAATGCTGATATAGAATTAACTATGGCAAATTATGTTATTGAATATTTTTTAAATACAAATGTTGAAACAATAATTAATGACTCAAATGAAAATAATGAAGAAATAATAAAATTTATTATTAAAACAGAAAGGAGAAAGTATTATAATAAAAATTTAAAAAACCATTTAGATACTTTTTTGAAAACAAATGAAAAAATTTTAAATTTATTTGGAAAAAACTTTATTGATATAATAGGGACTATAATAAATTAATGGATTTATATAGTGAAATTTATATAAAAAGAAAAAATGAAAAAGTGTTATTTAAAAATTTATTGCATGATATATATGAAAAATTTAAAAAAGATTACTCAAGAAATATTTTTGATGAAGATATTAAATTATTTTCAAAAAAATTATTTGAAAATAATTTAATAAATATTTTAGGTTTAACAACAACTGCAAAACAGAAAATAAATTTTAATGAATTCAAAAAAGAATTATTTATTGATTATCCAATTAATTATCAAATCATGGATGAAGTTTCAAAATCATCAACTATTGATGTAATAAATACTGTATTACTTAGTCATAAAATAATGTTGGCTGGTGATTATAAACAATTAACTCTGATTTATGAATTAAATAGAAAAAAATATTAAGGCATTTTATTAGAATTTAATGAATGACTTGAAATTAATGTTGATCAAAGTAAAAAAAATTTCAAAATAACAGAAATAGAAAATTTATTTACTTATCTTTTTTTTGCAGAGCATGCAAAAAATTAAAAAATTTTGATATAGAATTAACTTCGTACAATTTTTTAAAAGTACAACATAGATTTACAGAAGATATTATGAAAATTGTAAATGAAGTTTATGATAAAAATGAAAAATTAAAAGTACCAAACAATTATAATGAAAAAAAATTTCGAAAGTATAATTTAAATTACAATAATGATGTTATCTTTTTAGATACTTCTTTTATAAGCAAAAATTTTTATGACTTTTGAAATAAAAATAAAGTAAAAAGTAATTTACTTTTTAAACCAAATGATAAATCATTTGATCAATTAAAATCTTTATTTAATTTTACTCCTTTTGGTTCAAAAAGGTTTAATGAATTAAATGCATTTCATATAGTAAAAATTATTGAAAAATTAATTGAATCTAATGATTTTGCAATAGATAAATTAGATTTGGAAGTTATATGTATGACAACTTCTCAAAAAGCAATTATAAAACAATTTCTTAAAATATTTAAAATTAGTGAAAAAATAATAAACAAAATAAAAATAGATACAGTAGATAATTTTCAGGGAAGAGAAAAAAGAATAATTATTGTAGATTTAATAAAAGCTAAAAATTCTTTAAAGGAAAAAGGAGAATTATAAACTCTAAAAGAAAACTAAATTTTTATAAAAAAATTGAAAGATTAAATGTTGCAGTTTCGAGAGCACAAGAAAAGTTAATTATTGTTGGAGCAGTAGAAAATTATTTACGACATGAAATCATTATTAATAATACAAAAAAAATTCTAAATATTTGGTTTAAAATAATAAATAATAATATGGGGGTAATAAGAACATGAGAGATATAAATATTAGTATTGATTATCCAATTCCATATACATTAAATAAATTAAAATATGAAGTTTCAAGTTATATACCATTAAAACTAATTCAATCAATTTTTTTATCAATAATTATTTGTGAAAGTGAATTTAGAGATGATTTAAAAATATTTGATAAAGTTTCTGAAGTTATTGAAAAAATATTAAAAATTAAAAGTAAAAACCTTCTTTTAATTAGGGAGGAACTTCAAGAACTCTTGGATACTTCTACTGTTATTAATAAATCAAATGAAAAAATATTTTAAATTGCATTTTTTCAAATTTAACAATAAATAGTAAACTTGCTGAAAATATAAAAAATAAAAAATTTTACATGTTTCAAAAGAAAAAGCATGAAAAATCAATTATTTTTTTTAAACCCTTTTTTCCTAGTTTTGAAATAAAAGATAAATTATTACTATTAAATTCAAATGAATTAAAAACTAAATATATAAAAAAAATAAATTTAATAAATTCAAATGAATTAACAGCAATTATTGATGGTGAAAAATTTTTATATTTAAGTGAAGAAAGTGGAGTAGTAAATTCTTTACTTGAAGAAACAAAAATTGTATGATCAAATATAAAATTAAATTTTCAAGTTTTAGATAATAAAATAATTGCAAAAGATAAAATAACAGAAATAATAATTAATCATGTAAATGAAAAAAAAATTGCTTAAAAATTGTTTTGATTTAGTTGTAAATAAAATAGATGTAAATGATATTGTTTTTCATGAAACTGATTTTAATTCTGAGTTAAAAGAACTAACTTTTGATGAAATAAAGTATGAACTTATAAATAATAAATTTTTAAATGACTTAAATTATCAAATTGTAAAATACAAATTAAGTTTTAAAAATAAAATAGAAGATTATTTTTATTATAATGGTGGTTTATTAAAACTTGATTTAGAAAAATTTATATTTTCAAATTTAGAAAAAATTGATTTTGAACTATTTAATTTAATAAAAAATAATAATCTTTTGAAAATTTTAAAAAAACATATTATTCAAAATATGCATATAAAAAAATTTGAAGATATAATTATTAAAAATTTTGGAAAATTTAATTTATCTTATGAAGAATTTCTAAAATTGGCAAGTAAATTATCTTATGAAGATATTGAATATTATTGTTTTACTAATAAAATTATTTTTTCAAATAAAGAAAATGTTTATAAATTAATGAAAATACTTTCTTATACAGAAGAAAAAATTTACACATTAATAAAATGAACTTATGAAAATGATGAAGTTTATTTTCGACACTGAATTTTAGAAATAAACTTTTATAAGCAAAAACAAGCTTTAAATATGTTTAAAAATAAATATAATTAACTAAATATTAAGAAAAATATTTTAATTGAATTTAATAAATGAATAATTACCACCCTATACAAGATAAAACATTAGAAAATGAAATTAAGAAAATAAATTCTATGAAATATTTAAAATCTAATTTTTCTATTGAAGAATTTATAAAACTAATAGATATAAGTTTTATAAATCTAAAAAATTTTATTTTTTCTAAATTAAATGATAAAAATTTAGATTTGGAAAAGGCAATAAAAAAATTGAATATTTCAGTAAGGGGGAAAAAGGATATATTACAAATTTGAAAACAGTTATTAAATTTTAAAAATATAAATAAAGAAAATGTATTACAAGAAAACATTCAAAAAATTATTCAAGAAGAAAAATTAATTTTTGAAAATATAGATAAACTAAAGAAAATAATTAAATAGAGGTGAAATATATGAGTCATACAGCAATTGTAATTGTAGGAATATGTACAAAAGTGGAAAGAATAATTTTGGAGGATTTAAACAATAATTTAGAAGAGATATTGAAAAATAAAAAAATTACAGAAAATTTAAGTATGAAAATTAATGAATTAAAATTTCAAATTCTATATTAAGTTTAGAAAAAATGGATAGTAATTTTGAAATGTTAAGTACGGAAAATGAAAATTTTACCAAAAATATAAATTTAAAAATAGACCAAATTACAAAGAAAATAGTTAATTTAAATGAATTATTAGATTACCATAAAGTTTTTTTAATTTAATAAAAAATGAAAGTGTAGATATTTATCAATTATTAATTTCCAATGGAATTTCTGCTAAAATTGCATATTCAAATTTACAAAATAGAAATTTCTTAATAAATTCTGAATTATTAAGAGAAGAAATATTAAAAGTGAATCAAAATTATTCAAATTTAAATTTAATAGAAAAATGTAAAAGCGAAATTTTGGAAAAACTTGCTAATGAAAAAATTTCAAATGAGTATAAATTAGCAATTGCAAATTTAGTCAATACATTCACAACAATGCAGGAAATTTCAGATTATGAAATTTATTTAAAATCACTTAAACAAAATGAAGTACGTACAAAATTTTTAGTAGAAAATCAAATTGTTGCTTTAAAAGAAATGAAATTTGAACTTAAAAGTGTAAAGAATTTAATTATGGAGGAAAAAGGAAATCAATTAAAGCTAATTTTTAAAAAAGGTTAAGCTTTAAAAATAATAAAAATCAAAAATTGGATATTATTTTAGATCTTGGAGGGACTTTTGAATATGAAATGGGAAATTATCAAGGTCATTTGTGTTTTGAAGATTCAGATAAATTAAAAACTTTATTGATGAAAAAAGGAATACACTATAGTTCTTTAAAGATAACAAGAACAACCTCGGAGGCAAGACCTTTATTAAAAACTGCCAAAATATTGGAAAGGAAGAATAATAAATAATGAAAAAATTATTAGAACAATTAAAAATAAAATTTCAACAAAAAAATATTCTTATAGTTACAGGAAATGTTTATGATACATACATTTCAGACAAAAATGTTGAGTCGCTCATTAAAAATTTAGATGCATATATTTCAAAATATTCAATTGAGGCTGGGTATACAAGTGTATTAAAATACTCACCATCAAAAAAAATTATTCCTTTGATTGGTCATTACTCACAAGAAAATCAAGAGAATTCAGATTATGAAATTAATAATGACTATTCAATTATTGATTTTATTGAACAAGTTTATAAGGAAATATCGGATAAAGAAAATGTTAGAAGAGTTTATATTATGGATTTTTCTAATATATATTTTAATTCAAACAATAATATTGAAATTTTAGTAAAAATTGCAGAATTATTATCTGCTCTTTTAGAAGAAAAAATTTCATCTCCTTATGAAGTTTCAATGCTAAAAAAACAAAGTAAATTAATTTTAATTGCAAGAGATGGTGTCCATATTTTTGGTGATATAACAGAAAAAAATATTGAATATGCTTCAATTAATATTAAAAAACCTAATATTGAAGAAAGACAATGAATTTTTTCAAAATTATCAAACATTATAAATATTACTGATAGTGAAGAAATTTCAAAACCAGGTTTTAAACAAGATGAAGCAGTTGCTTTAACAGACGAATTTTTATGTAAAGAAATTCTTCAATTAGGAAGAATAATGCAAGATAATAGTGGAACAACTTTTAAAGAATTATATAATATTGTTCAATTCAATAAAAAGGAATCTGAATGACAAAGAATAAATTCTGAAAGTTTAAAAACATTAGAAAGTGATTTATCAAAAAGAGTTATAGGACAAGAATTTGCAATTCAAGCTGTAAGAAAAACATTAATTTCTTCTTATTTAGGATTAAATGGTGTAATGCATAGTGAAAATCTAACAAAGCCTAAAGGAATATTATTTTTTGCCGGACCTACAGGAACAGAGAAAACAGAATTATCAAAAGCAATTGCAAAATTTATTTTTAAAGATGAAACAAAATTAATTAGGTTTGATATGTCTGAATATTCTGCAGAACATTCAGAACCAAGATTGATTGGTGCTCCACCAGGTTATATTGGTTATGATAATGGTGGAGAATTGACAAATTCTGTTAAGGAAAAATTTTTTTCAATTTTATTATTTGATAAAGTTGAAAAGGCGAATGCAAAAATTTTAGATAAATTTTTTACAAATACTTGAAGATGGAAGGTTAACCTCATCCAAAGGAGAATTAATTGATTTTTCCGAGACATTCATAATTTTTACATCCAATATTGGTTATTCTATGGTTTCTTCTTCAAATAATCAAGAAATAACTAGAAAAAACTTTATAAGAGCAGTAGAAGATCATTTTACAAATAATTTAAAAAGACCAGAATTATTAAATAGAATAGGTATAAAAAATATAGTCCCATTTAATTTTATTAATGATAAAAAAATAATAAAAAAAATAACTTTAAATAAATTAGATAGATTATTTGATTATATTTATAAAAAACATAATATAAAAGTTATACTTTCCAATGAAGAATTGATTATGGAACTTATTTCAGCGTATTATGATTCAAAAATGGAAGAAGGGGTATTGTAAATAGTATTGATGATATTATTGTAACTTCAATATCTAATTTTATTTTTGAAAATATTGATTTAATAAATAAAAATAGAGTTGAAGACAAAATTACAAATATTACATCTATTATTACAGGCCAATCTATTACTTGAAAATTAATGTAAACAGATAGAAAAAATCATTATTTTAATGATTTTTTTATTTAGGAAATGCATTTAAATCCAATGATATAATAAAAAAGGTGATAAAAATGACAAGTATTTCAATAATTGTACCCATTGCAGTATGTGCATTATATTTATTTACATTCTATACATCTGGATCAATTTTAATTGAACTTTTTAAATTTAAAATTAAAAATTCTTTTGTAGCAATTGCTACAGGTTTTTTTACTTTTTTTACTTTTATCTCAATTTGTACATTTCCTTTACAATTAATTCCAGGATTACCATATGTTTTTTATATATATTATATTTTTGCAATTTCTATAATTTATTTAGTTTTTTCTTTTATTTTTATGAGATTTTGATTAAATACAAATTTTTTTAAATTGGATGCATTATTTTATTTTTTTGTTTTATTAATATTTTTGGTAATAAATTATTTTTCTTATAAGTATATTAGTAATGAAAACTTTAATCGTCATAAAAATGCTTTATCAATTCTTTTTTGATTAAAAGATAATCCAGTTTCATTTTTTGATAATTCGACATTATTCAACTTTTTAGGTTTCAAACCTTTTCAAGGATGATATTCATTTCAATTATCTCTTTTAATAATGGTGGGTGCAGAAACTTATCAATATCAAAATATGTTGGTGCCTTTTATGTTAATTATTGATGCATTTTTAGCAGCTTCAATTTTTTTAACTATCATGGAATCTTTATCAAATATAAAATTTGTAAAAAATAAAGCGTTTTTATTTTTTACAAGTTTAGTATTCTTTTCTGCTACAAGAATTATTTTATGATATTACAATTATTCAATTTGAGAAGGTCAAGTTATATTTATATATTTAATATTCTATTCTATGATTTGGATATTAAGATATACAACTTTAAATTATAGAGAAAGATATAGCACTTTATTTATTGGGCTTGTAATTGGGGGTTATATTTCATTTCTTTGAGAAGGGTCATATCAAGTTTTATTTCTAATTTATACTTTTCTATTTACAATTCAGCGAAGATATAATAATAATTTCACAAAGGATATTTTGAAAATTGGATTATTTCCATTAATTGATTTTCTATTTTATAATATTATTTTACAGTTATATTTTCAAGTAATCTTGTTTGGAGCATTACTTCTTTTTATGTTTTTTGTTTCTTATTTAATGAGTAAAAAATATAGTGCAATAACAAAGTTTGAATTATTTTTAGAGCAGAGAAGTATTTTTGCTATTTTAATTGTTCCAATTATTTTAATTATAATTTCAATTGCAATTGCCTTAGGTTTAAATCAGAATTTTATTTCAGAAGAATATAATACTCTAAATTTTTTATATATTTGGTACTCTTTTATAAAAAATGAAATAGCAAGGCAATGAATTTCTTTTATTCTTTCTATGATAATTTTAGCACTAGCTTTTGCCTGGGTAATTTTTAGAAAAAATTTAAGGTCAAATATACTTACAAGTGCAGTGGATTTAACATTAATTAGTTATTTAACTTTTTATAATCCAATTGTAATGAATTTTATTAGATATATATATTCAAATATGATAGTTTCAAACGAACTTGCTATAATTAGTCTTGTTATTTGCTTAACAAATTCACTACCTTTTTATATTTTTAATAAAATTGATAATAAAAAAGTTAACCCATTGGAAATAAAAATTATAAAAAAATATTCAAGATTGAAAATTTAGGAGAAAAATATGGAAAAAGTTAAAATTGAAATTGAGAAACTAAAAATTAAATTAAATGAATGGGGTAATGCATATTACGTTTTAGATAAGCCTTTAGTTGAGGATTCAGAATATGATAGACTTCTTAATAAATTGAAAATTCTTGAAGATCAATTTCCTGAATTAATTACTGAAGATTCTCCAACTCAAAGAGTTGGAGGAAAAGTCTTAGATAAATTTGAAAAATATAAGCATAAAACAGCTATGTTAAGCCTTTCAAATGCTTTTAACAAAGAGGATTTATTAAATTTTAATGATCAAATACATAAAGAAATTGAAAATTTAAATTATACTTTTTTTGTTGAACCAAAAATTGATGGTTTATCCATTTCTATAATATATAAGAATGGAATTTTATTCAAAGCAGTTACCAGAGGCGATGGAGTTTTTGGAGAAGATGTTACTTCGAATGTTAAAACCATTAAAAGTATTCCTTTAATTATTCCAGATAAGTCAGATTACTTTGAAATTAGAGGAGAAGTGTTTCTTTCAAAAACTGAATTCGAAAAAATTAATTATCAAAGACAAGAAAATGATGAAAATCTTTTTGCAAACCCAAGAAACGCAGCTGCTGGAACTTTAAGGCAATTAGATTCCTCAATAGCCGCTTCAAGAAAATTAGATGCATTTTTATATTACTTTATGAATAGAGAACTATATGATACACATGAAAAATCTCTTGAATATTTAAAGTCTTTAAATTTTAAAATAAATAATTTGAGTAAAATTTGTAAAAATATCGAAGATGTTTATAAACATATTCAATATATTCAATCTGTTCGTGAAAATTTAGATTATGAAATTGATGGAGCAGTAATAAAAGTTAATGAATTTGATTTTTATGAAAAAGTTGGTTATACATCAAAATATCCAAAATGAGCGATTGCATTTAAATTTCCTGCTGAAATTAAAATTACAAAATTATTAGATATTTTTCCAACAGTAGGAAGAACAGGAAAAATAACATATAATGCTTCTTTAGAGCCGGTTCAATTGGCAGGTACAACTGTTCAAGCAGCCACTTTACATAATGCAGATTTCATAATACAAAGAGATATTAGAGTTAATGGAGATGTAAAAGTAAAAAAAGCAGGAGATATTATTCCCGAAATAATTGAAGCAGTTAAAAATGACCGATTTAAATTATTAAGAAAATGAAAAGAATCAGTATATTGTCCAGAATGTAATTCAATTTTAGAAAGGTTTGAGCAAGAAGTAGATCAATATTGTATAAATTCGTTATGTTCAAGAAAAATAGTTAGAGGAATTGAGCACTTTGTTTCGAGAGAGGCAATGAATATTGAAGGTTTAAGTATTAAAATAATTGAAAAATTATTTGAAAATAATTTTATATCAAATATAGCAGATATTTATTCTCTAAAATTACATAAAAATCAATTAATTAATTTAGAAAAAATGGGAGAAAAATCTGTTTCTAATTTATTAAATGCAATTGAAATTTCAAAACAAAATTCGTTAGAAAAATTATTTTTTGGCTTAGGAATTAGACATGTAGGAAAAAAAACTGCAAAAATAATTTCACTAAATTTTAAAAATATTGATAATATATTTAAATTAAGTTTTGAAGAACTTGAAAACATTTATGATATTGGACCAATAGTCGCTAAGTCAATTTGTGATTGAATTAAAATAGAAGAAAATAAATTCTTAATTAATAAACTAAAGAGCCACAATATTAATACAACTTATTTAGGTCAAGAAGGAACCAAAAATAATGATAAAATTACAAATAAGAGTTTTGTAATAACAGGTAAGTTATCAAAACCAAGAAATTATTTTAAAGATTTATTGGAAGAATATGGAGCAAAAATAATTGATACAGTAAGTAAAAAAACAGATTTTCTCTTAGCTGGAGAAGAAGCCGGAAGTAAACTAGATAAAGCACAAAAATTAGGAATAAAAATAATTACAGAAATCGAATTTAACGGAATGATTGGAGAATAGTATGAAAATAAATATTGAATTAATTAAAGCTCTTGAACAAGATGCAATGCTAGATTTATCAGATGAAGAATTAAATAAGATTTTAAAATTTGAAAATGATATTTTAGAAAAATTTGAAAAAGTTTTTTCAATTAATACTGATAATGTAAAAGAACTTTATTATCCTTTTGAAATTTATAATACTTATTTAAGAGAAGATGACAATACAAGCGTTATTTCAAAAGAGGCAATCTTATCAAATGCAATTGATAGTGATGAGGATTTTATTGTTATAGCAAAGGTGGTTAAATAGAATGAATTTTAAAAATATTACAATTAGAGAGCTGCATGATAAATTAGTTAATAAAGAAATATCACCAAAAGAACTTATAAAATCTACAATTGAAAATGCAAAAAAACATTTGGGTAGTAATTTTTTAATTACATTATGTGAAAAAGAAGCAATTGAAAATGTAGAGAAATTTTCAAGTAAAATTGATGAAAAAAATTTTTTATGATCAATTCCTTATGTTTCAAAAGATAATATTGCAACAAAAGGAATATTGACTACATCAGGTTCTAAAATACTATCAAATTATTATCCACCATTTGATGCAACAATTACTGAAATTTTAAATGAAAAAAATTCTGTAATGATTGGAAAAACTGCTCTTGATGAATTAGGAATGGGGGGAACAGGTTTATTTAGCTTTAATGGAGAAGTTAGAAATCCTTATGACAATGAGAGATTAATTGGGGGAAGTTCAAGTGGAAGTACTTATGCTGTTTGTGAAGGAATTGTGCCTTTTTCAATTGGAACAGATACAGGAGACTCAATAAGAAAACCTGCAAGCTTCGCAGGAATTGTTGGGTTTAAACCTACATATGGTTCAATTTCAAGATATGGTGTAGCACCATATGCTCCAAGTCTAGATCATGTCGGATTTTTTACAAATAATATTGAGGATATGGCTGTAATTTGTGATAGTACTTTTAAATATGATTTAAAGGATTTTACTTCAATTGATAATAGTATAAAATTTTTAGATAATTTGAATAATAAGAAAAAAGTAAAATTTGGTTTTATTAAACATGTTGAAAAATTTA
This sequence comes from Spiroplasma taiwanense CT-1, assembly GCF_000439435.1. NCBI lineage: Bacteria > Bacillati > Mycoplasmatota > Mollicutes > Entomoplasmatales > Spiroplasmataceae > Spiroplasma > Spiroplasma taiwanense. Next base: position 148,236 of record NC_021846.1, read on the forward strand.
TGGAAGGTAAAGTAAAAAGAAGTTATGAAAAATTTTTCAATTATTTAAAAAAAGATGGACATAAAGTAATTAAAGTAGATTTTGATAAAAAATTATTAGATGCAATACCTGCAATTTATATGATGATTTCTTTTGCAGAAGGAGTTTCAACGAATGCAAATTTAGATGGGATTAAATTTGGACTTAGACAACCTGGAGAAGATTACAAACAAATAATAACTAATTCAAGAACTAAGGGATTTGGAGATACAGTAAAAAGAAGATTTATCATTGGAAGTTACCAATTAAAATCTGAAAATCAAGAACTTTTACTTGCTAAATCAAAAAAAGTAAGAAGATTGATTGTTAATGAATTAAATAAAATTTATGAACAAATAGATATTTTGATATTTCCTCCTTCTTTAAAACCTGCTCCTTTAGTTAAAAATGTTTTGGGGACTGATGTTGAGGAAAGAGAAGATAATGATGCTGCATTTCTAGATGACTTATTGATACTTTCAAACTTAAATGGTATGCCATCAATTACCTTACCTTTTATTAAAGAAAATGAATTACCAATTGGTATAAATTTAAATGCAAAACCAAAAGAGGATTTATTTCTTTTACAAATATCAAAATATGTTGAAGATCTAATTAATAAATTAAATAAAGGTGGTGAATTTGATGAATAATTTTGAAGTAATTATTGGAATTGAAAATCATGTTGAATTAAAAACAAAGTCAAAAATGTTTGGAATGGGACCAGTTTCATTTGGAAAAGAACCAAATACTCAAGTATCAGAAGTAGACATGGGATATCCTGGTGCTATGCCTTCAGTAAATAAAGAAGGTGTGAGGCTTGCATTATTAGCATGTAATGCTTTAAAAATGAAAATTGACTCATTACTTAGATTTGACAGAAAAAATTATTTTTATCCTGATCTTGTTAAGGGCTTTCAAATTACACAACAATACCACCCAATAGGAAGAGATGGGTATATCAAAATAAACACAGAAAGTGGAAGTTATAAAAATATTGAAATTGAAAGATTACATATTGAAGAAGATACTGCAAAACAAACCCATAAAGGGAATTTTACTTATATTGATTATAATAGAAGTGGAGTTGGACTAATAGAAATAGTTACAAAACCAGTTTTACGAAATGCAAATGAAGCAATGGAATATGTAACTAATCTTAAAGAAATATTATTATTTTTAGGAGTAAGTGATGTCAAAATGAATGAAGGTTCATTGAGATGTGATATAAATATTTCATTAAGACCTTATGGGTTTAATGGCTATGGCTCAAAAGTAGAAATAAAAAATTTAAATTCAATAAATAATATTAAAAAATCAATTGAATTTGAAATAAAAAGACAATCTGCAATACTTCTTTCTGGTAATAAAGTGGATCAAGAAACAAGAAGATTTGATGAAAATTTGCAAGAAACAATTTTAATGAGAAAAAAAACTGATGCAATTGATTATAAATATTTTAGAGAGCCAAATTTATTTCCAATTCAGCTTGATAAAAAATGAATAAATGAAGTAATTGAAAATGCACCTGAATTAGCAAGTGAAAAAAGAGAAAAATATATTAATATTTACGGTTTAAATCTAGATGATGCAAATTATATTTTATCAGATTTATTATTAACAAAATTTTTTGAAGATACAGTATCACTAATTAATGAACCACAAAAAATTGCAAATTATTTAATAACAGATGTAAAGACTTTACTCAATAAAACTAATATTGAAATTTCTGAATCAACGCTAACACCAGAAAAAATTAAGGATATTATAATTTTTTTAGAAAAGGGAATAATATCTTCAAAACATGTTAAAACAATTTTACCAATTGTTTTTGAAACAAATAAATCTATTCAATCAATAATTGATGAAAATAATTTAAAATTAATTTCTGATGTTAAAGAAATTACAAAAATTTTAGAACCAATTATTAAAAATAATATTAATTTAATTAATGAAAATATTGAAACTAGACCAGAAAGAGTTGAAAAAACTGTAATGGGTTTATTGATGAAGGAAACAGGGGGAAATGTAAATCCAACTGTAGGAACAGAAGTATTATTTAAATTAATTAAAAAAAGCTAACATGTTAGCTTTTTTAATATTCAATTTCTTGTTCTCCTCTTACTTTTAATATTAAGTCATTTACAATATTATTTTTAGCAAATACTACTAAAATATCGCCTTTTTTTAAAATGGTATATTCATCGGGCAATATTATTTTTCCATTTCTTTTTACTTGAATTATAATAAAATCTTTATTTGAATTTAAACCAGCATCAAAAATTGATTTATCAAATATTTCTTCTTCTTCAACTTGAATGCTTGTAAAAACATATTCTCCATCTGCTGTTTGGACTTCACTTTCAATATCAAAAAGTGCCTTTGTTGCAACCATTTTTCCTGTGGTAACATCAGGAATAATTACTTGATCTTCTTCTAAACCAAGAGCTAGTAATATTCTTTTGTGTCTTTCATCTCTTGCTTTAACAATTATATTTTCTACGCCTAAGTCTATTAAATTTAAAACAGTTAGTATACTCGATTCCATATTTCCACCAAAACATACAATAACACCATCAAATTGTGTAATTCCATTTTTTTCTAATGCATTTTTATTTGTAGCATCTAGAATTATTCCTTCCACAGATTCAAATTCATTAATATGTAAATTTATTTTTTCTTCATCATAATCAAAAATTTTGATTAGTTGTTTTTTTTCATCTAAAGTTTGTGCAACAGATAACCCAAAATAATTTGCTCCAAATATTGCAAAACTTTTTTTTCTAGCCATATAGTTCCTCAACTTTCTAACTTTTAAATTATACAACTCTTTTATTGTTTGTTGTATAATTTAATATAGATTTAAATAAGAGGTTTGTAATTCATGGATAATAGTTCAAAAAAACCTAATAAATTAATTAAAGAAAAACAAACGAAAAAAAAGGAAAGAAAATCTCTTGATAAGGAGAATAACTTTTTTTCAAAACTTAAAAATTGATGGCCATTTTCAAGAATTAGTGGAAGAATAATTTCTATTTACTTAATTTCTATTTTAATTGGTGGTTTTTTGCTTTCAATTCCTGGAGTTGTTTTAACTGAACAAAATTATTGACAATTTATTACAGGTATGTTTACTGCTTCAAGCGCAATATCAGATACAGGTATAACAATATTGCAAACTAATACAAATTATTCTTTTATTGGTGAACTTTTAATTATAATAATGTGTCAAATTGGTGGAATAGGTATTTTAACGGTTAAAATTGTTTTAATGGTAATGCTAGGCAGAAAAATATCCTTGGATGACCAAAGTGTTGCTCAAACAGAAAGAGGAAATAGTGCACTTTCAAATACAGTGGAAATGATACGTGATGCGTTTATCTTTTTACTTTGATTGGAAATAATAGGAGTTTTTTTTCTATTTTTTGGTTTTTATTTTACGCCAATGGATTTAGGGACAGTTTATAATGAAAAATTTCAACCTTTAGAAAATTTAATTAATGAAAATAGTGTAACAAATCCATATCATGATTTTTCAAAATCTCTTTGAGCTGCAATTTTTCACTCTATTAGTGCTACAAATAATGCAGGGTTTGATATTGTAAGTGGAAATTCACTTTTACCATACAATCAAGGAAATTCACATGCTTATTTATTACAAGTTACTTTTTTATTTCAATGAGTAATTGGTGGTTTAGGTTATCCAACTTATCATGACATAAAAAGGAAAATTAAAGCAAAAAGAGAAGGTAAAACAGTTAGATTTTCATTGTTTACAAAATTAAATTTTATAATGTATTCTATATTATTTATTTTGGGACCATTGCTAGTATTTATGACAGAGCACTTTACAGTAGAAGAAAGCAAAATTTTACTAGATGGAAAATATATTAAAGATACAGAGGGTAATATAAACTGAGTGACAACAGGAGAATGAAAGAAAACTCACATATGAATAATGGATTTACTTTTTAATGTTTCTTCAACTAGAAATGCAGGTTTTGCAACTGTTGATGTTAATGAATTTACAGCAGGAAGTAAATTTGTAATGTCAGTTTGAATGTTTATAGGTGCAGCACCTTCATCAACTGCGGGGGGAATTAGAACAACAACATTTGCAATTTGTATTCTTGCAATTTATTCAATTATGAGAAATAAAAAATCAGTAGAAGCATTTAAGAAGAAAATTCCTGATGATACAGTAAAAAGAGCTTTTGCAGTGGTGTTCCTTTCATTTTTTATTGTTGTTACAAGTATTTTTGTAGTTTATTTAGATAGTAATAAAATGTTATATGCAACAGATACGACAAAACATACAGAATCAACAATTATTAAATTAATTATGTATGTTTGCAGTGCTTTTGGAACTGTAGGTTTTCAACCATTTTCAAATGAACAAATAATTCAATTAGGAGTTATAAGTAAATTAATGCTTGTTATTACAATGTTTGTTGGTCAACTTGGTATTTCAAATACGCTTCTTGCCTTTGTGAAACCAAGAAATAAACAAAATTTTGGATATTTAGAAGAGGAAGTAGTTATTGGATAATTTTTATTAAAAAAATTAACTTAATTTTTTATTTATAATTAGTTAATAAAAAGGGGCGCTTATATGTAAACATTTACATTTTCTAAAAATTGACAAAAAAAATTAAAAGAATATACTAGTATTATTGAAGAGTTAATCTTCCGAGGTGAAATAATGAATCTTAATGAACAAGCACAGGAATTAAGTGATTCCCAAGTTGAAAGTGACATAAAAGAATGATATAAATTATCTAATAAAGAAATATGTGGTATTTTAGAAACAAATCAACATACAGGGCTTTCATTAAAAGAAGTTGAAAAAGACTTGAAAAATATGGAAGAAATACATTACCTAAAGCAAAAAAACCAAACTGATTTACTATTTTTATTAAAACTTTTTTAGACACTTTAAGTGCAATAATGTTATTTGCAGGATTATTACAAATTATAGTTTTTTCAATAGCAAAGGAAATAACTGCACCAGATATTGCAGGAGTAGTTATTATATGTTTGATTGTTTTAACTAATTCAATTATTGCAACAATTCAAGAAGTAAAATCTATAAATCAGATTTCTTCATTAAATGAAAATAAACAATACGCAATTGTTTTAAGAAATTCTGAAAAAATGGAAATTGATATTGAGAAATTAGTTCCAGGTGATATAGTTTTTTTTAATTCTGGTGGATTTGTTCCAGCAGATATTAGAATTATTCAAAATCAAGTTTTTAAAATTGATGAGTCAGCACTAACAGGTGAAAATGAGCCAGTAAAAAAAGTTTCAGACCCTCTTTTTGAAAAAAGTTTAATGCTTGGGGATCAAAAAAACATTGCTTTTATGTCAACTTTAGTAATTGGAGGAAAATTGATTGGTGTTGTTTTTGGCACAGGAAATAATTCAGAAATTGGAAAAATTGCTTCAAAAATTACAAAAAATAACACAATTAAAACTCCTTTAAAAAAAGTAATAAAATTAACAGCAGTTATTGGATTAACTTCAATATTTCTTGGTTTAATTCTATTTTTAACTTCATGATTTTCAATGGATAAATTAGCAGAAAATCTACAAGGTTGAAATAAATTACTATTAATTGCAGTTTCAGCTGCAATTAGTGTAATTCCGGAGTCTTTAACTATTATTGTTAAAATTTGTTTAATGGTAGCCACTAAAAAAATGGCAGCAAAAAAGGTTATAATTAAAAATCCAAAATCAATTGAAACATTAGGTAATGTTAATGTTATTTGTACTGATAAAACTGGAACTCTAACAGAAAATAAGATGTTAGTAGATAAAATTTTTTTAAATTTTAGTGAATTAGAACTTAAGGATTTTAATCCAAAAATATCTGAAACATTAATAAATTGTATTTCTTTGTGTAGTGATGCTGTTGTTGAAAATGAGAAAATAGGTAGTGCCATAGAAATTGCCACGCTAGATTTTATAAAGAAGTTTGATATTAATTATATTTCATTAAGAAAAAATATAAAAGACTTGATGAAATACCTTTTGATTCAAAAAGAAAAATGATGACTACTGTTAATGAAGTTAATGGTGAAAAAATTGTTTATACAAAAGGTGCAGTGGATTATCTTTTAAAAAAATGTAAATACAAATTAATAGATAATAAAGTAAGTGAATTAACAATTGATGATAAGAAAAAAATTGAAGAGCACTTATATTATTTTGCGAAAAAAGGTCTAAGAGTTTTAGGATTTGCTCAGAAAAAATGTGAAGATAGAAAGTCTAATTATGAATCCAATTTAACTTTTTTAGGTTGCGTAGCAATTATTGATCCACCTCGTCAACATGTAAAAGAATCAATAGAAGTTGCAAAAGAAGGTGGGATTAGAGTTATTATGATTACGGGAGATCATAAGATAACTGCTTTTGAGATTGCAACAAGACTTGGAATTGCTGATGAAAAATTTGATAGTGTAATTAGTGGTTCTGAAATTGAAGAATTAAGTAGAGAACAATTAAAAAATCGATTAAGAACAACAAATGTTTTGGCAAGAGTTAATCCATAACATAAAGCATTAATAGTTGATTTATTACAAGAAGATCATAATATTGTTGCAATGACTGGAGATGGGGTTAATGATTCACCAAGTTTAGTTAAAGCAGATGTTGGAATTTCAATGGGTATTACAGAAACAGAAGTCGCAAAAGAAGTTAGTGATGTTATATTAGCTGATGATAATTTTAAAAGTATTATTTCAGGAGTTAATTCAGGAAGAAATGTTTATGAGAAAATAAAATATTTCATTTCATTTTTAGTTGCAGCTAATTTAAGCCAAGTTTTAACTTTATTAATGATTCTTGCTTTTTATCAGGATCTTGCTTTAAATTCTGTGAATATTTTATTTCATATTTTCGTTGTAGAAACCATTGTTGCAATTCCAATTGGAATGCAAAGAGAAAAAAAGGAGTAATGCAAAATTTACCGCCTCTAAATAAAAAAGAAAGTTTACTTAAAGGAATAATTGTGCAAATAATAATTACAAAAATATTTAATACATTATTTGCAGTATTTAACTATCAAATTTCACTTTGATATTTACCAGATAATATAGATTTAGCAAAAGAATTTGGAAAAACAGGAACATATATTGCAATTATGTTAGCACCTATTTTTTATGCAATTTTATATAATAATTTCTTTTTACCAATAAAATCAAATAAAAAAATGAAGGGATTAGATAAATTTAAACCAAATAAGTGATTACTAATATTAATGTTTGTTGCTCTAGTATTAACTGTAATTACTTTAGTTTCAGTAGACTCAATAAATTTATTTTTTGATTTTAAGACAAAAAATATACCTGCTGGATTAGTTAGTATTTTTATTATTAATGCAATTTTACCTACTTTATTTATATTTGCTTTTTATAAACTTAATAATATTATTTTTAAATAATTGAAGTATAATTTAACTATGAAAAGAACGAGGGGGTTTTAAAAGATTATAGGCATTAATTTGATATTAATAAAAAAATGTACTGATTCTTTTAGACGTCAATTTAAAAAATAATACAATAAAATTCTTATTTCATCTTTTTAGAAAAGGGGTTTTATTATGAAAGAAGATAAATTTAAAAGTGAAGGTGCCTTTTTAAAGACACTTTTTTACTATTATAAACAAGAATGAAAATTAACATTATTTATGTTATTAATTTGTATGATTATTGTATTATCTGCAATAATGCTGCCATTATTAACACTACAAATGACAATGGCAATTAGTTACTCTTTGGGAGATGCAAGTGCTATTGATTCATCCGGGCTAATTAAATACTGAGGACTAAGTTGAATTCAGTTAATTTATATTGCTGTGGGTATTGTTTTATTTTATTGTATAATTTCATTTTTATTTGATTATATTGCATATATAATGGGTAGAAAAATTGAAATAAGTTTACGTAATAGATGTTTAGAAAATTTGGTAAGACAAGATATTTCATATTATTCTAATAAAAAAATAGGAGAAATATTAACTAAAATTGTTTCTGATACACAAATTGTAGGAGATCAAGCAGTTCAAATACCGCTGCAATTGGGTATTTCTTTCTTTGAAATGATTGGTTCTACTTTACTAATGATTTTACTAGCATGAAAACTTGCATTTGTAACATTAGGAACATTTGCTTTTATAATGTTGACAATGTTATTTTGTTTTGTAGTTACAAGAAAAAAAGTTTCAAAAGTTCGTGAAAGTATAACTGAAATAAATGGAAATGTTACAGATAGAGTTGCAACAGTTAGACTTATAAAATCAACAGGTAGTGAAAATTATGAGACTGATAGATTTAAAGAAGTTCATAAAGATTATTATAAAAAGTCAAAAAAAGTTGGAGTAAGTCACTCTCTAATGTTAACAACAATGTGAGGTGGTATCTTTGCATTACAATTTTTAACAATAATTGGAGCAATGTTAATTTATGGAAATGTAGCAAACCCAGAAAATGGATTGATTTTTTTTAAAACAACTTTTACTTCATATACTCTTGCACAAGGAATGATGATAGGGCCATTATTTCAAGTTATGAATGCTTTATTTGGGTTGGCTCAAGCATCTGTTGCTTCTCAAAGAGTCCAAAATACAATTAAAAGCAAGTCAATAATGAATCCACATTTCTGAGATGGAGAAATTGTAAGTTCAATCAAAGGTAATATAGAATTTAGAGAAGTGGAGTTTGCTTACCCAGAAAAACCAGAAAAAATTATTTTACCAAAATTTAATTTTATTTTTGAAGAATCAAAAAGTTATGCGTTTGTTGGAGAAACAGGAAGTGGTAAGTCAACAATTGCAAAATTATTACTTAGATTTTATGACCCAACTAAAGGGAAAGTAATTATAAATAAAAATTTAAATTTAAAAGATGCAAAATTATCAAGTTATTTAAATCATGTTGGGTATGTAGAACAAGACCCCCAAATATTATTTGGTGATGTTTTTGAAAATGTTAAATACGGAAAATTTGATGCTACAAATGAAGAAGTAATAGAAGCATGTCAAAAAGCAGAACTTCATGAATTAGTCATGACTTGACCTGAACAATATAATACAATTCTTGGAGAAAGAGGTTTTATGTTAAGTGGAGGTCAAAAACAGAGATTAATTATTGCAAGAATGTTTTTAAAAAATCCACAAATTTTAATTTTAGATGAAGCTACTAGTGCTTTAGATAATATTGTTGAAAAAGAAATTCAAAAAAAATTAGATTTACTGATGAAGGGAAGAACAACAATTACTATTGCACATAGATTAAGCACTATTAAGAATGTTGATGAAATAATAGTTTTAGGAGCAAATGGAAAAGGAATTGTTCAAAGGGGAAAATTTAATGAATTAAAAAATGAACCTGGACATTTTCAAAAACTTTATAATGCAGGGTTATTAGAATCAAACTAAAGATTAAGCTTTTTGAGTTAAATATTCAAAAAGCTTTTTTTTAGTTTTATAACTTTTATATATTTGTTATAGAATAATTAATGTCGTTAAATAAAAAAATAAAGAAAATATTAAAAAAATATTGATTTTAAATAAATAAATATGCTATTATGAATAAGTAGATTTTCTCTATCTATGGCTTTTTAGCTCAGTTGGTAGAGCAACCGGCTGTTAACCGGTTGGTCGCAGGTTCGAGTCCTGCAAAAGCCGCCATTTTTATGGCCTGTTGGTGAAGTGGTTAACACACACGGTTTTCATCCGTGCACACACGGGTTCGAACCCCGTACAGGCTACCAATATTTTTTATTTTTTTGGAGTGTTAGCTCAGTTGGGAGAGCTCCTGCCTTACAAGCAGGCGGTCGGCGGTTCGAACCCGTCACACTCCACCATTTTCTTCGCTGATGTGGCTCAATTGGCAGAGCAACTGACTTGTAATCAGTAGGTTGTAGGTTCAAGTCCTATCATCAGCACCAGTTATGAATTTTAACCAACCTCAAAGGTTGTTTTTTTATGTAATAAAATTGTTATAAGGAGAAAAAAATATGAAAAAAAGTTTAGCTATTATTTCATATATTCTACTATCAATATTATTATTAAATAATTTGTTAACTTTTATTTTTATACAAGAAATTTCATTAAAAACAAATAATGAGAGTTTGGAATTAATTTCATCAGGACTAATTATTGTATATATTTTTGAAACTATTACTTTTATTTGATTAGTTATTCTATTATTATTTTTAATAATTAACAGAATTAAAACTTCATTTATTAGTTCAATTATGATGATTATAATCGGTGTAATATTTTTATTTTCATTTATTTTAGTCACTTGAATATTTGGAACAATAAATATTATTTGTGGAATTGGTATAATTACTACTGCTTCAATTCATTTAAAAAATCACAGAAATAGTTTATAAAAAATTTATTTTTATCTTTAAAAAATGTTATTATAAATGTGTTATTTTTATTGTCTCGTTAGCTCAGCCGGTAGAGCAACTGGCTTTTAACCAGTGGGTCATAAGTTCGAATCTTATACGAGACACCATTTCCCGGGATTGGCGGAATTGGCAGACGCACCAGACTTAGGATCTGGCGTGGTAACACGTGGGGGTTCAAGTCCCTTATCCCGGACCAATCTGAAATAGGATCATCCATTAAGATGATTTTTTTTATTTTTTTATAAAAAATGCAAAATTATATGTATAATAATTTTTAAGAAAAGTGAGGAAATTATGCAAAAAAGCATTTCTATAAAATCATTAAATAAAATAAGTGTAATGTTTTTAGAACCTCTTTTTTTCAATTTATATTTTTATAAAATTATAATTATTTAAGCAATCATTTTTATGATTGATTTTTTTTTGTAATTTAGAAGGAGAAAATTATGGAAAATGAAAATAATATAAAATTAATTTTACAACCCCATGAAAGACCAAAAAATTATGGGCAGTGAATGATTTTATCACTTCAACATGTTTTTGCAATGTTTGGAGCAACAGTTTTAGTACCTATGATAATAAATCAAACTGCAAATGAAGAAGTTATAAATATTTCAATGGTACTTTTTTGTTCTGGGATAGGAACTTTAATCTATATTGCATTAACTTCTGCAAAAGTGCCAATTTATTTAGGAAGTAGTTTTGCATATATGAGTGTAATGGGGATTGGTTATAGTCAATGACATAATTCAATTTTTATAGCTGTTTTTATTATTGGAGTAGTTTATATATTTATGGGATTTCTAATTCACTGAACTGGAATAAAATGAATTAAAAAAACATTTTCTCCAGTTGTAATTGGTCCAATTGTAATTACTATAGGCTTAAGTTCTGTTAAAAGTGCATTACAGAATGTTGGATTTATTTGAAATCAAGAATCATTATCTCAAAATTTATACTACCCACAATGGCTTGCAATTTTAATTGGTATGGGAACTTTTTTAATAGCAGCAATATTTATGTTAAAAGCAAAATCATTTTTAAAAGTCATACCAATTCTTGCAGCTTTAGCTTTTGGGTATTTTATTTGTATAATATTGCACTTTTCATTAAAAGCAGTTGGGTACAATATAATGGATACATCTCTTATAACTGATACTAGTTCATGACAATGATATCCAAGTTTTAAAGCTATTTGAAATGTTGAACCCTCAACAATTGGGCCAGCAATTATTGCAATTGTACCAATTTCATTAGTAACAATGACAGAACATTTAGGTGATCATATAAATATAGGAACTTTAACAAATAAAGATTTTATTAAAGAACCAGGGATAAGCAGAACATTAATTGCAGATGGTGTTGCAATGAGTTTTGCAGGTTTAATTGGAGGACCTGCAAATGCAACATATTCTGAAAATACAAGTGTTGTTGGAATTACAAAAGTGGCAAGTGTTTGAGTAACTGGGCTTGCAGCAATATTTGCAATAATAATGAGTTTCATTGCACCAATAAATCAATTAATAGTAATGATTCCAAAACCTGTAATGGGAGGTATAAGTCTAATGCTATTTGGAATGATAAGTTCTAATGGTATTAAAATTATGCTTGATAATAAAGTTGATTTTAAAAATGCAAGAAATATAATTATAGTTTCTGTTGTACTTGCGGTTGGGGTAGGAATGGCAATTACAGGAAGTGATATTCAAATAGGAAATAGTTTTAAAATAACAGGAATGTTTTTAGCCACAATGTTAGGAATTTTATTAAATTTACTATTACCTGAACATAATAATTTAGGTATTTTTCAAAAATTAAAAATAAAGAAAGAAAATAAATAAAACCAAGTTAAAATATAAATGTAATTACTAGCGTTTATATAAACCAGCATATTGGGTTGGTGTTTCTACGATAGACCTATCTATCACTATAAGTTAGTATTTAAACTTTTAATTAAGCCTATTAATTACGTATTTAAAACGCAAATAGTAGACTTAATTAATTTTATGTTTTCTTATTTTGCAAAAAAATAGGAATTAAAATGAAAGAAAAAAAAGAATTAAAAGCAGAAAAGAGCTTATATAATAAACAAGCTTCAAATTCAAAAATTGGAAAGTTTTTTGGTTTTGGAAATTTTAATACTACTTTTAAAAAAGAAATTATTGGTGGTGTAAGTACTTTTTTATCTATGATTTATATTTTATCTGTGGAACCTGCAATTTTGGGTCAAGCACAAAGCATAGAAAATTCTCAAGAATTAATGAATAGCGGTAGAGTTTTTGTTGCAACAGCAGTTGCTTCGTTCTTAGCGACTTTTATTATGGGAATAAGTGCAAACGTTCCTATAGGTTTGGCGCCAAGTATGGGTTTAAATGCAATGTTTTCATTTAATATTGCAAATCAAGGTGATATTGGTTATGAAGGTGCTCTTATTGCAACAACAATATCATCAATAATTTTTTGTATAATGTCTGTCACAAAATTAAGAGCTATCTTAATTAAAAGTTTACCTCATTCAATTCACTTAGCAATTGGTGTTGGTATAGGTTTTTTTATTGCATATGTTGGATTGGTAAATATGGGTTGAGTTGAAAAATCAGTCTCAAATCTTCCTGTTGCAAATTTATCAAATTTTAAATTAATTTATCCGGCAATAATTATTGGAACTGTTGCATTATTTGGAGCAATTTTACTTTTCTATAAAAAATTTTTTGCACCAGTTATTGTAATGTTATTGGCTGGTTTTCTAATTGCCATTATTCTTGCAAATACTATAGATAATGAAGCAATTCAACATTCTTTTGGAACAGCTAAATGAGTAAAAGGACAATGGGATTATTCTGAATTTAAAGGTTTTATTACAAATATTGAAAACACTTATAAACAATTTGCAAATATAGAAATTTGAAATAAGTCAACAATGTATATTTCTATTTTTATTTTTATAATTTTGAACTTTTTTGATGCAACTGGAACATTTAACAAGTATAAATATAGAAATTAATAGAGCATCTGGAACTAATAATGAGATTCCACACAAAGCTTTAGTAATTGATGCTGGTGCAACAGTTGTTGGTTCTGTATTGGGTGTTTCACATATGGCTTGTTATACAGAAAGTTGTGTTGGAATTATGCAAGGAGCAAGAACGGGATTTTCAAGTATAATTACTTCTCTTGGTTTTTTACTAAGTTTGGCACTTTTTCCAATTTTTAAAATGATGCCAGATTGTTTAAGCGGTGCTGCAACTGTATTTATAGGAACTGTTATGATGAAATCAATTACAGAAATAGAGTGAAATAAAATAGAAATTGGTTTAGGCTCATCCTTTGCAATTTTATTTATGATTGTCACATACTCAATTGCTAATGGTATTGCAATTGGAATAATTGCATATTCAATTGGAAGCATTGCAGTTAAAAAAACAAAAGAAGTTCACTTATTAGTATGGGTATTAAATGTGATATTTATACTATATTTTATTGCGTATGCATTTATGTAAAAAATTTTTTAATAAAAGTGCTTAAGCAAGCACTTTTATTTTATTTATAAAGTTTACATTTAATTTATTTAATTTATAATCATTAAAAGTAAAGAGAGGTAAGTAATGAAATTAAAAAAAAATGTTTTAATTTTTTGTGACCTTGATGGAACAGCTTTAGCAAGCGATCATACATTTAGTCAAATAACAAAAGAAGTAGTTAAGAAAGTTTATGGTAAAAATTATTATTTTATTCCAGTAACAGCGAGGTCAACAAAAGATGCAATTGATTTTCAATCAATACATCTTGAATTAGATAAACTTGGTGGTATTGCATCTGGGAATAATGGAAGTCACATTTATGATTTTAAAAATAAAACTTGAATTGAAAGAGCATATGTTTCAGAAGAAAACATTAAAAAAATTTTTAATTTAACTTATGGTCAAATTGGAAAATATAAAGTTCATTTTTTTTCTGATCAAACTTGTTTTGTTTATGGTGAAGGTGAAAATTCAAAATATTGAAGTGAAATTATGCAGATGGATTACAAAATAATTGAAAAATTAAGTGATATAAATGAAAAGATTAATCATTTAGTGGTGATTTTAGAAAAAAACCCCTCTGAACAAATTCAAAATAACTTTTTAGAGAAATTTAAAATTATATCTAATGAACTTGATATAATTAAATATACAGATAGAGTTTATGAACTTGCGGTTAAAGGAATAAATAAAGGTTCTGTAATTAGAAAAGTTCAACAATATCTGAATTTAGATAACTCAAATACATCTGTATTTTGTTTTGGAGATAGTTTTAATGATATTGAAATGTTTAAAGAAGCAGAATTTCCAGTTGCAATGGAAAATGCTATTGATGAGTTAAAACAAATTGCAAAATTTATAACACTTTCAAATGATAATGATGGTGTTGCAAAATTTATTGAAAAAAATATTTTAAAAGAGGAGAAAGAATAATGGCAGTAAAATTTATAGAATCAACAGATGATTTTAATAATGAAATTAAAAAGGAAGCAACAGTAGTAGATTTTTATGCTGATTGATGTGGACCATGTAAAATGTTAGCACCAATTTACGAACAATTATCAAATGAAGTTACAAATGTAAATTTTGTAAAAGTTAACACAGATGAACAACAAGAAATTGCAAAGAAATATAATATTATGTCAATTCCAACTTTAATATTCTTTAAAGATGGTGAAGTTGTTCGTCAAAATAGTGGATTCATGCCAAAAGAAGTTCTAAAAGAATTTATAAAATAAAATGAATTCAATTAAATTAATTGTTTTAGATATAGATGGAACTTTAGTTGGAAAAAATAAACAGGTACCAAAAATTAATATTAATGCTATAAATGAAGCAAGAAATAACGGTATTAAAATATGTATTGCTACAGGAAGAAATTTATCTAGAGCAGAAAAAATTGCTAAATCAATTGAATTAGATAAAAATCAAGAATATTTAATTTGCTTGAATGGTGGAGCAATATATAAGTATGATGAAAATAAAAATCCAATTTTAATTGAAGAGCATCTATTTAATCAAGAAGATTTTGAATTTATTTATGAAAATGCAAAAAAAAATAATGTCAACTGTTTTAGTTATGCGCAAAATCCAGAATTTGCTTTTGTTTTAAAAAAAGATTTATTTACTTTTGTTTTAAAAAAAGTTTCAGGAAGAAAATTAATGAAATTTGAAAAAAATATAAATGAAAAATCTTATAAGATAATTGCATTTGGAAATGAAAAGAAAATATCTTTACTTAAGAAAGCTCTAAGTATAAAAAAATATGAAATGTTTTCTTGAAGCTATATATCACATTCTTCAAATATTGAAATAAATCCAGAAGGTGTTGATAAACTTTATTCATTACAAAAAATTGCAAATTTTTATAATATTGACAAAAAGGAAATTATTTATTTTGGTGATGGAGATAATGATAAGAAAGCATTAGAATGAGTTGGTTATGGCGTAGCAATGGCAAATGCAGATAAACATATTAAAGAAATTTCAAATGATACAACTAATCTTGTAAATAAAAAAGCAGGTGTGGGACAATATATTAAAGAAAAAATACTAAAACACTTTTAATAAGTGTTTTTTTGTTTTTTTAATTGAAAAAATATATAATAATGTGAATGGAGCTAAATTATGAAAAAAATTTTGGAACAAATAAAAGAGAAAAAAAATAATTACAGTAAAAGATCAGATAAATTTTGACAAAATTATTGATGTTATAAGTCAACTTTTTACTGATTCATATGGAATAAGTAAATTAATAAAAGGTTATAGATTAAATGAAAAACAACAGTTATGATTTTTAAATTTAGATGAAGATTTTAATCTTGAAGTAAAGCTGAATCAGGTTATTACAATTGAATATCAAAAGATAAAGACCTTATTTATCAGTTTAATTCACAAAAAGATTCTCAAAAAAGAGCAAAAGATGTAAAAAAACTAAAAGATTTTCCACAAGATTTTATTACATTTATTCAATTTTATGACAGATCTAGAAAAAGTAATTATAAATTTTATGGAATTTTTACTTTTAAAAATTCAAAAGATGATTTGAATCAAATTATGATTTATGAAAAAATAAGCGATGAATTTAGTTTCAATTTTTAATAGTTTATTTTCAAAAAATAATTGCTAAAAAATTGTATATGATAAAAAAAAGTTTATAATATAATTTATCTAAAAATTAAAATAGGGGGGAATTATTATGAGTATTAAAAATATTATTAATATAAATCAATATTTAATTACAGAATGATTTAACGTAGTAATTACCCGTGTTCAATGTTTTGAAAAAGTTTTAGAGACTGAAATGCTCCTCACTTTTGCGTAATAATTTAAAATTACGCGTTTAAAATTTAATATTTTTAAGAGGAGACACATATTATGAAAGACAAAAATAATATTTTAGAGATTAGAAATCTTACTAAAAGTTATGATGGGAAAGTCGTTTTAAAGGGTGTTAGTTTTAATGTTAGAGAAGGTGAGTTTATTACTTTATTAGGTCCTTCTGGGTGTGGAAAATCTACAACATTAAATTTAATTGGTGGTAGAAAAAAGCAAGATAGTGGACAATTGTTATTTGAAGGAAAAGATTTAACTCCAATTCCAAGTAATAAAAGACAAATTAACACAATTTTTCAAAATTATGCACTTTTTCCTCATTATGATGTTTATGACAATATTGCATATGGACTTAGAATTAAAAAAATGAAAGAGGATTTAGTTGCAAAGGAAGTAATGAATTATATTAAAAAATTTTCTTTAGAAGGAATGGAAAATAAAAGAGTTCATGAATTAAGTGGTGGACAAAAACAAAGAGTTGCAATAGCAAGGGCTCTTATTTTAAAACCAAGAATTTTACTTTTAGATGAACCAATGTCTGCTTTAGATGTTCAGTTAAGAAAAAGAATGCAAGATGAACTTAAAGAACTTCAAGAGGAAATAGGCATTACGTTTATTCTGGTAACACATGATCAAGAAGAGGCTTTAACATTAAGTGATAGAATTGTTGTTATGAATGATGGAAATATCCAACAAATTGGAACACCAGAAGAAATTTATAATGAACCTGAAAATAGATGAGTTTCAAATTTTATTGGAGTTTCAAATGTAATTGATAATGGTGAATTCATAAAGGATTTAAAAGTAAAATTTGACGGTAAAGAATTTGAATGTACAGATAAAGGTTTTGGAGAGAATGAAACAAATATTGATATCATTTTAAGACCTGAGGACATTAAAATTCAAGAACCACAAAAAGGTTATTTTGATGGATATATTGAAAATATAATTTTTAAGGGAGTTCATTATGAAATTACTATTAAGTGTGAAAATAGAAAATATACAGCACATACAACAGAATTTCATGATTTTGACAAAAAAGTTTCAATTAAATGAGAACCAAATGATTTACATATAATGTGAAAAGAAATTGATGAATAATAATTTAGATAATCAAAAAGATTTAACTGAAGCCCAAAATGCTGAAGTTGAAAAAGAATTATTTGATATAGAAAATATTGAATCAGAAGGTTCTGAAATTGAAGTTGAAATACCAAAAATAAAATTTAAAGATAAAATAGAAGAATTTAAAGTTGTTAAAGCTTTAAAAGGGAAAGTTTGGCCAATTTTATTACCATTTATGGTAGTAATGGGCTTTTTAGTTGTGCTTCCATTATTAGGAATAATTATTTTTTCTATTGTGGAACCAACTTCAAATAGTATTAAATTTGAGTTTGATTTTACAAACTTTGTAAAATTAATTACATCAGGTTCAATAATTTTAGTTTTAGGATTATCAATTTTATATGCTTTTGTTGCAAGTGTTGTAACTGTTATAATGGCATATCCTATTGCATTAATAATGGCAAATTTAAAAAGTAAATTTCTTGCAAAAAATATTTGAGTTTTAGTTACATTACCAATATGAATTAGTATGATACTTAAAATACTTGGTCTACAAAGCTTATTTTTATTAATTTCACCTTCAGCTTTGGGAACTCCAATTGCAATTATAATAGGAATGGTTTATATGTTTATTCCTTTTGCAATCTCACCAATTTATAATGCATTAGAAAATCAAGATCCAAGTTATTATAATGCTGCTTTAGATTTAAAAGCAAGTAAAACTAAAGCTTTTTGACATACTACTTTTAGACAATCACTTCCAGGAGTTTTTGCAGGATTTACATTGGTTTTAATTCAAGCAGCAACTTCACTATTAATTGTTAGATATATGGGTGATGGAAAAATAAATCTAATAACTACAATAATAGAAAATTATTTCTTTAAAGGAACAGATTTTAGTTTTGGTGCAACAGTTGCTGTTGTTTTAGCAATACTATTATTCATACTTATGGGAGTAATGAAATTGATATCAAATAAATTTGAAGTTAGGGGGTCAAAAAAATGAAAAAATTCATCAAATCAAGTTATTTCTTAATAATGATGCTTTTCATTTATGTTCCAATTGCTGTTATGATTGTATTTTCATTTAATAACGGTAATAGTTTAAATAATTGAGAGGGATTTAGTTTTAAGTGATATGAATATTTGATAAATTATTCACCTTTTATTAAATCAATTACTGTTTCATTGTTTGTTGCAATGGTTTCAACTATTATTTCATTAATTATTGGAATAATGGCAGTAGTTGGATTATCAAAAATTAAAAGAAAAACAGCAGATAATTGAGTTAGAGTTGCAAATATACCATTAGTTAATGCTGATGTTATTACAGCGGTAGCTTTAATGATTTTATTTGTATTGGCAGGAGCAAAATTTGGAATTTTAACTCTAATTGCTGCTCACGTTTCTTTTAATGTTCCTTATGTAATAATTACAGTTTTACCTTTTATGAATCGAATTGACAAAAATATATTAGAAGCTTCAAAAGATTTAGGTGGAAGCTCAAGACAAACTTTTTATAAGGTAATTTTTCCAATTTTAATGCCTTGTATAATAACAGCTGCTGCAATATGTTTTGCAATGAGTTTTGATGATTTTATAATTTCATATTTTACAGGTGGAGATCAAACTAATGTTTCAACATTTATTTATACTGCAAAAAGAATGCAACCATATATAAATGCTTTTGGTACAATACTTGTTGCTGTTATAATTTTTGTAATTTTAGTTTGAAATATAATACAAATTTCATTGCAAAGAAGAAAAGATATAAAATTTCAAATTAAAAATGGAGATTATAAATTAAAAAGAAGAAGTAATTTAGAAAAAGATATTGAATATTTTCAAAATTGTATTTTAAATAACTCGTCTATAAAATTAAGTAAAAATCCAAATAATTGAATTAAATACAGATTTCTACAAATTCAATTAAAATTTTTAAATAGTAAAAATCATGACAAAAAAATAAGTAAATTAGAATGAAAAAAAGAGTTACTTTCAAAAGAAATTAAATCTGAAAAAAGAATATTTTTAATTTCAGAAAAATTAAAGATAAAGAAATCACAAATTGAAAATAAAATTAAAACAATTAAAAATGAAAAAAAATTAATAAAATTTGAGCAAATTATTAATAAACTTGATAAAAAAATAAATAATTATGAAAAAGAAATTCAATGAATTAATGAAAGAAATGAGCTAGATAAAGAAAAAGCTAGACAAATTGAAAATCAAATTTTGGATTTAAATCAAGAACTTGCAAATTTAATTAATCCAACTCAAAAAGAGCTATCATGATATAAAAAGAAAATTAATAGTTTAACTATAAAAATGAATTATTTACTTGAAGGAAGAAATAATTGAAAATTAAGAACAACAATCGAAAAACTTGCAATAATGCGTCAAAAAAATGAAGAGCAAGCTAGAGAAAAATATCTTTTATTTAAGGAAGCAGAAAAAAAAGTATATATCAATACTTCATTAGTAAAAAAATTAAATAATAAAATTAAAAAAATGCAAGAATTAAATGAAATATCAGAGTTAGAAAAGAGTAATCTTGTGAAATTTGAAAAAAGAAGAAAGGAAAAAATTGATTGATTTAAGGAGTTTTATCAAAATAAAATTTTTCTTAAAAAAAATAAGCTAGATAAAATTTATCAGGAAATAAAATCTAAAAAAGATAAATTTTTTCCAAATGTTTTAGAAGAAGATTACATTCCAAGAAAAAATAATTGAATAAAAAGAAATTGAAAACAAATGATAATGGGTTCTTCACTATTAATTTCTTTTTCATTACTTACAACAGCATATGCTTTGAATAATGTTTATGATCTAGTAATTGGTAATTGAGGAAGTTATATTGATCCGACTTTATTAACACAATTTGAAAATGAAAATGGAGTAAAAATTAATTATCAGCAATACGATTCAAATGAGTCACTATATAATAAAACTTATACATTTAACTATGACATGATGGTGCCTAGTGATTATATGGTTCAAAAAATGGCTGGTGAAGGTATGCTTCAAGAAATTGATTGATCAAAAGTTGAAAATATTAATTCTCCATTAGATTCTAATTCAGGTGGAAAAGATTTAACATATAATGAAGGTCTAAATAATGTTCAAAAAGAATCAGTAATTATTGATTCAGAAAATGGAGAGCAAAAAGACATAAGAAATTATTCAATTCCATGATTCTGAGGAGATGTAAGAATTGTTTTTAACTTGGGATATTTAAATTCGAATGGTGAATTTGTTAGAAATCAAAAATTAGTTGATTTTTTAGAAGAAAGTAATGTATTAAAAGAAGATTTTAATCCCACTGAAAATGAATGATACCAAATTGATCCTGACAAATTATCTTGAAATATTTTATGAGAAGCAGCAAATAAAGGGTTAAATTTAGCTTTAAATGAAGATCCAAAAAATGTATTTATGTATGGTTTTGAAAAATTATATGGAAATGTAGGTACAAAAAATGATTTAACTGTTAATGATGTAAAATTAACAAAAAAAGAACAAATTGATAATGTTGCAGAAGAAATCAATAAATTAATTTCAAAAAATAATGTTGGTTTATATGGTGATCAATTGTTAGATAAAGTTCATAATAAAGAATTTGACATAGCAGTTATGTATAATGGTGATTTACTTTGAGCAACAGATGATGAATATAGTTCAGAAGATGAAGAAGAAATTAGTAATGAAATTACAGATTTAGATGATGAAAATTCATCTAAAGAAGAAAGTGATTTTAAATTTACAATAATTTCTGAAATTCCTAATAAATCAATTCAAAATGTTAAAGTAAATGATGTAGAGGTTAAAAATGAATCTACAAATTTATGAAGTGATAATTTAGTTATTAATAAAGCGAATAGAAACATAGATTTAACATATAAATTTATAAATTTTATATTTAGTTATGATTCTCAAATTGCACAAGTTGAAGAAACAAGAACAACTTCAGGATTTGAAGAAATAATTCAAGAAATTAAAAATAATTCAGGGGTTCAATGAGAGAAATGATACTTACCTCATCAAGAAGGACAAGCTTTTGGATTTGATGAAAAATTTGATAATTATTTAGTTGATAAATTTAATGAAATAATTTCAACTAAACACTAAAACACTTTTTAAAAAAAGTGTTTTTTCTTTTTTTATTAAAAAAATAGTTTATTTTTAGTATAATATTTTTTGTAATGGTACCATAGCCAAGAGGCTAAGGCATGGGACTGCAACTCCCTGAGCGTCGGTTCGACTCCGACTGGTACCTCCATTTTGAATAATAATGAACTTTTATAGTTCATTTTTTTTATTAAAAAATAAAATTAAATAAAATATGTAAAAATTTTACATATTGTTAAATTATTTGCTATAATAAATATTGTCAATTTTAAAAGAAATTGAGAAAAAAGAAAAAAATGTAATATAATATTTTTGGTTGTTTTTCAGTTATATGCGCCCTTAGATCAATTGGATAGATCGTTTGACTACGGATCAAAAGGTTAGGGGTTCGAGTCCCTTAGGGCGTGCCATTTAAGAAAAATAGTCGTGAATATTATAAGAAATTAATATTCATATTTTATTCGGGAAGTGGCTCAGCTTGGTAGAGCATTCGGTTTGGGACCGAAGGGTCGCAGGTTCGAATCCTGTCTTCCCGACCATTTTAATATTTATTTTATATATGGGCCCGTAGCTCAGCTGGGAGAGCACCTGCCTTGCACGCAGGGGGTCGACGGTTCGATCCCGTTCGGGTCCACCATATATGGCGGGGTAGCTCAGCTGGTTAGAGCGCTCGGCTCATACCCGGGAGGTCAAGAGTTCAAGTCTCTTCCCCGCTACCATATATTTATTTTAATATTGGACCTTTAGCTCAGTTGGTTAGAGCATCCGGCTCATAACCGGATGGTCATTGGTTCGAGTCCAATAAGGTCCACCATTCATGACTCTAGATATATCGCAAATTCATGAGGGCAAAAAAAATACGGAAGATTACCCAAGTCTGGCTGAAGGGGTCGGTCTTGAAAACCGAGAGTCGGGGAAACCCGAGCGGGGGTTCGAATCCCTCATCTTCCGCCATTTTATTATCGCGGGGTGGAGCAGTTGGTAGCTCGTCGGGCTCATAACCCGAAGGTCGTAGGTTCAAGTCCTGCCCCCGCAACCATTTTGGCCCCATAGCGAAGTTGGTTATCGCGCCTCCCTGTCACGGAGGAGATCACGGGTTCGAGTCCCGTTGGGGTCGCCATTATTATGGTTTCGTAGCTCAGTTGGTAGAGCAGTTGACTGAAGCTCAACGTGTCGGCAGTTCAATTCTGTCCGAAACCACCATTAATTTGAAATTTATTCATAAACACTTTTAATAAGTGTTTTTTTATTGCAGAACATAAATTAGCTTTTGTAATAAAAAAATCTTTAAAAAAAAGAATAATAATTTATTGTATTTTCATAATTAATAATCTATAATAAATATTGTTTTACGGAGTATAGCTCAGCTGGTTAGAGCGCACCCCTGATAAGGGTGAGGTCGGTGGTTCAAGTCCACTTATTCCGACCATTTTGAATTAAATAACACTTTTGAGTTTTTCTTAAAAGTGTTTTTTTATATAAGAGGTATTAAACATGGCAAAAGAGTACAAATTATTAAAAGAAGAATTAAATACAAATAATATTAACAAAAAAAATAAAGTTAAAAAACGATTTTTTGCATCAGGTCAATGATATAAAGTAACACTAACAATAATTTTATGATCAGTATTACAAGAAATAATTATGGCCTCAACAGACTTAATTGATAATATTTTTGTAAATCATCTTTTTAATTTTCAAATTAATGGTTTAGATCAATTAATTTTATCAATAAAAAGTTCAGGTTGAGAACAATTAATAACAAAAGACATTTTACAAAATGCAAGACTTGAGAATTTATTTTCGTATGCAGGTAAAGGAATGAACTATACTGCGGGACAAATTGGAGTGAATGGTGTTGCTGCAAGTAATCAATTATTTATAATTATGTTTTGCATGGTTTCTGGTTTTTGTTATGGTTCAGGTATATTCTCAGCACAATTTTTTGGAGCGAGTGATTATCAAAAATTAAAACAGGTAACTGCTTTAAAATTGTATTTGTGTCTATTTATATCAATTGTATTTATGTTATTTGCAATTCCTGGAATTACTTGAAATTTAATTGCTTTTACTACAAAACCATCTTTTGCTCAATTACCAGAATTAAATTTAAATACAACTAAGGATAGTATTTTAGAATGATTTAATTATTTTCAATATCAAGCTGCTAAATTAGCAACACAAGAAGGGGAAAAATTTTATAGAATTGTTTCTTCATCTTATTTTTTACTTGCAATAAATCAAGTTTCAATTACATCTCTTAGAGAAACTAGGAGACCTTTTTATTCTTTTTTTATGGCAGCAATTGCTCTATGTTCAAATTTAGTTTGTAATACTTTTTTAACATCGCCAACTTTTTTGGGTAATTTTCAAGGATTGGGAATTACTGGTGCAGCTGTTGGGACTGTTGTTTCAAGAATATTACAAACACTATTTATTCTTTCTTTACTATTTATTAAGAAATTTGAATTTATACCTCATTTTAAAAATTTCATAGTAAGTAAATTTGTTTTAAGACTTGCATTAATAAAAACAATACCAATTTTAATCAATGAGACTTTATACGCTTTTGGCCAAGTTTTACAAGTAAAATTAAAAGCAATGTATTCAGTTGAGGCTTTAACAGCAAATGCAATGTTTGAAACTGTTTTAATGGCTTTTTTTTCACCAATGTATCATGGTTTAAATGCAGGAATTTCAACTTTAGTTGGAAATGAATTAGGGGCAAATAAATTTGAAAATGCAAAATATAATTCAACTCATTTAATGAGATTAAGCTTTATAATAGGAATTTGTTTTTTTGCTATTTTTTCAGGATTATCTTTTGTTATTCCTAATACTATTTTTCCTAATACTTTACCCGAGGCAAATAGAATAGGGGTATGAATGATTTTTATTTATTCTGTAATTTACCCAATAATTATTATAAATAATTGTAGTTATTCTATTTTAAGAGCAGGTGGTGAAGTCTATAGTGCTTTTGCAATGGATTCAGTGTTTAATTGATTAGTTCAAATCCCATTATTGGCAATTTTAATTATTTTAAATAATAATGGAACAATTCATATTGATATTGTAATGATTCATTTAATTGTATGTTTGTGTGAAGTTGTAAAAGTTATACCAGCTTTAATATTTTATTTTAGAAAAAAATGAGTAAAAAATTTAATTAAAAATTCAGATATTTTAATTAATAATGAAGAAATTAAAATTTCAGAAAAACAAGAAATTAAAAAGGAGCAATCTGCATAGTAGATTGCTCCTTTTTAATATTTAATATAATCATAAATAGGAAATTTTTTACAAAGCTCAATTACTTCATTTCTTAATTTACTTAAATTATCTTCAGCATGATTATTTAAAGCACTTTGAATAATATCAGCGACTTTTATAAATTCGTCCTCTTTAAAACCTCGTGTTGTCATTGCAGGGCTACCTAACCTTATTCCCGATGCATTTACTGGTTTTTCCTTATCAAAAGGTATCATATTTTTATTTACAATAATACCCACAGTTTCTAAAATTGTTTCTGCTTGTTTTCCTGTTAATCCAATGGAATCTTTTACTTCAACAATAACGGTATGATTTTCAGTTCCATTTGCAATTAGTCTAAAACCTTTGTTTTTCAAACTATTTGCAAGTGCTTTTGCATTTAAAATAACTTGCTTTGCATAATCTTTAAAATCTTGAGTTAGTGCTTCACTTAAAGCTTGTACTTTACCCCCAATTTGATTTTCAAGAGGCCCTCCTTGTACTCCTGGAAAAACAACAGCATCAATTTTTTTTGCATATTCTTTTTTTGAAAGAATCATTCCACCTCGAGACCCTCGTAATGTTTTATGAGTTGTTGTTGTAACAATATCTGCATATAAAACAGGATTTGGATGAACACCACCAGCTACAAGTCCTGCAATATGAGCCATATCAACCATAAAAAAGGCCCCAATTTTATCAGCAATTTCTCTAAATTTTTTAAAATTAATTATTTTTGTATAACTACTTGCTCCTGCCAATATTAATTTAGGTTTATGTTCAAAAGCTAATCTTTCAATTTCTTCAAAATCAATTTCTTCTGTTTTTGGGTTTACTTTATAAAATATAAAATTATAAAGCTGCCCAGAAAAATTTATGTGATAGCCATGAGTTAAATGCCCCCCAGCATCAAGACTCATTGATAAAACTTTATCACCAGGTTCTAATAATGCTTTATATGCAGCCTCATTTGCTTGACTACCAGAATGTGGTTGAATGTTTGCATGTTCTGCATTAAAAAGTTTTTTTGCAAGTTCAATTCCATAACTTTCAATTTCATCAATAAATTCACAACCTCCATAATATCTTTTTGATGGATAACCCTCTGCATATTTATTTGTTAAAATAGAACCGTTCAATTCTAAAACTGCTTTTGAAACATAATTTTCGGATGCAATTAATTCAATGTGTGTTTGTTGTCTATTTAATTCTTTTTTTAATGAATTTAAAATTTTATTGTCAATATTTTTAATCATATAACCACTCCTTTAAAAAATTTTAAACTATTTTTTTAAAAATACATAGTATAATAAATATGTTTAGAAAGAGGTGGTAATATGAGTATTCCTTCCGTCAACAATTCACAAAAACTTTTAATGATCAAAAGTAGTGCTAATTTGCCACTTATTTTTGGTTTTTAAAATACTTGAAAAATTAGCGCTCAATTCAATAGGAGGAAAATTATGAGAGCTAATCAAAATAAAAATAATAAAAATAATAAAAATACAAGATTGATAGAATATATAGATCTTAATCAACAACAAATTTTAAAAAAACTAGAAATTTCTCAGTTTGGTTTAACACCTGATGAGGTCATAACACAAAGAGAAAGATTTGGAGATAATAATTTAAAAGCCCATAAAATGAATGTTTTATCGGCTTTTATTAAGTCTTTTTTTAGTCCGTTTAATTTAATTTTAATAATAATAGATACATTTAGTTTTTATACATACGCAACAGAAGGTAAAAACCCTTTTGATCTTTTTGGTGCTTTATTAGTGCTAATTATGATTTTATTAAGTGGAACAATTTATTTTGTTCAAGAAATAAGATCATTTTTGGTTATTAAAAAAATGAAATATGAAAATAAACAGATGTGTAAAGTAATTAGAGATGTAAATTTTAAAATTAATGATATTGATAATGCTAATTCAATAAAATTAATTAAAGAGTATATTTCTCTTGAAAACTCAGAATTAGTACAAGGTGATTTAATTTATTTATCAAATGGTGATTTAATTCCTGCAGACATTAAAGTAGTTTGATCCAATAATTTATACTTAAATCAATCATCTTTAACTGGTGAGTCATTTCCAGTACAAAAAAAGATAACAAATGCAAAAGAAAATTATTTGGAATTTGAAAACATTTGTTATATGGGAACTGAAGTTGTTTCTGGGTCAGCGCTTGGGATTGTCTTATCAACTGGGCAAAATACATATTTTTCAGAAATGAATGATAAAGTAACTGAAAAACGTCCAGTAAATTCTTTTGAAAAAGGTATTAAAAGAATAACATTACTATTAATTTCTTTTATGTTGGCAACTACACCAATTGTTTTTTTAGTGTTTGGTTTAAGAACTGATGATTTTGATCATAGATGATTAAGTGCAGCTTTATTTTCAATTTCAATTGCAGTTGGTCTTACACCTGAAATGCTTCCAATTATTGTGACGGCAAATTTATCAAGAGGTTATTCAAAAATTAAAAAAGAAAAAGTTCTTGTAAAAAATTTAAATGCAGTTCAAAATATGGGTGCAATAGATATTTTATGTACTGATAAAACTGGAACAATAACTAGTGGTGAAATTAATTTGGATAAAGTTTTTGATATAAAAAATCAAAAAAACCCTTATATTGAGGAAATACTATATTTAAATAGTTATTTTCAAACTGGTTTTCAAAATCCAATTGATCAAGCAGTTTTATTATCAAAAAATATCAAACATATTGATGTAGAAGAATATAAAAAAGAATGAGAAGTTCCCTTTGATTTTAAAAGAAAAATATTATCTGTCATTTTATCAAAAAATGAACAAAAACAAATTTTTACAAAGGGAGCTATTGAAGAAATACTAAAAATTTGTAATAGAATTTATATTAACGGAGAAATTAAAGAATTAACAAATGAATATAAAGAAAAGATCATTAATAAGTCAAGTGAATTTAACAATGAAGGTTTTAGAGTTATAGGAATAGCACATAATAGTTTAGAAGATGAAGATATAGAAGAAGATTTAATTTTTTATGGTTTTGCAACATTTTTTGATCAACCTAAAAAAACCTCAAAAGCAATTATTAAACAGTTATTGGATAGAGGAATAACAACAAAAATTTTAACAGGAGATGATGAAGTTATTACAAGAGCTATTTGTAAAAAAGTAGATTTTAAAATTGAAAAACTTTATACAGGAAAAGAAATTGAAGCAATGGATGAGCAACAATTGGCAAAAGCTGTAATTAGAGCAAATGTATTTGTAAAATTAAGTCCAATGCATAAATCATTAATTATTAAAACATTAAAATCACAACAACATGTTGTTGGATTTATGGGGGATGGAATAAATGATGCTCCAGTTTTAAGAGAATCAGATGTGGCAATTTCTTTTAAAGAAGCTTCAAATATTGCTCAAGAAGCAGCAGATTTAATTTTATTAGAAGAATCATTGCTTCCGATAAGTGCAGCTGTTTATGAAGGAAGAGTTAGTTTAGCAAATATATTAAAATATATAAAAGTTACAGTGGCATCAAATTTTGGAAATGTTCTAAGTGTTTTAATTGCTTTATTTTTAACTCTTGCAGAGCCAATGCAACCATTACATTTATTGGCACAAAATTTACTATATGACATAGTTATGTTTGCCTTTATTTTTGATAAAGTTGATAAAAACTTTACTGATAAACCAAGACCATTAAAAACTAAAAATATTATATGGTTTACTATTATAAATGGACCTGTAAGTTCAATATTTGATATTGTAACATTTTTAGTTTTATTATATGCATTTAGACAACAAATTGGACTGGAACCTGGAATTAGTGCAAATATTGAAATACCAAAAGAAGCAATTGCTAAATTTAATGCAAGTTGATTTGTTGTTGGATTGATGACTCAAACTGCTGTTATGCAAATGTATAGAACTGAAAAAATTCCATTTTTACAATCAAATGGATCTTGACAAGTTAATTTATCAACTGTATTTGTTTGTTTAATGGCGATTATAATTCCATTTACACCAATAAATAAAGTTTTAGCTATGCAAACTCCACCATGAGCTTTTTTAGGTGTTGCTATAAGTTTTGTTCTTGCATATGTTTGTTTAGCACAAGTTGTCAAAATGGGATATATTAAAATGTTTAAAGAATGATTATAGATAGAGAAATGAAAAATAGTTATCGGAAATACTATTAATTTAAATAAATTAATAGTATTTTTTGTTTAGATAGTTTTTAATAATGTAAAATATTATTTATAAAGAGGTATTAAATATGCAATTTTCACATAAATCAATTGAAAAAAAATGACAAAAATTTTGAGAAGAAAACCAAACATTTAAGACAACAAATTCTAATGAAAAGAAAGCATATGTTCTAGATATGTTTCCATATCCAAGTGGTGCTGGTTTACATGTTGGACATCCAAAAGGTTATACAGCAACAGATATTTTTGCGAGAATGAAGCGAATGCAAGGTTATGATGTTCTTCACCCAATTGGGTGAGATGCATTTGGTTTACCAGCAGAACAATATGCTTTAAAAACAGGTAATGATCCAAGAGAATTTACAGATAAAAATATTATAATTTTTAGAAATCAATTAAAAAAACTTGGATTTAGTTATGATTATAATAAAGAAGTTAATACAAGTCATCCAAATTATTACAAAATTACTCAATGAATTTTTCAACAACTGTACAAAAAAGGGCTTGCAGAAGTGAAAGAAGTAAATGTAAATTGATGTGAAGAATTAGGTACTGTTCTTGCAAATGAAGAAGTCATTTTGTCAAATGGGAAAATGGTATCAGATATTGGTGGATTTGATGTTATAAAAAAACCAATGAAACAATGAGTTTTAAAAATTACACAATATGCTGATAGATTATTAGATGGTTTAGAAAATTTGAACTGACCAAATTCTGTAAAGGAATTACAAAAAAATTGAATAGGAAAATCTGAAGGAGTTTTAATTAAATTTAAAATAAAAGAAAGTAATGAGGAAATTGAAGTCTTTACAACTAGACCTGATACAATTTTTGGTGTTTCATATATAGTTCTTGCTCCAGAAAATGAAAAAGTTTTAAAAATTTGTTCTAATAATTTTCAAAATGAAATTGAAAATTATATTCAAAATACAAAAACAAAAACTGATGTTGAAAGACAAGATGATTCAAAAGAAAAAACAGGTTTATATCTTGGATGTCATGCGATTAACCCAATTACAAATGAAGAAGTTCCAATTTGAATTTCTGATTATGTCTTAAATGATTATGCAACAGGAGCAGTAATGGCAGTTCCAGCTCATGACGAAAGAGATTGAAAATTTGCCACTAAATATAATTTGTCAATAAAATTTGTTTTAGAAACAAAAGATAAATCAAAAGCTTTTGTTGGAGAATCAGAACATATAAATTCTGATTTCTTAAATGGTTTAGATAGAAAAAATGCTATTAAATTAGTTATTGATAAATTAGAAAAGGAAAATAATGGTAAAAAGCAAATTAATTATAAATTAAGAGATTGACTTTTTTCAAGACAAAGATTTTATGGAGAGCCATTTCCAGTTATTTTTTTAGATAATGGAGATATTGCACTAATTGATGAAAAAGATTTGCCTTTAATGCTTCCAAAAACAGATTATATTAAACCATCAGGAACTGGTGAATCACCATTAGCAAATATAAAAGAATGAGTCAATATTAAATATAATGGTTTAAATGCAAAAAGAGAAACAAATACAATGCCTCAATGAGCAGGATCTTGTTGATATTATTTAGCTTATATTTTAACAACAAGCCCAAATAATTTAATAGATATTACTTCAGAAGAAGCTATGCAATTATTTAAAAAATGATTGCCAGTTGATTTATATATTGGTGGACAAGAACACGCTGTATTGCATTTACTTTATGCTAGATTTTGACATCAAGTATTATTTGATCTTAATGTAGTTCCAACACCTGAACCTTTTCAAAAGTTAATTAATCAAGGAATGATCTTAACTGATAAAGGTGAAAAAATGAGTAAATCAAAGGGTAATGTTATTAATCCCGATGAAATAATTGAGTCACATGGTGCAGATACTTTAAGATTATATGAAGTTTTTATGGGACCACTTGAGGCATCACTACCTTGAAGTTTTAAAGGGTTAGATGGTTCAAGAAAGTGATTGGATAGAGTTTATAGACTAATTGAAGATATTAAGCTTACTGATGAAAATAATGGAAATTTAGATTTTATTTACAATGATGTTGTTAAAAAAACAACTCAGATGATTGAAGATTGTAAATTTAATACAGCTGTTTCCCAATTAATGGTTTTTATAAATGCAGTATATAAGGAAAATTCTGCAATTTATAAACCATATATATTTAATTTTGTAAAGATGTTATCTCTTTATGCACCACATTTGGCAGAAGAATTATGAAGTATGCTAGGAAATAAAACAAGTGTTTGCTTGGAAAGTTGACCAGTTTTTGATGAAACAAAATTGTTACTTTCAAATGTTGTAATTGCAGTTCAAATTAATGGTAAATTAAAATCAACTTTTGAAGTTGAAAAAGGAACTAGTATAGAAGAATTGATAAAATTGGCAAAAAATATTTTAAATGTAAAAGAAACAATACACGGTAAAACAATTATCAAGGAAATTGCTGTTTTAGATAAAATTGTAAATATTGTTATAAAGTAAATAAAATAATTTTTAAAATATTGACATAGCTTTATTCTTTAATTATTGAGTAGAGATATGTCTTTTTAGTTATTAATTGTAAAATGTTATAATTAAAGAGCTTAATAGAAAATGAGGTAAGTTTAATGGCAAATATTATAGAAAATAATAATGGAAAAGAAATTGTTTTAGACTTCTCATTTTTACAAAATGTACAATTTAAAGAGAATATTTCAGGTTTAGATCAGATTATTGAAAAATTAGAAATTAAAGGAATTATATCCTATAATGATTTTCATAATTTTTTAAGAAACTCATTAGTAAAAAAAGCTTTTTTATGTTTAATTGATAATAAAACTAGGCAATTAAGTAAAAAGGATAAAACTAAGGAAACTTATGATGGAATAATTAGAGTTGAACTTGATTCAAGGAATCAGAGTTTATTATTAAATGGAACTTATTTAGGTTTTTTTGTCAATATTGATTCAAAAAATGCAACACTAATTATTAGTTCAATTTTTTTGACAAGGTTAAAACCTATTGCCCAAGAATTTGAAACTGTTCTTAATGAATGTCAAATTTTACTAATTAGAAATCAAGGACAAATAAAAGAAGAAGAAATTCTCAGAAGAAATATTTTAAATTCTTCAACAATTCAAAAAATTGGAAGGCTAATTTCCACATTTGAAGAAGAAAAAAATAACTGAAATAAGTACTTAGAATTTTCTGAGGATTTACTAAAAATTAAAAGAAAAAGATCTTTGCCTTATTTTAATTCTATTTTAAGTACTGTACTTAGAATAGATATAAATAATTCTAATTCAGAGTTACATAATTTTGAATTACATAATTTGAAATCTTACACCTATAAATATTTAAAGTTAGATTCAGAAAATATTTTAAAAAAATTGAATATTCAATATGATAAAAAAATAGTTGTTTGTTTGGAAATACTAGTTGATGATATAGAAAAATTAAATAAGTTAAAAAAAATGCAGGATTTATCAATTGTTCCTTTTAAATTTAATAGAAATATTTCTACAACACATGAACTTTTAAAAGACATAAAAGAAATTTTTAATTTTGATTTTGAAAAAAATCATGAAGTAAGTCAAATTGTAAATTTATCAACAATGATTGGTGTAAATGAGACGAATTTAAATTTTTGAAATTATTGAGAAAATAAAAATATAATAATAGGTTCCAAAAAAGAATTAGAAGAATTGTTAGAAACAAATTTAGAAGAATTAAAAAAATGAAAAATTTTTAAAATAAATTTTGAAATTGATGAAAATTTTAATGAAAATCTTTTTAGTGTAAAGAATAATTTGGACTTTTTAACATCTGGATATTTGGCATATACAGGTATTGGAGAAGAAGTTTTAATTGAAAGAGGAAGACAAGTACTTAAAAGAATTTCAGAAGGAAATACAAAAAACCCATATCTTATAAATTATCTTTTTAATACAAAATTAATTGAATTATCTGAAAATTCTAATGAGTTATATTTAAAGGATTTTAATTTTAATTTAAATAAAGAACAAAAAGATGCTGTTCAGAAAGCTATAAATTCAAAAGATATTTTTTTATTACAGGGACCACCAGGAACAGGAAAAACTCAAGTTATTTGTGAAATAATATTTCAATTATCAAAGTTAAATAGAAAAATATTAATTTCAAGTCAAAATCATGAGGCAATAAAAAATGTTATTGATAGATTGCCAATTGGTCCAAATCTTAATAAAATTAGATTAACAAATAATATAGATTTCAATTCTTCTTTAGTGAATAATTTTTCACCTGATAGAGTTTTATATAATTATTATAAATCTATAGGTAAGAAAATTTTTGATGATGTTAATAATGATGAGAATTTAATAACAGAATTTCAAGAAATTAAAAATAAATTGGAAGAATTAATTATTTCAAATAAAAGTTATCATAAAAATAATACTCAAATTAGAAATATTCAAAAAGATATTGATGAAATAAATAGGCAAATTAATTTAATTAATGAAAAAGAGATTAATAAAATTAAAAGAAAAAATTTTATAAAAGAAAATTTATTAAATATTAATAACTTAGTAGATTCTCTTAATG
This sequence comes from Spiroplasma taiwanense CT-1, assembly GCF_000439435.1. Taxonomy (NCBI): domain Bacteria; kingdom Bacillati; phylum Mycoplasmatota; class Mollicutes; order Entomoplasmatales; family Spiroplasmataceae; genus Spiroplasma; species Spiroplasma taiwanense. The sequence goes on from NC_021846.1 coordinate 182,243, forward strand.
AAAAAGAATTTATAAGTGTATTAAATTTTTCAGAAATCATTCAGGAATTTTTTGATAGTTCAATTAAATTTGAATTATATAATTATATTTTTAGATACTTAAAATTTAATCCAGAAGATTTTTCAAATAAAATCTCTTTACTTAAAGAAGTAGTAAATGAAATTTTTATTAAAAATGAAATTTTTATGGAAATTAAAAATATTGAAAAAAAAGTTCTTAATTATAAAAGACAAGCTGAATTTGATTTAGCAAATGAAGAAGAAAGTAGAAAAAAAGGTTTATTACAAATATTAAACAGAGATGTAAAAATAAATGAATTAAATCAAATATTTAAAAATTTTATTAGCGAATTAACAAATCAAAAAAATAAATTGGAAGTTGAATTAATATCTTTAAGTGAGAAAAATATATATGAAGACAGTCTTTCAAATTTAGAAATTGATAAAAATAAATTACTTGTTGTTAAAAATAATTTAATGGAAAATATTGGGGATGGAACTAGAAAATTAAGAGAATTAATTAAATTAATAAATTTTAAGTTTAATTTAGATTTGGGAATTACGGATGTAGATTTAGAAGAAAATTTAAAAAAAGAGTTAATAATAATTGAGAAAAAATTACTAGAAAGTAAGAAAAGAAAAACCGATTTTTCAGATATTTATAAAAATATTACAGATTATTTAAGTGAAAATTATAAAATTTCTAATAGCACATTAGAAGAATTACCTACAAGGGAATTTTCAATTCAAATGTTTAAAGAAAGTCAAAGATATATTCAAACTGTATTAGATAAATTAATTAATGTTTACTCTATGACATTAACCTCTTCAAATATTTTTAGATTTAGTAAAGATAAAATTTCAGCTAAACTTGGTCTTGAAGAATTGAATTTAAAAACAATGGATGTAGATGTTGTAATTATTGATGAGGCTTCAAAAGCAACCTTATTAGAAATACTAATGCCACTTGTTTATGGAAAATCTCTTATTTTAGTTGGAGACTATCGCCAACTTCCTCCAATTTTAAAATTACAAAATGCAGACATTGAGGAAGTTAATGAGCTTTTTAAAAAAGATTATAACTATAATGATTTTTATGAGTTATTAGATTTTTCAGTTTTTAAAAAATTAATTTCAGCAAATAATAAAAATGTAACTTCCATTTTAAAAACTCAATATAGAAGTCATGAACAAATTATGGAAATTGTTAATAAGTTTTATGACAATCAATTAAGGATGGAAACACAAGTAAGCGAACAAAAGAAACATGATTTGATTATTTCTAATTCTTTAAAAAAAGAGATAATCAATTCAAGAAGCTCGGTTTATTGAATTGATTCTTCATATAAAAAAAATAATGAAATTAATTTTGAACAAGGAGAAGAATATTCAACTAGTTTATTTAATGATCTAGAAATAGAATTAACAAATAAAATTTTAAAAAAAATAAATGAAGTAGTCGGAGAGAAAAATTCTATGGTTAAACCAAGTTTAGCTATTATAAGTTTTTATGGATTACATGTTAGTAAACTAAAAAAATTTATAAAATTAAGTAATTTTAAAAATTTAAATATTGTTATAAATACAGTAGATGATTTTCAAGGAAAAGAAGCAGATTATGTAATAGTTAATTTAGTTAGAAACCCTAAGAAATTATCTTCAAAAACAGGAAGAGAATTTTTAAAAAAATATGAAAGAATAAATGTTGCACTTTCTAGAGCAAGAGAGTTACTTATAATTATTGGTTCTGAGAGAAGTGTTGAAGATATTACAGTTAAAATACCCACTGTAGGAAATCCAAACTTATCTAATAGTTATGAAGTTTATTCTGAAATTATAGCAAAATTGAAATTTAATAATAGTTTTTTAATACCAATAGAAATTGATTAGGAGTAAAAAAATGATTTTTGATAAATTAGAAATAATATATGATAAACAATATATTCCATTAAAAATAAAATATTCTGAAACCAGAAAACCAACATTTATGGAATTTTTATTATTATTAATTTTAATTGATTATCCAGATAAAACTCAAATTTTAAAAGAAGCACTTAAATCATTTTTTGATGTAGAAAATATAAGTTTATTTGAAAAAGCATTAAGAGATTTAATTAATTACAAAATTTTAGATATAAACAAAAATAAAACAGGTCTTGGGATTTTAAATATGGATAGTCCAATTGAGTATTTTGAAGTGAATGATAAAATAAAATTTAATTTTGTAAAGTCTAATTACTCTATCTCCAATGAAAATAAATCACAGGACATAAAATATTACTATGATCCAATTTTAAATGTGGAAGAAATTTTAAAAGAAAGAACCTGAGATAAAAGAATTAAAAATGTAAAAATTTCTCATAAATTATTGGTGAATTCAAATTTTGAAAAAAATATATCACAAAGTAAAATTAACTTAATGATTAAAAAATTTATAAATATAAATAAAGATATTTTTGGAGAAGAATGTTTACTAAAGGAAATAACAATTGACGAATATAATTCACTGGAAAAATTAAATTTTTTTAATGAATATATTAAATATGATTCAGTTGCAATAGAAATAATGATAGAAATTTTTGAAAATGAATCCTTTAAAATTAAATCTGAAAATAAGGAATTTGAAAATTATTTAAGAAATAATTCAAATATTGCAAAAGAAATTTTAATTGATATTTGTAATCAATACGAAAAAAAACTTAAAAATAAATTTAGACCTGAACAAAAAATTATGAAATTAGAAAAATACAATTCAGAATTGGATTTAATTTCGAATATAAATATTAAAACAAATTGAAATTTATTATTAATTAATGATCAATTTATTGAATCAGATACAGAATTTTTAAAAAATAAGGAATTAATAAGAAATATTGATATAATAATTTTTTATAATTCAAAAAGAAACAACAGAAGTTTACAAAATTTAGAAGGAAAAATAGTAGTATATTTTGATTATATTGAAAATGAAATATTATTAGATAATTCATTTATTTATTTAGATTCACAAAATCATATGAGTGGTTTTTTAATAGGAATAAAAAATCTAACTACTATTAATAAAAAAATTCCTGTAGTTTATTCTTATAAGAATCCAAAAATCAATTTAAATTTAATTGAAATTTTTGAAACTAGTATTAATTCTTTACTTGAAACTTATAAAATAAGTCTAAAAAAATTAGATTATAAAAAGGCAGCAGAAATATTTACTGTTTTAGAAAGAATTGGTTTAGAAAAAGAAGTTGAAGAGATATCATTTTCTTATATTTTAGATGATTTAGAATATGGTGAAAAATATAATTCAATAAAAGAATTTTTAATAGAAGAAGATTATAAGAATTATTTAATAATTTTAGAAAGAATAGTTACAAAATGTATTATTGAAATTTCAATGAAAAAAAATGATGATGAAATTTTTGATATAATTTCAAAATTTAATTTCTTAAATACAAAAAATATAATAAAAATATTTAACGAAATTAATATTTCAGAATCTTTTGAAAATATACTTATATTAAATAAATATTTAAAGTCTTTAAAAATTGATGGCTGGCGTATCAATATAAGAAATTCATTGATAAAATTAACAGAGTATTTCAAAAATAATAATAGAGCAGAATTATTTAATTTGGATGATTTTAATTCAGAAACTTGAATTTTACATGCTTCAACTTTAAATAAAATTGGAAATTTAACAAAAGAGCTTTATAATGAAAATTATAATTATGTGGAAAATAATTTTGAAGAATTTTTATCTTCATTAATTGATTTAATTAAATCTAATGTTGAAATTGAACAATACGATAAATATTTATTAAATATTTCAGAAGCTTTGATTGATTTTTACAAAAATTTTTATAAATATAAAACAAAAACATTATCTATTGAATCTCAAGAAGTTGTAAATTATAAAATAACATTAATGGCTATGAATTATTTGAGTAAACTTGAAGAAAAAACTAACAGCTTAATTAGTAGTAAATATTATAATATGCCAATCGAGATAAAATTAGAATGAATCAAACATATTGAAAATAAAAGAGATGAAGTAAATGAAATTATGAATAATAATGATATAGCTTATAAAAAAGCATTAAATATTATTTTTGGAAAAAAACAAAATTATAATAGTTCTGATATTGAATACTATAAAAATTTTTTTGGAGGTAAATAAAATGAGTATGTCTGCAGAGGAAATTCTAATAAATTGTGAGAAACAATTTTCTTTTTTAAAAAAAGATATTGAAGTTTTAATTTCTTATATTAACGAATTACTAGCTCAGTGTAAAAAGATAGATAATTCAAATTTTTTTCAACAACAAATAAATTATTTTTTGGAAAAATTAAAAATTGAAAATAAAGAATTAATTGAAAATGCTTTTGAAAAAGAAATTTCAAGTGATGTTCATGTGGAAATTGAAAAGTATCATGAAATACAAAGATTTGCAGAGAAAAAGCGAAATAATATTACTGACTTAAAAACAAAAATATTTCTTTTAAAAAGTGATATTATAAAAAAAGAACAAATGCAAATAAAAAAATCATTAGAAAAAAATTATTTTTCAAATATTTTAGATTTAAAAAAACAATTAATAATGAATTATAAAGATGATCAAGATAAATTATTTATTAAAAAATTATTTGAAGATAAAGAACATCTTTTTATAAATAAAAAGAAGGATAAAATATTGAGTTATATTTTTATTGAGTTAGAAAAATACAAAACTTCAAATAAAATAATATTCGAAGAAATAATTTCAAATTCGATAGAATTATATAAAGATGATCAAGATGTATTTGCAATAGTAAAAAATGAAATGAAATTATTATCAGAAAATAAAGATAATGAGAATATAAATGAAATTATAAGTAAGTATTTGTATAATTCATCCAAATTGGCAGAACAAGAAGTTATTAGAAAAGATAATGTTTTAAAAATTGTAAATGCAATAAGAAAAGTTGGTTATATTGTTAACCCGAATAATATAAGAAAAATTAAACAAAAAAATCTTATAATTATACATGGAGAAAAAATTACAGGCGAAACTGCAGATTTTGCTGTTAGACATGATGGTAGCTTTATCTATAACTGAGAGGGTTTTGAAGGACGCCAACATGATGAAGATGCTAAAGCTTTTATAAAAAAACTTAAAGATTTTAATATTCATGCAAGCAATGAATTTAATAAGCAATATAGAGAACCAAAATATATTGCTAAAAGAAAAAAAGTAATAACTGAAAATAATACAAAGAAGGATAAGTAGGTAAAGTAATGAGTACAAAAAAAAAATTAAATCAATTAAAAAATCTTATTGGAATTAAAAAGGCAATAATTGTTGAAGGAAATATTGATGATATTTATGAATACAAAGGAAGATATATTAATATTCATGAAATTATTTTTAATATTTTTGATGAAAAAAAGTATTCTGATAAATTTATATTTGATCAAAACTCTGGATTAAGAGGTTCAAAATTTTCAAATTTACTTTTAAATGATAATCAAATTTCTAATCAACAGTCTTTAAATGATTTTGAAGAGTTATTTTCTGATAATACTCAGTCATCTTCAGAGGACTCTATAAAATTTAAAAAACCAATTGATTTTTTTTCAATTTTAAATAAAAATTTAAATAGAATAGATAATAAAAAAATAGTTTTTTTAGCAGATTATACTAATTTTGTTTTTGCTGATAATTCATTAGAATTAGAAGATAGAATTGTATTAACGGAATTTTCAAAATCATTAAAAGAATCTGAATTTTCAATTTCAAAAATTGATGAGTTATCTAATTGTATTATTTTTTTAACTAAAAAAATAAATCAATTACCACCAAATTTATATTTAGATAATCCAGAAATTTTAATACTTACTATTCCAAAACCAAATAGAGAGGAAAGAAGAGAATTTCTTTCAACTCTAAAATCATTAATATCTGTAACAGATATTTCATTGGAATTTGAAAATATAGTGGATGCTACAGAAGGTTGAACTTTAAAGGAATTATCTCATTTTGTAAAGTTTTCTTGTAATTTTGCACAACCAATAACATTTAATAAATTATTTAATATTTACAATTATGGAGAAAAAATTTCTCCATGAGAAGAATTAAGTTATGAAAAAATGTTAAGTATTAAAGATGTTTTGTCTTCAAAAGTAATTGGTCAAGAAGATGCAATTTCAAAAGTAATAAAAATTATTTATAAGGCATATACAGGACTAAGTGGAGTTACTTATTCTTCAAAACGTAGTAAACCAAAAGGAACATTATTTTTTGTGGGTCCAACAGGTACAGGAAAAACAGAGTTAGCAAAAGCAATAACAACATTTTTATTTAATGATGAAACAAATTTAATTAGATTTGATATGTCAGAATATGGACAAGAAAATTCTGATCAAAAATTAATTGGGGCTCCTCCGGGCTATGTTGGTTTTGAAGGTGGAGGTCAATTAACAAATGCAGTAAAAGAAAAACCTTTTTCTGTAATTCTTTTTGATGAAATTGAAAAAGCAAATCCTAAAATATTTGATAAATTCTTGCAAATTTTGGAAGATGGAAGATTAACAGATAATACAGGACAAACAGTAAGTTTTAGTGAAACTTTTATAATCTTTACTTCAAATATTGGTGCAGCAGAAGTAAGTCCAAATCAAGAAAGTACTTTAATATATAATGAATTTATAAGAAAAGTGCAAAACCATTTTACTAATGAATTAAATCGACCAGAACTACTTGGAAGATTTGGAAATAATATAATTCCATTTAATTTTATTAAAGATTTATCTTTAAAAGCAAAAATTATTAAGCAAAAGGTTAAACCATTGCAAATTGCTATTTATGAAAAATACAAAGCTAAATTATATATTGACCTAAATGATCAAAATATAATAGAGATCATTTTACAAAATGCAGATGAAAGAAGAGGAGGAAGAGATGTTTTAAATTCTTTAGAAACAAATCTTGTTGATCCATTATCTGAATTTATATTTAAAAATTTACAAAATATTAAACCAGGAGTTAAAATTCAAGTTTTTGTACAACAAGGAAAAATTAACTTTAATATAAATGGCTAATTTAAATATGGGTAAATTTTTAATGAATAGTGAAATTGAAGGACCTGGAATAAGATTTGTGATTTGATTTCAAGGATGTAATATTGGGTGTAAGGGATGTAGTAATCAAGAATTATTAGCATTAGATAAAAAAATGTTTATGCCAACAACATACATTTTTGAAAAAATTTTGGAAGCCAAATCTAAGTTTAATATTGAAGGAGTTACTCTTTTGGGTGGTGAACCATTTTTACAACCTGATGGACTCAGTGAATTGGTTATTTGATGTCAAAAAAATGGCTTAACAGTTATTTGTTTTACAGGCTATATTTATGAAAAATTACTTGAAGAATATAGCGAAATTTTAACTAAAATAGATATTTTAATCGATGGACCTTTTATTATGAAACTATTAGATAGAAAAAGACGACTTGTTGGAAGCAAAAATCAAAGAGTCATTAAAATAACAGATAAATATAAAGACTGTGATTATTTTGAGCAACCACATTCAGAGGCAGAAATTCAAATTTATAATAATAGACTTTCTCTAAATGGAGATGGAGTGATTTTTGATAATGAAGAAGGGGAATTTAATTTTAAATTGAAATAAATTTTCATAAATTTTGATTTAAAATTAAAGAGTAATAATTCAATTATTACTTTAATAAAAAATAAGAAGATTAAGTTGAAATACTTGTAAGTAATTTTATTACTTACCTTAACCTATTATTATGAATATTTCAATTAATAGGCAATTTGTAACTTATGTTACCTTTTTATAAATCTCTTCTTAAAATAAGAAAGGAAATTTAAAATGACAAAAAGTTTAGAACTATTAAAAAAAAGACGTTCAGCAAAAAGGTTTGTAAATGATTTTAAAATTGATGATTCAAAATTAAATGAATTATTAGAATCAATAAGAATGGCCCCTTCTTCATTTGGAATGGAACCGTTTAGAGTGATTTATATTGAAAACAAAGAAATAAGAGATGAGTTATTTCAAGCTTGATGAAATCAAGTTGGAATAACTCAGGCTACTGGTTTATTAATTTGAGTGGGATTTAAGGAAGAATACATAACAAAAACATTAATTCCAGAACAAAATCAAAGAAATATTCCAGAACAATTTGCAAATATTAGAACTCAAATGGTGGGAGGCTTAACATCAGCACTTGCTGTTCATGGTATGAATTATGAAGAATGAAGTGCAAGACAAACATATATATCAGTGGGAACAGTATTAAACACAGCAGAAGAATTAGGAATTGATTTATGTCCTTCTGAAGGATTTGATCCTAATGAGGTAGCCAAAGTCTTAGAAAAACATAATTTAATAGATATAAAATCTGAAAAAGTTATGGTAGGTTCATTTGTTGGAAAAGTGGATACTAGTCAAGATTTCCATCATTTCTTTGAAAAAACAAGAAAACCGATGGAGCTTGCAGCAAAAGTAGTTAAATAATTTTATTTAAAAAAGTAAGTCAATTTTGACTTACTTTTTTATTTTTTTTGACTATAATTTTCATTGGAGGAAGACAATAAAATTTTTAATTAGAAGTCGTATTATTTTTTATTCCAAAATAACTTTTTAATTTACTTTAAGAAGGGAGAAAAAAATGAATTCAACAAATAGCAGTAGATATCAATTAATATTTGATATTACTATTTCTGCAATATTTATTTCTTTAGCAATAAGTTTAAAAATTATCTTTTTCTTTATACCAAGATTTGATTTATCAATTTATATTTTATGTATTTCTGCACTTTTTTTAAAAAATAAAATTGCACTTTTAGTTACAATTGGGGTTAGCTTATTATCTTTTTTTGTAGAAAAAAGTATTATTGAATGGGCAAGTTATATGTTAGTTTCAATGCTAATTTGTACGATTTTTATTTTAATAAGAAAATTTATATTTAAAAATAAAATTATTTTATATGCACTTTTACCAGTTTTAGTTTTATTATACTCAACAGTTTCACTTTTTACTTGAATTGGTCTTTATGGAAAAATTGAAAAATACGCATTGTATTTAAGTAATTTATCTTCTGCATATATTATTTGTTTTTTATATACATTTGCTACACCACTAATATTTTTACCAACTCTTAAATTATTTGAAAATTTATTTTTTAAATACTCATCTTGCTTTAATAAGATTTTTATTAATTATTTTGATTCAAAAGATGATAATTTAATTTCTATTTCAAATCAAAAAATTAATTATAAAGTTCAGCTAGTTATAATGATATTTTCAATGATGCTACTAAGCGCTTACTTTAGCTATTTGCCTTACAAATTAGCGGTATGATTTAATATTTATTATGTAATTTCTATTCTAATAGTTCCTATTTTAATGTTGTTTGTTACACCCTTATGGATGAAAATGGCAAAAAGAAAGGGGAATAAAAATGTTTTACAAGTTAATTCAATTGGAATACTAATTGCAATAATTTTTACTTTTAGTTCATTTTCAACAACAAATATTCTTTTTTCAAATATTTCTATTTTTGTAGGAATAATTTTATTTGGTAGTTTTATAGCAGGTTTTTTGCCAATTAATATAGAAGCTATAAAAAGTTATGAAAAAAGAAATAATTTAAAAAATAAAACAAGCAAATATAATGCATTATTTGAGTTTTGACTTATTCCCTTGCCTTTTTTATTAGAATTATTTACAAAATCAACATATGTTATGTCTTTATTTATGTTTATTCAATTTTAATTCCTATTCTTATTATTTGTAATAAGAATATTATGTCAGAAAAAAATGTACTAATTTTTGATAAAAAAGCTATTAATACACTAAAACAAAATAAAGATTTTTTCATTCAAGTATTTATTCAAAATTATTTTATTGGATTTATAAAATTTTTAGAAATATCTTTAAGCATTTTCTTTTTTATAAATTTATATCAAAATGAAATAACATTTAATTTTGATATAAAACAAAATTATGTCTACTTATTTATTATTTTTAGTTTTGTTTTAAAGTATTTAAGTCAAGAAATTTTTAAATTATTTAACTACAATAATCCAAAAATAAATAGAGTGGGTATTTTTTTTAGTATTTTTTGGAATATCTACTTTATTAATAATTTATAGATATATTAATTTTGCAAATGCAAATTTAATATATAGAATTACCTTATTAGTTTTAATGATATTTTTTGGAATAGGATACTCAATAATAGAAAAAACTAAAATATTAAAATATAAAAGTATGGTTAGCAAAAATAAATTTTCACTAGCAATGATTATTGATCATGTAATGGGAATGCACTATTTTCATTATTAATTACATCAATATTTTTTGTATTAATCATATTTATTAAATTAAGTTTAATAAATTTATTAATTTTAATTAGTTTTATTTTATTATTTGCAATTTTATTATTAATAACTGAATTAGCATTTAATTTAAAACGTATAAAGTCTATTTTAAATAAAATATAATAATTTCTTTTTATATGTTTAAATAAAAATATAATAAAAAAAAGGTTCTATATGATAAAAATAAATGAGAAAGAATTTTTAATCGGTAATAATGATTTCGATGGAAAATCTACTGATTTTGAATCTCCACCAAAAATGGTGAAAGTTGAAAGTTTTTGAATTGATGAAACTTCAGTAACAAATCAGATGTTTAAAGAATTTGTGGATGAAACAAATTATTTAACTGAAGCAGAAAAAGTAGGGTATTCATATGTATTTCACTTACAATTAACTGAGGAAACAAAAAAGAACAATGAAAAATTAGCAGGTTTAGATTGATGATATGAAGTAAATGGTGCATTTTGGAAATGTCCTTATGGACCTAATTCAAATATTGATAATATTTTAGATCACCCTGTTGTACATGTTTCAAAAAATGAGGCGGTAGAATATTGTAAATGAGCTAAAAAGAGATTGCCAACAGAAGCGGAATGAGAACTTGCAGCAAGAGGTGGAAAATATAATACTAAATTTCCTTGGGGAAATGAAAAAAAAGTAGAAAATAAATGAATGTTAAATATTTTTCAAGGTAACTTTCCATATGAAAATACATTAGAAGATGGTTATTTAGGAACTTCACCTTGTACTGCTTTTCCTCCAAATTCTTATGGAATTTATCAAATGCTTGGTAATGTTTGAGAATGGTGTTAAAATCCTAAAGGTATAGATTTTGAAGATTTTAATAACAAAACTGCGATTCACTTTTGAGAGAGTTGCCAAAATTATTCAAATAAATTAGTAGCAATTAGAGGAGGTTCTTTTTTGTGTTGTGATGATCTCTGTGAAAGATATAAAGTTTATTCTAGAAATGGTAACTATGCAAATTCATTTTTATCAAATTTAAGTTTTAGATGTGTAAGTGATCAGGAAGAATAAATAAAAACCCAAAATTTTGGGTTTTTATTTATTGATTTGAATTTTTATTTTTATAAAGTTGAAAAACATTTTGTAACAAACATGCAATTGTCATTGGACCAACTCCACCTGGAACAGGGGTAATGTATTTTACAATAGGATAAACTTTTTTAAAATCTACATCACCACAATATTTTCCTTCAAAAAAATTAGCTCCTACATCAATAACTGTCATTTTTTTATTTACAAATTTTTTATTTACAAATTTTGGAGAGCCAGCAGCACTTATTAAAATATCTGCTGCTTTACAAATTTTTGAAAGATTTTTTGTTTTTGAATTACATACTGTAACTGTTGCAGATTTATTAATAAGCATATTTGCAAGAGGTTTTCCAACAATGTTACTTCTGCCAATTATTACTACATTAGCTCCAACTATATTTATTTGTTTATGTTCAATTAATTTAATTATTCCAAATGGTGTTGCTGGAAAAATATTGGAATTATTTAATATTACATTACCTAAAGTAATTGGTGAAAATCCATCAGCATCTTTTTCTGGTGAAATTAATTTTGTTATTTTATTTTCATTTATATTTAAGGGTAAAGGTAATTGAAGAATAATACCATCAACTGTTTCATCATTATTTAATTTGTTAATTATTTCAATTAATTCATTTTCTTTAATATTTTCTTCTAATTTAATTAGTGTATTTAACATTCCAACATCATTGCAAGCCTTAATTTTATTCTTTATATATTTATTACTTGCACTATTATTTCCAATTTGAATTATTGCAATTTTTGGTAATCTTTTTTTCCCTAATTGCTCTATACTATTTTTGAGAGCAGAATTTAATTTTTGAGATAAAAATTTACCATCAAGTATTTTATCACTCATATTAGGTTCCTTTCTAAAATATTTCTCAAAGGTGATTATAATGGAAAAAATAAAAAAAATATTAAATAAACTAAAAATAAATGATGATGATTTGAAATTTTATGGAAATAATATTACAAAGATAGATTATGAAAACTATTTTTGTAACAAAAAAAAGGGTAAATTAATTTTAATGACATCTATTAATCCTACACAAGCAGGAGAAGGTAAAACTACAACAGCAATTGGATTAGCAGATGGTCTAAATTATTTAAAAAAATCTGTAATTTTAGCTTTAAGAGAACCATCAATTGGGCCAGTTTTTGGACGTAAAGGTACAGCAACAGGTGGTGGAGAAAGTGAAATTGAACCTATGTCTGAGATAAATCTTCATTTTACAGGAGATATTCATGCAATTTCAACTGCAAATAATTTAGTATCTGCAACAATTGATTCAGAAATATATTGAAATTCAAAACTAAACTTTGATTCAAATAGAATAGTTTGAAAAAGATGTTTGGATTTAAATGATAGAGCTTTAAGAAATATGGAAATTCAAATTTCCAAAAATGTTTCTAGAAAAGAAGAATTTACAATAACAGCTGCAAGTAATATGATGACAATTTTGAGTCTTTCAAAAAGTGAAGAAGATTTAAGAGATAGAATTAATGATTCATTAATTGCATATGATAAAAATGGTGAACCAATTTTTCTAAAAAGTCTAGAAATTACAGGATCACTTATGGTTTTATTAAAAGATGCAATAAAACCGAATTTTGTACTTACAAAAAATGATACTCCAGCTTTAGTTCACTGTGGACCATTTGCAAATATAGCAACAGGTACAAATTCAATAATTTCTACAAATTTAGCTTTAAATTTAGCAGATTATTGTATTGTTGAATCAGGATTTGGAAGTGATTTAGGATTTGAAAAATATATGAATATCATAAATAATGAAAATGACTTAATTCCTGATTGTGTTGTTATGGTTATAACTTTAAGGGCTTTAAATTTACATAAGGATTTTGAAAATAATTTTACTCACTTAGAACAACACTTAAAACATGTTAGATTATATAATTTAAATTTAGTTGTAGCTATTAATTTTATTAATGGAGATAGTGAAAAACAGTTAATTGCTCTTCAAGATTGATTGACTAAAAATAATTATGAATGAGAATTAAATGAAGCGTATAATAAGGGACCTATTGGAGCTGTGAATTTAGCAAATCGTGTTATTGAAAATTCAAATAGACAATTTAAATTTAAAACTCTAATTAATTCTCAAGATTCAATTAAAGAAAAAATTAAGAAAATAGTTAATAATTTTTATTATCTTAATGAAATAAATTACACAGAAAATGCAGAAAATTCAATCAGTCAAATTAATCTTTCAAAATATAAAGAATACCCAATATGTATGGTTAAATCATCAAATTCAATTGATGGAAATGATTTTAATCAAAAAAATTATAAATTAATTATAGATAAAGTTATTGTGAATAGTGGAGCAAGATTTATACTTGTTTTTACAAATAATGTTATGAGTATGCCAGGCTTAAATAAAAATCCAAATTCAAAAATTATTGATCTCGTAAATAAAAAAGTTTGCGGTTTAAAATAAAAATGTAACCTTATAAAGTTACATTTTTATTATTTTTTAAAGTAGTTTAGACCTAAAACCTCTAAACTTGCCAATGTAATAAAATTATATGGCTTATTAAAGTGAGGCAAGAAGAAAATATCAACTAAAGGTAGTTCATCAATAGTCAATCCTTTTTGAATTGCTAATGCAAACATATACATTACCTCAGTATGATTATTAATTGATGCAACTTGTGCTCCAATAATTCTTCTTGATTTTTTATCTCAAATAATTTTTATTGAAACTTCTTTAAATGATGACATAAATTCAGGTCTATCCGAATCTTTAAAAATAACCTCTTCAGCATCAATTCCAAATCTTTTACATGATTCCATTGAAATTCCAACCGAAGCCATTTTTCAACCAAAAACTTCAATACCATTTGCTCCTGTAAAACCTGGACTAGATAGCTCATTACCTTTTACAATATTTACAGCAGCCATAATTCCAGTTCTAACAGCTGTTGTAGCTAATGCTATTTGAGTATCTTGTTTTAAAGAACAATTATAAACTTGTGCACAATCACCAACTGAATATATATCCTTATTTGAAGATTGCATAAATTCGTTTGTTTTTATTGCACCTCTTTCATCTAGTTCAATAATTCCTTTTAATAAGTCTGTTTGTGGTTTAACCCCAACAGAAAACACAACGTAATCAACTTCAATTTCACCTTTGTCTGTAATTACTTTTTTAACTTTTCCATTTTCACCCTCAAATTTAACCACTTTTTGACCAAGTGCTAAATGAACACCTTTTTCTTGCATAGTTTTTTCAACTAATCCAGTAAATTCGTGATCATAATAAACAGGCATAATTCTATCTGCTATGTCAACTAAGGTTACTTCTTTTTTTGCTTCAACAAAAGCATCAACAAGTTCTACACCGATATATCCTGCTCCAACTACAGCAACTTTTTTAATTTCAGGGTTATCATTTGCAGCTTTTATTTTTTGTGCATGATGATAATTTTTACAAATTTGAACACCGTCTAAATTAATTCCTTCAATTGGTGGAAAAATTGGTCAAGTACCTGTTGCTATTACTAATTTATCGTAATTGTCTTCAAATTCTTCTCCTGTTTTTAAGTTTTGAACTGTTATAGTTTTGTTTTTTTCATTAATACCAATTCATTTATGTTCCATTTTAACATTAATATTTTCTCCTGCTAATATTTCAGGTGATGCGTAGAATAATCCTTTTGGGTCTTTTACTTCTCCTCTAACTCATAAAGCTATTCCACACCCTAAAAATGAAATATTATCATTTGCATCATAAGTAGTTATTTCCATTTTTGGATCTAATCTTCTTAAAGTTCTTACTGTTGTTGTTCCAGCATGATTTGTTCCAATAACTATTGTTTTCATTTTAAATACTCCTTTTTTTATAATTACACTATAATAATATATGAAATATAAAATCATTACCTATTTTTTTGATTTTTTCTATTATTAAATAATTTTTTAAAAATTTTACTAAAGAGGTGAGAGAGTGTTTTTAAGAATTACAGGAGATATAAATTACTATTTAAAAAGAGTACAATGAATTAAGTATTTTGATGAATTTAATATTTCAAAAAAAACATCTTTTTATATCAGAAAAATTGAAAAAAAAGTTAATGATAAAAATACATTTACTTATTTTAAATATTGAATTTTATGAAAATGAGTAAATATGAATTTTGAATTAAATGAATCTTTTATTTTTCATTTTAAAAGAAACATAAAAAAAATGAATTTAACATTATCTGCAAAAGAAGAAAGATTTCTTATTGAAGTTGAAGAATTAATTTTTAACTCTTGAAGACCTTTAAAACAAATTCCTGTTAAATTTAATTTGGATAAAAAAGAAAAGATAAATTTACTTCAAACAAATGTAAATGTTCATATTTTCAAAAAAGACTTAATTGAAAAAAAAGTAGTGCAATTAGGAAAATTTGATTTTTACTTTTCGAATAAAAATTTATTTTTTACAAATTCTTTTCAAAAAATTCAAAGAATAATTAATTATGAAGAAATTAAAAGTGTAACAGCTGAAATATATGGAATTATTATTGAAACAGAAGATAATAAATACTTAATTAGGGGTAAAAATAAATTATTAACCTATGTTTTATTACAAAGAATGGTACCAAAATTGAATTTAAATATTAATAATATTTCAAAAATATATAATTATTTTGATTTTTGAAATATTTTACTATTAAAAATAAATTAAAATATTACATGGAGGTATAGATAAATGAAAGTAATTAAAGTTATAAATAATAATAAAGCTGGAGAAGTAGCAGGAGATATTATTTTAAATATTGTTAAAAATAAGGCTAATGCAATTCTTGGATTGGCAACAGGTAGTACACCAATTTCTACATATAAATATTTAATTGAAAAAACTAAAAATCAAAAAGTTGATTGATCAAATATTAAATCATTTAATCTTGATGAATATAAAGGTCTATCTTCAGAACATAAACAATCTTATAGATATTTCATGAATAATACTTTTTTTGATCATATAAATATTGATAAGAAAAATACATTTGTTCCTGATGGTTTGATTGAGACAAATGAACAAGCTGCTAAATATGATAAAGATATAAAAATGGCTGGTGGAATAGATATTCAATTGTTAGGATTAGGAATTAATGGTCATATTGTTTTTAATGAACCAGGAACTTTGTTTGATTCTATTACTTCAATTGTAGATTTAACTCAATCTACAATTGAAGTAAACTCAAGATTTTTTAAAGATAAAAAAGATGTACCCAATCAAGCAATTTCAATGGGTCTTAATTCAATTATGAAAGCAAAAGAAATTGTTTTAATTGCCACAGGTAAGAGTAAAGCAGAAGCAGTTAAACACTTAATTGAAGGACCAATTTCAAAGGATTGACCATGTACGATTCTATTAGAGCACCCAAATATAACAGTAATTATTGATGGAAGAAGCATCAGAATTACTTTCTTAAAATCCTTTAGAGGATTTTTTTCATTGAAATTTAATTAGGACTACTAATAGTGTAGAATCA
The DNA here is from genome assembly GCF_000439435.1 of Spiroplasma taiwanense CT-1. Lineage (NCBI taxonomy): Bacteria > Bacillati > Mycoplasmatota > Mollicutes > Entomoplasmatales > Spiroplasmataceae > Spiroplasma > Spiroplasma taiwanense. Next base: position 199,200 of record NC_021846.1, read on the forward strand.
ATTATGTAATTATGTTAGGAGAAATAAAAATGAGAAAACAAATTATTGTAGGAAACTGAAAAATGTTTAAAAATAATTCTGAAGCAGTTCAATTTGTGAAAAGCATTGAAGAAAAAATTGTAAAAAATGAAAATTTAATTGCAGGAATTGCAGTTCCATCAGTTATGTTGAGCGATGTGAAAAAAATTGCCAAAAATATTATTATAGCAGCTCAAAATTGCTATTTTGAAAAAGAAGGAGCTTTTACAGGTGAAATTTCAATCCCAATGTTACAAGATTTATCAATCAATTATGTAGTTATTGGTCATTCAGAAAGAAGAAACATTTTTGGAGAAACCGATGAAATGATTAATAAAAAATTAAAAGCATTATTATCTGCAAATATGACACCAATTTTATGTTGCGGAGAAAGTTTAAAAACTTATGAAAAAGGAAAAACTGTGGATTGAGTTAAATCTCAAATTTCAAATGCATTTGAAGGTGTTTCTGCAGAAGAAGCAAAAAAAGTTGTAATAGCTTATGAACCAATTTGAGCAATTGGTACTGGTAAAGTAGCTACACCAGAAATTGCACAAAATGTATGTAAGGAAATTAGAGAAATTATTAAAAATCTTTATAATCAAGAAATTTCAGATCAAATACTAATCCAATATGGAGGAAGTGTTAAACCAGAAAACATTAAAGATATTCTTGAACAAGAAGATATTGATGGTGTACTAGTCGGTGGTGCTTCATTAGTCGTTGATTCATATTTGGGATTAATAAACTTTTAAAAGGTATACAAAAAATGAAGGAAAGTAAATTTAAATTAGTTGCATTAGATATGGATGGAACAACTTATGAATCACTTGGAAATATTGTAGAGGAAAATATTGAACCAATTAATAATACAATAAAAAATGGAGTAAAAATTGTTTTTGTAACCGGAAGACCAGTTCATTCAAAAATTAATAGACTTGAATTATTTAATTTTGATAATGATGAAGAAACTTTATTTGCTGGTTTTAATGGAGCTTTAATTTTTGATATTACAAATAATTTGAAAATTGATGAACAACCAATTTCAAAAGATACTGCAAAAGCAGCTTTTGATCTTTTGAAATTAGAAAAATTTAAAGATTGTAATTTATGAGCATATACTACAAATCCAAAGATTTCATATATAAGTAAAGACTTATTTATTGCAAAAGATCTTCAACACGAAGTTCCTTTTTTTGGTTCAGAGCCAATAGTCTATAATGATAATCTTGAAATGTATTCTTGCTATAAATTTTTAATGTTTAATGGAACAATAGAATTTGCAAATGAATTAAGAAATTTAAGTTTGGAAGTAGCTTGAACAGAAGGTTCATTTGCAGGAGAAGTTACAAAAAAAGGTATTAATAAAAAGTATGCTCTTGAATTTTTATCAAAAAAATATTCAATAAGACAAGAGGAGATTTTGGCAATTGGAGATGGTGCAAATGATATTCCTATGTTTGAATTTGCAGGACATTCAATTGCACCAGCAAATGCTCATGCTGATGTTAAGAAAAAAGCAATTGAAGTTTCAGATTTTAAAAACACTGAGGGTGTTGTTGCTAAAGCACTAAAGAAATATATTTTAGGAGAAAATTAATATGAAAACAAAAAGACCAGTAGTTTTAACAATTTTAGATGGTTGAGGAATAGCAGAAAATTCAGAGGGAAATGCTGTTTTTCAAGCAAATATGAAATTTGTAGAAAGTTTAAAACAAAAATATCCTTGAGTTTCTGCTCATGCCAGTGGTGAATGAGTTGGTTTGCCTGAAGGACAAATGGGAAATTCAGAAGTGGGTCATATACATTTAGGAGCTGGAAGAATAAAATATGAATCACTTTCTTTAATTAATAAAGCTATTAAAGATAATGTTTTCGATTCAAATTTGGAAATTCAAAATGCAATTAAAACTTCAAAAGACAATAATAGTGCATTTCATATAATGGGATTATTTTCTGATGGGGGAGTGCATTCTCATATGCAACATATGTTTGCTACTTTTGAAGCTGCTGCAAAAGCAGGTTTAAAAGAAATTTACTTACATTTATTTACAGATGGAAGAGATACAAAACCAACAGTTGCGTTAGATTATTTAGAAAAACTTTACAATTTATTTGATGAATATAAAGTTGGTGAAGTTGGTTCAATTTCAGGAAGATTCTATTCAATGGATAGAGATAAAAGAATGGAAAGAACAGCTGAAGGTTATAACTCTTTAGTAGATAGAAAATGTAAAAATTCATTTACAAATCCATTTGATTATATAAAATCTCAATATGAATTAGGAAAAGATGATGAAGGAATTTTGCCTGCATTTAATAAAACATGCAAAAATGGATTTATTAAACCAAAAGATACTTTAGTTTTTGCCAATTTTAGACCTGATAGAGCTATTCAAATGGCAAGTACATTTACAAATAAAGATTATTCTGCTTGATCAGATGATGCTTTTAAAGGATTAACTTTTTTAGGAGATAAAATACATTTTTTAAGTATGATGGAATATTCGGCGTCTGTAAAATCAAATTTTATTGCATTCAAATCTATTGAAGTTATTAATGGTTTGGGAGAATGAATTAGTAAAAAAGGATACAAACAATTAAGAATTGCAGAAACTGAAAAAATTGCTCATGTTACTTTCTTTTTTGATGGGGGTAAAGATTATTTTAAAAATGGATTAGCATCACCTGAAGAAATTAAGTTAAATGGGGCATCAATTGATTTAATTTCATCACCAAAAGTTGCAACTTATGATTTAAAACCAGAAATGTCTGCAATAGAAATAACTGATAAACTTGTTGAAAGAATTAACTCAGAAGAGTTTGATTTAATTGTTTTAAATTATGCCAACTGTGATATGGTTGGGCATACTGGAGTTTTAAAAGCCGCAATTCAAGGAGTAAAAGTTTTAGATGACCAGCTAAAAAGAGTTTATGAGGCTTGCACTAATCATGGGGCAACAATGATAATAACAGCAGATCATGGAAATGCTGAGGTTATGATTGATAATGATGGAAGACCAAATAAAAAACATACAAGTCAACCTGTTCCAATAATAATTACAGATAAAAATTTAAAACTTAGAAAAGATGATGCAGCTATTGCTGATGTTGCTGTTACAATTTGCGAAATGATGGGTATTGAAATTCCATCTGAAATGACTCAGCCTTCTTTAATTGAAAAATAATGAAAAAAAGATTTTTAAATCTCTTTTTCATTATTTAATTTGTTTTCAAATTTTCTTGCTATTATAATTGGAATAAAAAATAATATAGTTATAAAGTAAATATGAATAAGAAAGAAAGCACAAAAAAATTGTAAAATAAAATCAAAAGTTTTATTTTCTTTTTTTGCAATAAATTTTAAAATTATAAGAACTATTCCAATAAAACTAATAGATAATGTAATTAAATAAAGAATTAAATAAAATAAATTATATAAAAATAAATTGTCTTCTATAAATTGATAATTTTTTGTTTTTGTTAAAAGTATAATTGAAATTATAAAACAAAATGAAAATAAAAACATTTTTATTATTTCATTTCAAAAATTTATTCTATTTTTGTTTCATTTATTATTTATTTTTATTTTTTCTTTATTTTTAAATTTTAAATTATTTAGTGAAATTCAAAAATATTGACATCCTGTAATCAATAATAAACATCCAATTGAACCTAAAATATACATTTCAATACCATTTGTAACTCTAAAATTGAAGAAAAAATATGGAGTAGTAAAAATTCCAATATCGTATTCTGTTACTCATTCTGGAAAATTTTCACTCTCAGGGATATAATCAAAATAATACTCTTGTCCAATAGAATTCATAATTATAATTCTCAATGAAACAAAAGTAACATAAAAAAAAAGGAAAAATTCAACAAATAAGTAAATCTTTTTTATATCATTCTTTTATATTAATAATTTTTCTACTTTTTGAAATAAAAAAATATATAACTGAAATTAAAAATGTTATTAAATGTGTGACGAATGTTACAAATCATTTTATAGCACTGTTATATTCATTTGAATAAATTGCTAGGGGATTTAAGTCTTTGTCATTAACACCAATAACACTAAATAAAGCAATTCAAAAAAGAGCCATTGTTAATGTCATATAACTTAAAAAGCCAATTCAAGCTTTTGTTGAAGGACCCAAAGATTTCATTTTCCATTTAAAAAAATAAATATAAAAAATATAAAGAACATTCAATTTGTCTGTGTTGTTTAAAATGATGCATTTGCAAATAATTTATCATATCATTGAAAAATATAATATCTTGGTGGTGGATAAATTTGTGCAACTGTAGCGTCAAGAATTAAAAAAGCAAAAAATCCAGTTAAAAGAATAATTCAAATAGTATTTTTTAATTTTTTATTATTTATAATCTATCAACCACTATTTAGTATCTTTCTTTTATTTACTTTTTTTTCTATATTTACAACTGCAATCATTGCTTCATAAAAACCAGCTAATAAATTTCTTACTTTCGTATCATAATGACAACAATCACCAGCAGCATAAATTCCTTCCACAGATGATTCCATATTAGATTTCACAATTATTTTTTTCAATTTATTTATTTCTAAATTTAAATTTTCAAATTTTTCTTTTTCAATTGTATAGCCAAATTGCACTATTACTTTATCAAAACAAATTTCTTTTTCTTCATTAGTTTCTACTTGAATTACCTTTAATTTTTCAGCATTATTTAATTTTTCACCAGTAATTTCAGAAAATTTATAAGGAGTTAAGAAATTCACTCCTTTACTTTTAGCTTGTTCTAAACTCAAAGGTTTTGCTCTAAATTCATCTCTTCTATGAATTATTGTAATTAAATTTTTATTACTACTTAATTCATTTGCTCAGTCAAGTGCAGAATCTCCACCACCAAAAATTAAAATACTTTGATTTTTAAAAGATTTAATATCTTTAACAGTATAAATAATATTGTTGTATTTTTTTTCTGTTAATTCTATTGGTTTATAAATTCCAAATCCATCTGTAAATAATATTCTTTTAAATTTTTGCTTTGTATTATTTGAAAAACAAACCTCAAATCAATTTTCAAATTCATCACAATCCGGTTTTATTATATTAATTGATGTAACTATTGTGTTCAAAAAAAAATTGATATTATTATCTTTTTTAATACATTCATACATTTTCTGTACTGCTTGATTACCCAAAATTTTATCAATTGCAGGAAAATTATGAATATATTTTTCTGGATAAGACGATGTAATTTGTCCACCATATGTTGACTTTGCTTCAACTACAGTTCCACTAAGTTTTAAGTCTGCAGCCATTTTTCAAGCATATAATCCAGTTGGACCACATCCAACTATTAAAATATCTTTTACCATATTTTATACTCCAAATCTGTAAAATCATTATATCATATATATATGAATGGAAAATATAATAGAATTACAGTTTTTAAGGTTAAAAATATAAATGAATTAGTAGAAGTTGCACAAAAATTAGCTTTATTTTTTAAAAAAAATACGTGTTTACTCTTAGACGGGGAAATGGGGGCAGGAAAAACAACATTCACTAAAATATTTTTAAAAGAATTAGGAGTTAAAGAAGTTGTAACTTCACCAACATTTGTAATTATGAATCAATATTTTTCTAATGAAATAAAAATAAATCATATTGATGCATACAGATTAAATCAAAATGAAGAATTTGAAATGTATTTAGATGAAATGATTGACAGTTTTAATGTAATAGAATGAAGTCAAAACTTAAATATTAATTTAAAAAGTTATTTTGAAATAATTACAGTTAAAATAAAAATATTTTCAGATGAATGTAGAGAATTTCTTATAGAAGAAGGTGGATAATGAATTTTTTTATTGATACAAGTAATACAAAATTAGTATTAATATTAGAACATAATAATATTATTATTGATAGTTTGATAATGGAAAATCAATTTAAAGTTAGTGATATTGTTTTTACAGAAATTGAAAAATTTTTACAAAAAAATAATTTGACATTAAAAAATTTAAAAAATTTGTATACCACAAGAGGACCAGGAAGTTATACAGGCATAAGAGTTGCAATTACAATTTTAAAAACTTTAAAACTTATAAATCCATTTTATAATATTTTTTTAATTTCATCATTAGCTTTTCAAGCAGAATTAAACGATTCAATAAGCATTTTGGATGCAAAAGGAAATAAAAGTTATATTGGTATTTATTCAAAGGGAGAAAATATAATTTTAGATCAATTAGTACCAAATGAGTTAATTGAAGAATTTAAACAACAATTCCCTAATTATCAAGTCAAAAAAGATTATGAAAATATAAATTTTGAACAATATTTTCTGAAACTTAAAAATTATTTTAAAAATATTGAAAATATTGAAAATATTGAACCACTATATATAAAACATTTCATTTAATTGCTATGTTTTTTATTTTTTTGCTATAATCTTTTTGTATGGATTGATACTCAAGTTGGTGAAGAGGGCACCCTGCTAAGGTGTTAGGTCGGGCAACCGGCGCGAGAGTTCGAGTCTCTCTCAATCCGCCATTTAGAAAATTTAGCAAGATTTTGAAATCTTGATTTTTTTATTTATTATGATATATCATATAAAATATAATTATATTACTTTCAAGGAGACTAAAAATGAAATTAAATAATAAAAAAGAAAAATCTATTTTAAGTGAGAATCAACCAAAAAAAAGTTTTTTAAAGAAAATTTTTAATTTTAAGGAGGGACAAAAAAAAGTTTTCCAAATTATTAAAAATAAAAAAAACAATCATTTATATTTTTATACTGATGTATCAAATATTTTTTTAATCTTAGAAAATGGAATTAGACTTTTGAAAGATCAAAAGTTAAAAAAAGATGAAGAGTATATTGTTTGGACATATTTGGAGAATGAAAATTCTGTAGGTTTAGAATTTGATTCATCTACAAGAGCGCACTTTTGAAAATGAGCAAGTGAAGCAAAGGTTGATATTGAAAAAATTTCAGTAATCGGAATTAATTTTGATATTTTAGCAAAAGTTACTAAAAATGATTGAGCACTTGATGAGATTAAAAATATAGTTTATATTTATGAGACAATTCCATTGGAAGCAATTGAATTTATTATGATAAAAGATAAAGCTAATTTAAATAGAATTCAAACTTATGTTGATGCAAATGACATTGAAATTGATGTCTTTTTTGGTGAAACAGGAAACATAGAAAAAAAGGAGAGAAAGTAATATGGCAAATCAAATTGAAAAAATTACACCAAGGGATGTAAATTTTAGTCAATGATATACTGATGTTGTAAAAAATGCTGGTTTAATGGAATATGGTCCTGTAAAAGGAACAATGATTTTTAAACCGCATGGTTTTGGAATTTGAGAATTAATACAAAAATTTGCAGATATTGAGTTTAAAAAAGAGGAAGTTAAAAATGTCTATTTCCCTTTATTAATTCCTGAAAAATTATTTAAAGTTGAAAAAGAACATATTGAAGGATTTGCACCAGAATTAGCAACGGTTACAAAAGTTGGAGATAAGGAATTGGGAGAAAATCTTTATATACGTCCTACAAGTGAGGTATTGATTGCTGATTTTTTATCTAGAGAAATAAAATCTTATAGAGATTTGCCTATTAAATATAATCAATGAGCAAATGTTATGAGATGGGAAAAAACAACTAGACCTTTTTTAAGAAGTAGTGAGTTTTTATGACAAGAAGGACATACTTTTCATGCATCAAGAGAAGAAGCAAAAAAAATGACTTTAGATATTCTAGAAATATATAAATATATTGCAAATGAAATTTTACTTTTACCTGTTATTTTTGGTAAAAAAACAGAAAAAGAAAAGTTTGCAGGAGCAAAGGAAACTTATACTATTGAATCACTTATGTATGATGGACAAGCACTTCAATGTGGAACAAGTCATTATTTTGAAGATAATTTTTCAAAAGTTTTTAATATAAAATTTCAAAATAAAAATCAAGAAGAAGAAAATCCATATTCAACAAGTTGAGGAATTTCTACAAGATTAATTGGTGCTATAATTATGACTCATTCTGATGATTTTGGATTAGTTTTGCCAAGCAAAATTGCACCAATTCAAATTTCTTTAATTGCAATAAATGATTTTGTTGAAGTTATACAAACTTGTGAAAAATTAAAATCTATGTTCGAGTTAAAATATAGAGTGGAATTAGATAAGACAGATAAATCATTTGGTTTTAAAATTTCTGAAGCAGAAATAAAAGGTGTTCCAATAAGAATTGAAATTGGACCAAGAGATTTAAAAAATGGTGTTGCCACAGTTTCAAGAAGAGATTTAAGAACAAAAGAACAAGTGGAAATTGAAAAAATAAATGATTATATAGAAAAACAAATTTCTGAATATGACAAAAATCTTTATAATAAAGCACTTCAACATAGAAAAAATCTTACTTTTAAAGCAAATACATTAGAAGAATATATTTCAATTATTGATAAAAATCCTGGTTATGTTCTTGTACCATTTTGTGGCGAAATAGAGTGTGAAACAGATATTAAACATAAAACTTCAACAAATTCAAGATGTATTCCGAGTGATATTGAACAGATTAATTCGATTTGTTTTAATTGTAGTAAAAAATCTTCACTAATGGTTTATTTTGCAAGAGCTTATTAAAATCAAAGTGTTTTGATTTTTTTATTTTTATAAAAATAAAATATTTTAGTTAAAGTATCATAGTTAAAAGATTTTTTTATTTATTATATAATAATTTAAGGTGAAGCATTATGAAAGAAACTACTATTGAGAGCTTTGATGGAAAAGAAATATCATTACGAATTTGAGATCAAGTAGAAGAAGTAAAAGGTATAATACAACTTGTACATGGAAGTTGTGAACATTCATTAAGATATAATAATTTTGCAAATTTTATGAATGACCAAGGTTGAATTGTTATTGGAAGTGATCATAGAGGTCATGGAAAAACAGCAAACTTGGAAAATAAAGAATTAGGTTATTTTAGCGATAATGATGGTTGAAATACTATAATTAAAGATTTAAAAGAAGTTAATAATTTTATAAAATCTAATTTTACTAATACTAAAATAGTAATGCTCGGCCATTCAATGGGAAGTTTTATGGCACGAAACTATATCATTGATTTTGGAAATACAATCGATGGATGTATTTTAAGTGGTACTTCATGATATTCAAAAACTTTATTAAAATTCTCAAAATTAATAGCATCAAAAAGACAATCCTTTTACGGTAGTAAAAATATTGATAAATTTATTTGAAAATTAAGTTATCAAAAATTTAATAATAAATTTAAAAAAGAGGGTATAACAGGTGTAGAGTGATTATCAATTGATAAAAACAATGTTGAAAATTTTGTAAATGATCCTTTATGTTGATTTATTTTTACAACTTCTGCTTTTAAAGACCTTTTCACAGGTTTATTATTTATTCAAAAAAAAGCAAATATAAAAAAAATTAGAAAAGATTTAAAAATTTTGCTTATTTCAGGAAAAGATGATCCTGTTGGTAATTTTTCAAAAAAAGTAAAAAAAACTTATAGAATTTTTAAAAATAAAAAATTAGATGTGAAAATTAAATTATATGATAAATTAAGACATGAAATTTTATTTGACTTATCAAAAGAACAAGTTTATATTGATATTTTAGAATTTTTAAAAAAACTACTAAAATAATTTTAAAATTATTTTAGTTAAACTTTATTTTATTGTGATATATAATTAATTTGTATACGACTTAGTGATTAATTTTATAATTGTACATATTTAAATTTTTAGAATAGGAATTTGAGGGGGTATTTGTATGTCTACAAAACCAGGAGATTTAGTTCTTGTTCATGCATATAAACATAATGGTAATTTATATCGATCTTGGGAAAATGTTATTGTTTTTGAAAATAATGAAGATTGTCTGATTTTAATAAATGAAGAAGTTTTAATTACAGAATTTAATGGAAGAAGATGAAAAACAAATGAACCTGCTATTTGATTTTTTTTCAAAGACAAGTGATATAACACAATATGTATGTTTAAAGAACGTGGGATAAATTATTATTGTAATTTAGCTTCACCATATATTGTTGAAGAAAATACAATAAAATATATAGATTATGATTTAGATTTTAAAGTTTTTAATGATTATAGTTACAAAATCTTAGACTTAAGAGAATTTAATAGAAATAGAATTTCTTGAAATTATTCTAGGGAAATTGTTGAAAAAATTTGAGAAAATGTGGATTTATTGAAAAAGGATATAGAATTAAAGAAAAATAGTTTTGATCATAACTATGTAAAAGAAATTTGAAGAAAATATAAAGAAAATCTAAAATAGACTTATATTTACTTTATTTTATTGAAAAAAAATGTTTAAAATAATAACTAGTACATAAATATTTAAGGGAGAAATTACTATGGACAAAACAAAGATACGAAACTTTAGTATAATTGCTCATATTGATCATGGTAAATCAACTTTAGCAGATAGAATTTTAGAATTAACTGGTGCACTTGAAAAAAGAGAAATGCAAGCGCAAATTTTAGATTCAATGGATATTGAAAGAGAACGTGGAATTACTATAAAATTAAATTCAGTTCAATTAAAATATAAGGCAAAAGATAATGAAGAATACATTTTTCATTTAATTGATACTCCAGGACATGTTGATTTTACATATGAAGTTTCAAGAAGTTTAGCTGCTTGTGAAGGAGCATTACTAGTTGTTGATGCCAGTCAAGGAATTGAAGCACAAACAATGGCAAATGTTTACTTAGCACTGGATAATAATTTGGAAATTGTACCAGTAATTAATAAAATAGATTTACCAGCTGCAGATCATCAAAGAGTAAAAGAAGAAATTGAATCAGTTATTGGCATTGATTGTACTAATGCTCCAATGATTAGTGCAAAAACTGGATTAAATGTAGAAGATGTTTTAGAAGCAATTGTTAATTTTGTTCCTTTTCCACTTGAAGCAGATGACTCAAAACCACTAAAAGCACTGATTTTTGATTCATATTATGATAAATATAGAGGTGTAATGGTTTCAATTAGAATTGTAGAAGGAACAGTTGAAGTTGGTCAATCAATTAGAATGATGCAATCAAATGCAGTTTATGAAGTAACAGAACTTGGTGTTAAAAGTCCTTTTGAAGTAAAAAAAACTAAATTAGAAGCAGGTGAAGTTGGATGATTAGCAGCATCAATTAAAACTGTTAGAGATGTTCACGTTGGAGATACAATTACATCAAAAGAAAATGAAGCATCTGAGCCACTACAAGGATATAAAAAATTAAATCCAATGGTTTATTGTGGAATTTACCCAATTGATACTGCAAAATATAAAGATTTAAAAGAAGCACTTGAAAAAATAAGTTTAAGTGATGCGAGTTTAGTTTATGAAGCTGAAAGCTCACAATCATTAGGATTTGGTTTTAGATGCGGATTTTTGGGTTTACTTCATATGGATGTAATTCAGGAAAGATTAGAAAGAGAATATGATCTTACTTTAATTGCAACTGCACCCTCAGTAATTTATAAGATAACTCAAACTGATGATCAAATAATTGAAATTGATAATCCCGCTTTATTGCCTGACCCACAAAAAATTAAATTTATTGAAGAACCATATGTCAAAGTTACAATTATGACTCCAGATCAATATTTAGGAGATTTAATGGGATTATGTCAAGATAAAAGGGGAAATTATTTAAACATTGAATATATTGATGATAGTAGACGAACTTTAACATATGAAATGCCCTTGAATGAAATTGTCTTTGATTTTTTTAACAAATTAAAATCAATTTCAAAAGGATATGCTTCATTTGATTATGATTTAATAGATTATAAACAATCAAAACTTATTAAAATGGATATACTTTTAAACGGAGATATAATTGATGCACTTTCAACAATTGTGCATAAGGATTTTGCATATCATAGGGGAAAAATTTTAACAAAAAAATTAGAAGAAATAATCCCAAGGCAAAATTTTGAAGTACCAATTCAAGCTGCAATTGGAAGCAAAATTATTGCAAGAGAAACAATTAAAGCAATGAGAAAAAATGTTCTTGCAAAATGTTATGGTGGAGATATTTCACGTAAGAAAAAACTATTAGAAAAACAAAAGGAAGGAAAGAAAAGAATGAAAGCAATTGGTTCTGTAGAAGTACCACAAGAAGCTTTTATAGCTGTTCTTAAATTAGATGATTAATATGGAATTTATATTTGATTATTCAATAAATAATGATGTTTTTTTTAGAAGCAAAAAAAATTAGAGATGTAGTTTTTGTTAAAGAACAAGAATGTCCGATTAATGAAGAATTTGATAAGTATGATAATGTAAGTTATCATATAGTTGGTTTTTTGAATAAGAAGCCAGTTTGTTGTGCTAAAATATTGAAAAAAAAAGATGAAAAATGGTATTTAGGAAGAATTGCTGTTTTAAAAGAAAATAGAGATCAAAATTTAGTGTTTGATCTTATGAAATATTTGATTGAATTTTTTATAAAAAATATTAATCAAAAAGAATTATATTTAAATGCACAAATTTATGCACTAAATTTTTACAAAAAATTAAATTTCAATGAAATTGGAGAAACTTTTTTCGAAGCTAATATAGAACATATAAAAATGGTAAGATTTTTTTAGATTTTATCATTTTTTATTAAATAAATTTTTATAACATAATATTGAAAATATTTAATATAATTTATTTCTTATTTAAATAATAAATAAATTATATGGTACCTAAGAGTTTATTTTTTAAGTTATAATAATTAAAATGGAAGGAAGGTTTTTAAGGTGAAACAAATAAAAATATGGAGATTTTTGATAATTTTTGTAACTTCAATTTTTTTAATAGTTTTTTTACCTTTCTTTTCAATTTTAGTAGTCGAAGATTTAGTGACAATTAGTATTTCTACAGTATTTATAAAAACATCAATATTTACTGTGTTATTAATGACTTTTGGTTTTTTTTATTTAATATCAGGTATTTTAACAAACTCCTTTAAAAATAAACCAATGAAAATTTTTGGCTCAATAAATGGAGTTATTATTACATTTACAATTATTTTACTAACAATGGATATGTATATGTCACCATTTTCAAATATTACTAGAATTATTTGATTTTTTCCTACTTTGGCTTTTCTAATATTAGATTTTGCAATTGAAATTATTCAAATTTCAATTAATTTTAATTTTTTGGGGCAAAACACTTCAATTAATAATTCTTTAAATCAGTCTTCTAATAATATTGTTGAATCAGTAGAATTTGCGAATGTAAATCCATTAGTTGATGTAAAAGATTCGACTGAATTAAAAAATAAAATTCTAAATATGAGATCGGGGTTAAATAAACCTTATGATCAAGCAATTGAAGAAATTGAACAAACAGGAGCACTAAATGGTTTAGATATGAGTAATCTTTTATTAAAAAGTGATGAACAGGAACTAGAATCAAAAATAGTGCCTAAAAAAGTTTTAAAAGAAGATATTAAAGATAAGAACTTAAATTATGAAGAAGCTTTTAATAGTAAAACAGAACCTTTTTTAGAAGATCCATTAGCAAATTTATCTGAAGATTATGAAAGTATTCATTCAACTGGTTTATCAAGACAGGATTCAAGACCTGAGTATAAATATATTTCTCGTAGGTCAAATAGAAAAGATAACAAACATTAATTTTTAGAATTTAAACAATTTATTAGTTTAAATTCTTTTTTTATATAGTGTTAAAATAATTTAGTTAGGGGATTTATAGATGAATATTGAAAAGAAACAAAAAATAGCAAAAAAAATTAATCCAAAAAATGATTTAATTGGGTCTGCGATTACCTTAAGCATTGTTTATATTTTTAGAATAATAATTATTGCTTTCTGAATTATTGCTCCAATAATTTTTGCTTTGATAATTGCTTTTGATGATGGAATTAGAAATTTAATTAATTACATTAATTCACTTATTTTTTATAAACCCGGAGAAATTTATGATGTTGGTATAAATAATTTAGTTATTTGAATAATAGCACCATTTTTTTGAGTGTTCAATGTTTTAATAATGTTATTTTTTGTAGTAATTCCCTTTTTTAAAAAATCTTCTTGAAGAAAAAAAGCATATCTTTCATTTAATTTTATTTTTTGATCTCTGTTATTTATAGCAATCATATATGCAATTTGGCTAACAATTCCTTTTTATAAACATGAAGCTGAAGTTGGAAGTGGTGAATCTATTGAGAATAATAATGTAATAGATTTTTATTGAAGTTCATTAAATCTAACTTTTAACCCTTTTAGTGGTTGAATGATCGCTCTACAATCTATTTATGTTGTACTTTTTATATTTGGAATTTTTTTAATATTTGAATCTGATATGTTAAGAAAACTGAAATTAGATTATTATAGATTTACTGTTAATAGGAAAAATAATTCTCTTATGAATCAGGTTTTAGAGGGAAAAATAAATTTTGGTGACTATGAAGCAAAAGATTTAAATAGTGAAATCAAAAGACTAAAAAATGAGTTAACTATAGAAGCAAGAGAACAAAGAGTGCAAAAAAGATTAAATGAATTGGAAGAGAGAGCAAATAGAAAAAATGCAAAAAAATTTAAAAATAAAAAAGAAACTAAGTTATAAAGGAAAAGAAATAGAATATTTTTTAGTACTTAAAAATCAAAAGTATATTCGTTTAAAAATTATTGATGAAAGTATTATTGTTTCTGCACCAACTATAGCAAATGATTGAGAAATTGAACAATTAATATATAAGAATATTTCAAAAATAATAAAAATTATTGAATATAGAGAAAAAAATAGATTTTTTCAAATTAGTGAAAATGGCTTTATAAAAATAAATAATCAAGAATTTTTTGCTTCATTTAAAAAGGAACCAAATTTAAATAATAAAATGGAATTTAAATTATATGATTCTACAGAAGAAACTTTAAAAAAGATGTATAAAAAACTTTCAATTATATTTTTAAATTATTTTCAGGAGCTAGTAAGTTTTTGAAAACAAAAAATGGATTTGGATTTTAAAAATTTATCAGTTAAAGAAATAAAGGGAAAATGAGGAGTTTGTTTTCCTGAAAAATCTAAAATCATATTAAACATAAAATTAATTCATTTTCAAAAAGATGCATTAGAATATGTAATTATTCATGAGTTAAGTCACCTTATTCATAAAAATCATTCAAAAGATTTTTGAAAGCATGTGGAAAAATATTTGCCAAATTACAAAAAGGTGAGTGATTTATTAAAAGTAAATGCAATATAAAGTATAATAATTTTATTGGAGGCATTAATTATGGGTTGAAAGAAGGATTTTAAAAAATTTTCAAAAAAAACTACTAATAAATCTTCTATTTTTGATTACTCTGAAAATGTTTCAAGTAATATTAATTGAGAACGTTCTATAAAAGGATTAAATTATTGAAATATTGATAATTTAATTATTAAAATTGAATTTTATAATAGAAAAATTAAGGAAATTCTATTAGTACAAAAATTTCCGAATGAATTTAAAGACTATTCTTGAAATTTTAAAAAAATCGATATAACAGAAAAATTTTATTCTTATCCAATGACAAGTTATTTTCAAAATATATATAATTTTGTAAATCAAAAAATAGGATCATATGAAGCTTCATTAGTTTTAATGAGTATTTCAAAATTTACTTATTTTACAACGTTAAAGTTTTGAAAAATTTTTAATCACACTTTTTCAAATAAAGATATAAATGAAAAACCTCTTTTAAGAGTTTTTGAAGTAATGCAAAGAACTGGTTTAGACTCAATTGAAAATATATTAGAGAAAATATTATTAATAATTGATAATAAAAAGATCGATTTATATAAACAACATTTAATTGTGGAAGAAATTATTGATTTAGGAGATGACTTTACTTATCATTGATCTAGAATGTTTGATCAAGTTATAGATTTAACGGTTGAAACGTTTTTATTTCAAAATAAATATGGAAAGACAACATCTTCAACATATTCAAATATTTTTGAAGAGGAAAAGGATTTTGAAGATTTCTTTGAAAAGACAAAAACAATGGTATTTAATGATGAGGTTAATGAAGCATTTGCATATTTTGAAATTACAAAAATGGCAAAACCAGATGAATTTAAAAAAATATATAGAAAATATGCAAAGAAATTTCATCCTGATGTAAATTCAGATCCAAATTCTTCAAATGAAATGAAAAAAATTAATGTATTTAAAACTATTATTGAACAATATTATGAGAAATATGAAATCATTTAAGAAAAGGAATTAGAAAATGCAAGAAAAAATATGAATGGATTTAATTAATTCTTCAAATTCAATTATTAATAATTTTTCTTCTGATCAGAAAGTTATTATTGAAACAGTGAAAAATTTTAGTGATAATTTAGTTTTATTTTCACAAATTTATTTATCTGATAGAGAATCATTTTTTCGTTTTCTAAAGGGAAAATATAATTATTTCTATTTGCAAGCAACTTCAATTATTTCAAGTGCTGATTCTGTGTCAGTAATAATGCAATTAAATGAAGGAGTAAAGGATTACTTAATTTATTTAGACAGTTATTAGTTACACTAGACTCACTTTCAAGTCAATATTGACTAAGAGTTAATAAAAAATTTCTAAAAAATCCAAAAAAAGATTTGATAAAAACTTTAATTTTCTTATCAAATAATTCAATTTTTGAAAAAAATAAAGAATTTTTAAGAGTTCATTTAAAAATTCTTGAAAAAAATAAAATAAAATTAGATAATTTTTTTGAAGAAAAAATGAATAAATCACTTTGAATTGAGATTAAAGAATTAAAACAAAAAATTCTTAATAAACATGATAGTAATTTTGAATACTTTAAGGAATTAATAGCGAAAACAGAAGATTTTGCAGATGATATGATAGTTAACCTATGAGCAATTTTAGCTGTAAATATAAGTTACTTGGAGTATTTAAACTCTCTAGTGAAAGGATAAAATAATGGAATTAAAAGAATATGAAAATTATAGTTTTATGCCCTATGAAATGATAAGTAAGGAAATATTTATTTTATATTCATTATTTGGAGATGAAAACAAATATTTACAATCAATTCAACAAGATTGATTTTCAAAAAAAGATATTCATGAATTTAGAAAATTTATTGAAGAATCCTTTGAAAAAAATGAAATTCAAGCAAAAACTGAAGTAAATAGAGATAGTCTTAGTTGTCTTTTAAGAATGATGGCAATGTGTGATGCTTTTACTGATTTTGAAGAAATTTATAATATTAGCTATAATCTTTTTGTTGAAAAAAATAAAGAATTATTAGAAAATTTGAAATTGTATGATTATGCTTTTAAGAAATATTTTGATTTCTTATTAGGAATATTTAAAGAAGAATTAGAAGAAACTCTTATTCCCGTGAAATATAAAATAGTTGTAGAGGATATTCAAAAAAGTATTTTAAGACTTGAAGAGTTAAATGAATTTAATTTTATAATTAAGGAAAATTATAGATTAAATGATTTGATAAGTGACTTATTAGATTTACTAGAGGAAACAAATGATGAAGTCCAAGAATTTGAAACTGATAATGAAGTTATTTTATACAATTTTTCAATATATTATTCTACAAAATTTTACTTTACTTTATTATTTAGAGAAAAAATTCTTTTACAAATAGAAAAAGAAACAAATGTTATTATCGAAAATAATAAACCATTAATTGAAGAAGAGGAAATGAGATTATCAGAAACAACATTAAGTTCAGAACAATCCAAAGAAATTTTTTATAAAATACTTAAAAATTAAGAAATTTTTTATTACATATTAAAATGAATTTCATTTTCAAAAATTATAGTATAAACTTAAATAATACGTTTGATTTTGAAATTAAAAATTTAATATTAATAAAGTTAAAGTTATCAAATGTAAATTATATTAATTTTAAAAATAATATTTATTATTATTTTTTTGTTATTAAATTAGGAGAACAACATGAATAAAAAAATTATTAACATTGCAGTTATTGCCCACGTTGATGCAGGTAAATCAACATTAGTAGATGCTTTTTTAGGGCAAGCAGGGGTTTTTAGGGCAAATGAAGAAATAAAAGAACAAATTATGGATAGTAATGATCAAGAAAGAGAACGTGGAATTACTATTTATTCAAAAAATTGTGCGATTGAATACAATGATTATAAAATAAATATTGTAGATACTCCTGGCCATGCTGATTTTTCAAGTGAGGTTGAAAGAATTATGAAAACTGTTGATACAGTAATTCTTTTAGTAGATTCATCTGAAGGTCCAATGCCACAAACAAGATTTGTTTTATCAAAAGCTTTAGAGTTAGGTTTGAGACCAATTTTATTAATTAATAAAATTGATAAAAAGGACCAGAGAGCATTAGAAGTTGTTGATGAGGTTCTTGAATTGTTTATGGAACTTGATGCTAATGAGGAACAAATTGAGTTTCCAACACTTTTTGGTATTGCAAGAGATGGAATTGTTCAATATTCAATTGAAGAAAAGAGTGAAAATTTAACACCATTATTTGAAACAATAATTAAACAAGTGGGAAACTATCCAATTGAATTGGCAAAAGAACCAATTCAATTACAAATTTCATCACTTGCATATGATTCTTTTATTGGAAGATTAGGAATTGGAAGACTATTTAAAGGAATTTTAAAAGAGGGACAACAAGTAGCAATTTCAAAAAATGATGGTTCAATTGTAAAAGGTAAAGTTTCAGGACTTTTTATATATCAAGGTTTAAAAAGAGTAGCTGTTAAAGAAGTACAAGCTGGAGAAATTGTTGTAATTTCTGGAATTTCTGATTTGACTATTGGAGATACAGTTTGTGAAATTGATAAAATTGTTGCATTACCCCCAATTGTAATTGAAGAACCAACAATGAGTATGAATTTTTTAGTTAATACTTCACCTTTTGCGGGTAGAGTAGGAAAGTTTGTAACAACAAGAAATATTAAAGAAAGATTAGATAAAGAATTGGAAGTAAACGTTGGATTGAGAGTCGAAGCTTTAACTGATTCTTCAGCTGATGGATTTAAAGTTTTGGGTAGGGGGGAATTACACTTATCTGTTCTTATTGAAACAATGAGAAGAGAAGGTTTTGAACTTGGTATATCAAGACCTGAAGTAGTTATTAAACTTGATGAAAATGGAAATAAATTAGAACCAATGGAAAAAGTAATTATTGATGTACCATCTGAATTTTCTGGTACTGTAATTAATAAATTAAATTTAAGAAAAGGAATAATGTTAGATATGGATTCGGATGGAATTAGAGATAAGGTTACTTATCAAGTTCCAACTAGAGGATTAATTGGTTTTAAATCAGAATTTACAAACGATACTCGTGGAGAAGGAGTTATGGTTAAATCAAGTATTGGCTATGAACCATATAAAGGAACTATTGAGGGAAGACAAAATGGAACATTAGTTTCAATGGCAAATGGTGTTACTTTACCTTATGCATTAAATAATTTAGAAGAAAGAGGAATATTATTTGTTGGCCCTCAAGTAGAAGTGTATGATGGAATGATAGTTGGACTTCATTCAAGAAATAATGATTTAAATGTAAATCCAACTACAGGTAAAAAACTTACAAATACAAGAGCATCAGGTAGTGATGATTCTGTTAAGTTAACTCCACCAAAAAAATTCACTTTAGAAGAAGCTTTAGAATTTATTGAATGAGATGAACTTGTTGAAGTTACACCAGAAGACATAAGATTGCGTAAAAAATGATTAAGTGAAAATGAGAGAAAACAACATAGAAATGATCCACATTAGTGGATAAATACTTTCTAAATTTAATATTTTAGATAAAAAAATAATAAGAAAAATGTAAAATAGAGTTATTATTAGAATATAAGGAGAAATTTAAATGTCAAAAATAGTTAATATATTAGCTCGTGAAGTTTTAGACTCACGTGGATTTCCAACTGTTCAAGTTGATGTAACAACTGAATTTGGTGGATTTGGAACTGCCAAAGTTCCTTCAGGTGCTTCAACCGGATCAAGAGAAGCTTTAGAATTAAGAGATGGAGATAAAAAACGTTTTAATGGTAAAGGTGTTTTAAAAGCTGTTGCAAATGTAAATGAAAAAATTGCTCCAGAAATTATTGGTTTAGAAGTAACAGATCAAGTAATGATTGACTCATTAATGTGTAAATTAGATGGTGACGATTTTAAAAAAAACTTGGGAGCAAACGCAATACTTGGTGTTTCTTTAGCAGTTGCAAAAGCAGCAGCAAGTGAATTAGAAATGCCATTATACAGATATATTGGAGGAACAAATGCAAGAAGATTACCAGTTCCAATGTTAAATGTAATAAATGGTGGAGAACATGCAGATAGTGCAATAGATTTTCAAGAATTTATGATTATGCCAGTTGGTGCGCCAACTTTTAAAGAAGCTTTAAGATGAGCTTCAGAAACTTTTCAAGCTTTAAAATCTTTATTACATGATAAAAAGGATATTACAGCTGTTGGAGATGAAGGAGGATTTGCACCAAATTTTGCTTGAGCATATCCTAAAGAAACAATTGAGGCTTTCAAAGCAAAAACACCAGTTGAAGTTGCATTAGATTTATTAGTAGAAGCTATTGCAAAAGCAGGTTATAAAACTGGAAAAGATGGAATTATGATTGCAATGGATTGTGCAAATTCAGAATTATATATTAATGGAAAATATCACTTCAAAAAAATTGAAAAATTAACTGGAAAAGAATGAGCATTAACAACTGATGAAATGATTTCATTCCTAAATAAATTAGTTGATGATTATCCAATTATTTCAATTGAAGATGGTTTAGCAGAATCAGATTGAGAAGGATTCCAAAAACAAGTTGAAACAATGGGACATAAAATACAAATTGTTGGAGATGATTTATTTGTTACAAATCCAAAAATTACTGCAGAAGGAATTGAAAAGAAAGCCGCAAACTCTGTTTTAATTAAATTAAATCAAATTGGTACATTAACAGAAACAATTGAAACTATTCAAATGGCTCAAAAAGCTAATTGAACAGCTGTTACTTCACACCGTTCAGGTGAAACTGAAGATTCAATAATTGCTGATTTAGCTGTGGCTTTAAATACTGGGCAAATTAAAACTGGTTCAATGTCAAGATCAGATAGAATTGCAAAATACAATAGATTATTAGAAATTGAAGATGAACTTGGAGATGCAGCAATTTATGATGGTTTAAAATCTTTTTATAATTTAACAAAATAATAAAAAGAATTCACTAATGTGAATTTTTTTATTATAAAATAATTGTGGTGAAAAATTATGTCAATAAAATTAGAAAAAAAAGTTAAAAGTAAAATTTTACTTTCAATAATTATTGTAATAGCTATCATAACACTTATAACTTTTGGAATATTTGATTTAAAAATTTCTAAACTTATTCCATCCTGAATGAATGAAAATTGATTTTCAATTATTTTTGATGTTTTTGGGCTTATTGTAGTTACTCTACCAGCTTACTTTTTGCTTTTTCTAACATTTTTAGTAATTTCATTTAAATATATTGCAAATAAAAAATGAAAAATATTTTGATATATGTTTTTTCAAATTTTTGCTCTTGTAACAATACTTGTTACATATTTTAGTAGTGATCTTTTACTAATTTCAAATAATCCAACAAAAATTGAAAAAATAGAATTAATTTGTTCAATAATTTATTTTATGTTAACAATTTTTGCAATAATTTATATTAATATTATAGTTTTTTATAAAAAATATTATAAAAATATATATTGATTAATTAATATGACAAAAGCATCTTATTATGCATTAGCTTTTTTAATTTTAACTTTGCTTAGTACTCAATTGCTAAAAATAATTTTTGGAAGAAATAGACCAGAATCTGTTATAGATTATCAAAATGACTTTCAATATATATTTCAAATAAATTTCTCTAAACAAAGAGGGACAAGCTTTCCATCAGGTCATACTGTTAGTTCAGCAACATTATTATGTTTTTCTTACTTTTTTTATTTAAAAAGTAAGAAGACAAAAATTTGAAAATATTGTACTTCAGAATTAATTTGGGTTTTAATAATTTCAACTGCCGTTTCAAGAATTACTATGCATAAACATTTTTCAACAGATGTTTTATTTTCTATATATTTAATAATTTTTTGATATTATTGTTCTATAAAAATTGTTGATGCAATTTTTAGAAAGGTAAAGAACAGACATGGCTAAATATGTAGGATTAGATTTAGGAAGTAAAACTATAGGTATTGCAGTAAGTGAAGGCTATTTTGCAAATTCCAAAGAAACTATAAAGTTTTTAGAAAATGATTTTAATCAGGCTGTTAATTTATTGAATTCTTTTTTAAAAAAAGAAACTTTTGAAAAAGTAATTATTGGTTATCCAAAAAATATGGATGGTACTATAGGACATCGTGTAGAAATGGTTGAAAATTTTATTGACATTGCAGTTAGAAAAAATGTATTTTCTTTAAATGATATTATTAAAGTTGATGAAAGATTAACTACAAAAATGGCAAAATCAATTATGATTTCTGCAAATTTAAGTAGACAAAAACAAAAAGAAAATAAAGATCAATTTGCAGCAAAATTAATTTTAGAAACATTTCTTAATACAATTAAGTAGTATATAATTAAAAGAAAATTTAATGGAGGAAAATATGAATCATCCTTTAGTGAAAAAAATTTTATTTTCAGAAGATCAAATTGATAAAAGAGTTAGTGAATTAACTGACGAGATTGCAGAGTACTATAAAAAAAATAATTTAAAAGAGAATACAGTTCTTTTAATAGGATTATTAAAAGGTTGTGTCCCTTTTATGGCAAATTTTTTGAAGCATTTTAAATATGAATGTCAAACAGAATATATGGTAGTTTCTTCTTACTTAGGTGGAACTAAAACATCAGGTGAACCAAAAATTAATTTAGACTTAAATATTTCTGTTAAGGATAAACATATTTTAATAGTTGAAGATATAATTGATTCTGGAATAACACTAGATTATATTAAAAAATATTTATATTTTAAAGGAGCTAAGGAAATTAAAATAGTTACTCTTTTAGATAAACCTGAGGGAAGAAAAATTGAACTTAAAGCAGATTGAAATGGTTTTAAAGTTGAAAATGAATTTTTAATTGGCTTTGGTCTTGATTATGAAGAAAGATTAAGAAATTTACCCTATGTTGCTGTTTGTGATGTAACTAAACTAAAAGATTGAAAATGGTAAAACATTTTTTTTTTTTTTTTGGAAAAATATTGGAAAAAAAGTATATTTTTTTAATAAAATTGGAAATTTTTACCAATTTTATGGTTTAATTTATTTGTAGAGAGGGTAAATACAATGAAAATTTTTAAACAAAAGAGTGAAAATAAAGAAAAACTTTTACTTTTAAAATCATGTTTAGGTGATTTAAAAAAAATTGAAAATGTCAATCATTGTTCTACAAGAATTAGAATTAAAGTATTAAATATTGACGAAATAAATTTAGAAAAAATTAAAGAAATTGATTTTATTCAAAACGCATTAGTAAATGAAAATATGGTTCATTTGTTAATAAATAAAAATATTGAAAAAATAAATATTGAGTTTTTAGGAATTTTGGGAATTGATGTATCAAAAGTAGCTAATTTATTTGATGTAAAAATAAATCAAAAGAAAAAAATTATGCAAACTATTTTTGATGGAATCAGTTTGATAATTGGACCAATAATTCCATTTTTAATAACATTGGCTTTAGTATCAACAATAACTAACGTAATCGCTATGATTGATACTGATAATGTTGTTTATAAAATGTTTAAAGTTTTACAAAAAGAATTAGTACTTGGATTTAGTATAATAATTCATTGATCTATTTTTAAAATGATGGGAGGAAGTGAATCAATTGGACTTGCTATTGGAATAGTATTATGTTCAAAAGAATTACTCTCTTCACTTAATTTTTTATCAGGAAATTCTGAGCTATTCCATTGAACTGAATTTGAGGGAGATTCACTATCCTTTAGTGATATTGCAAGTGGTTATCCTTGAAAAATTTCATATGATGGACAAATTCTTCCAATTGTAGCAATTGTTTTTTTGCAGTTTATTTTGAAAGATTAATAAATAAAATTAAAATTGGTGTTATTCATCAATTAATTGGAGTACCATTAGTAACAATTATTTCATTTTTTGTAGGAATTTTAGCTTTAGCTCCAATAGGAATGTTGATACCTTATGGATTAAATTTAGGTTTTTTATGAGCAACAAAAAATGAAATTGCCAAGTATATTTTTAATCCATTATTTGGACTTATGCTACCATGAATGGTTGTAACGGGAGTAATTCAAGTATTTGTTGTAATGAATCTTCAACAATTTACAATTTATCAGGCTACAACAATTATGCCAATGTTTACACAATTAAATATTGCTGTTGCAACAAGTGTATTGTCATTATCAATCTTAAATAGAAAAAATAAAGAATTGCAAAAAAATGCAATACCTGCATATTTAATTGCATTTATTGGTGGTTCAACTGAGCCAGCTTTATTTGGAGTTTCATTAAGATTTGTATTTCCAGTAATTGCAGCAAGTATAGGAACAGCTCTGGGAATTGTAATTACAACTGCATCGGGTGTTGTTGCAACAATGGGAAATGCGTCTTTGTTAATATTTTTATCAGTGATACCTAATGCAAATACTACTGCTTTTAATTTAACTACTTGACCGGGAACTTGTTACTTATGAATGGCAATTGCAATGGTAGTAACATTTGGAACAACTTTTTTATTAACAATGATATTTGCAAGTTTTGGCAAATATAAAAAATCAACCCAAGAAATTTTAAATAGAGATTTTACAAAAGTAGCTGAGATTATTAATAATTAAGAAAAACAAAAGATTAAAAATAAAGGAGTTTTGGAAAATGAAATTAAATAAAGAAATTTTATGATTAAAACATAATGAACACAGTGAAGAAGATATAAAAAATGCTCAAAATTTGGTTGAGCAAGATAAATATTTTAGACCAAAATATCATATTGCACCACCAAATGGATTATTAAATGACCCAAATGGATTATTATTTAAGAATAATGAATTTCATATTCATTATCAATGAAGTCCTATTCAACCTTATCATGGTTTCAAACATTGAAATTATTTAACAACAAAAGATTTTATAAATTACAAAAATCATGGAGTTTCAATTACACCAGATCATGAAGATGAAAAATGAGGAGCTTTTTCAGGAAGTGCATATAATTTTAATGGAGATGTAAAAATATACTATACTGGAAATATTGAAGCAGAAGGAAATATTGTTGAAGAACATCAAATTGTTGCAGATTTGATTGATTATAAAATTAAAAATAAAAGAACTGCTGTAAAACATGACAAAAACATTTTTACTCCACATGCAAGAGACCCAAAAATTTTAGACTACAATGGTAAACAATATATGATTTTTGGTGTTCAAACAAAAGATGATATGCAAGGTGGATTAGCAATTTATGAGTTAATAACACCAGAAAAATTCAATTATATAGATACATTAAAACCAAATTGGATGAAACTTATGGATATATGTGAGAATGTCCAAACTTAGATAAACTAGAAAATAAGTATTTGTTTATAATTTCTAGTGAAGGTTGATTTAATGAAAAAGACAAATATGAATTAAATAACTCAAGAAATGTTGTTTATACTTCTATTGAAAAATTAGATTTTGAAAATAAAACTATAAATGAAGATTATAAAATGAAAACAATGGATTTTGGTCATGACTTTTATGCACCTCAAACTTTTGTTGTAAACAATAAATTAGCACTAATTGCATGATTGGGAGCAGTGGATGTACAATATCCAACCGATAGATATTCTTGACATTCAATATTAACAATTCCTAGAGAATTAAGTTGAAATAATGAAGTACTTGTTCAAAAGCCTTTAAAAGAATTTTGTGATAATGTAATTTACAATACTCAAAAACTAAAAACAAATAAAGTTCAAGCAAAATTTTCTAAACATTTAAAATTTAATTTAGATTCAAATTCAAAAATGAAAATTGTTAATGAAGAAAAAGAAGAAATTAGTTTAACTTTTACAGAAGAAGAAATTTGTTTTGATAGAACAAATCAAGGAGAAAAAGTAGATTGAAATTATGAAACTCCAAGGTATGCAAAAAGAAAATTAAAAAATCAAATTATTGAAATATTTATAGATTCTTCATCAATAGAAATTTTTGCAGATGATTATTCAACTATATTTACATCAAGATTTTTTGTAAAAAATTGAAATGAAATTAATTTTGATAAGGAAATTGAAATTGAAGTTTCAGACATAAGAGAAATTAAAGAATTTTAAAAGTATAATAAAAGCAAGATTATCATGCTTTTATTTTTTTATAATAAGTATTTTTTAGTTTAAGTAGTAAATTTCTTTTATTTATAATGCAATAATAAAAAAGTTATATAATCATAAAGTATGGAGGCAAAAGTATGATTAAAAAAATAGGGGTTTTAACTTCAGGTGGTGATGCACCAGGAATGAATGCATCAGTTGCATCAGTTATTAAGTCTGCAATTTCAAAGGGAATCGAACCATATATAATAAGAGATGGTTATAAAGGACTTGTAAACAATTTAATTGAAAAAGTAGATATAAATTTTGCATCAGATATAATTTCAAGAGGTGGAACAGTAATTGGATCAGCAAGATTACCAGAATTTAAAGAAGAATCTATAAGAGAAAAAGCAGTTAAAAATTTAAAATTGCTAGAAATTGAAGCTTTAGTAGTTATTGGAGGAGACGGAAGTTATCAAGGTGCTGAAAAATTAACAAAAATGGGAATAAATTGTATAGGAATTCCAGGAACAATTGATAATGATATTATTTCTTCAGATTATACAGTTGGTTTTGACACAGCACTAAATACTGTAATTAGATCAATTGATTCTATTAGAGATACAATGCAATCTCATAATAGATGTAGTGTTGTTGAAATTATGGGAAATGCTTGTGGAGATTTAACTTTATATGCAGCTACAGGAACTGGTGCTGAAGTTATTTCAACGAAAGAAAGTTTTTTAACAGAAGAAGAAATCATAAAGCAAGTAAAAGACTTAGCACAAAAAAATAAAAGAAGTGTTATTGTTGCTGTTGCAGAGAAAATTTATGCAGATGTTCATAAATTAGCAGAAAAAATTGAAAAAGAGTCTGGATATGTTACAAGAGCAACAGTACTTGGACATATTCAAAGAGGGGGAAACCCAACAGGAATGGATAGATATTTAGCAGTAACTGCGGGCATTTTTGCTGTTGAGCAACTTGTTTCTGGAAAAGGTGGATTATATATTGGAATTAGTGAAAATAAACTTGTTGCAAGAGATATTAATTCAATTTTAAATATGCCAAGACCAGATAAAAGTAAAGAATATGATAGCATTAGAAATATTAATAAAGCTGTTTAGTTTGTAGGGGGAAAAAATGAATAATTTAGAAATAGAGTTTTATGAACCAAGTAAAATAAATAAAAAAATAAAGAGAACAAAAATAATTACAACAATTGGACCAAGTACTCATTCAAAAGAGGATATGAGAAAACTATATGAAGCAGGAATGAATGTTGTTAGATTAAATTTTTCTCATGGATCACAAGTTGAACATGAAGAAAAAATTAAATCATGTATGGAATTACGTGAAGAATTAGAAAAACCAATTTCAATTATGCTTGATACAAAAGGACCAGAAATAAGAATAGGGAAAATGATTGATGGTGCACAAGAAATAAAAGCAGGAACTGAAGTAAGAATTTATTCAAATGAATCTGAATATAAAACAAAAGAATGTAAACTAACTGAGATGACAGTTTCTTATGATATGAGTGTGGATTTAAAACCGGGTGATACTGTTTTGGTTGATGATGGGAAATTAACATTAAATGTAATAAACGTTGATCCTGGTATTATTTTTTGTAAAGCATTTAATTCACATGTAGTAAAAACAAATAAAAGAGTTAATTTGCCAGGAGTTGATTTTTCATTACCATTTTTAAGTCAAAAAGATATTGAGGATATAAAATTTGGAGCAAAAATTGGAGTTGATTACATTGCAGCAAGTTTTGTTAATTCAGCAGATAATGTTAATGAAATAAGAAAAATTTTAAAAGATGCAAAAAATGAAAATGTTCAAATAATATCAAAAATTGAATCAAAAATTGGTATTTTTAATATTGATTCAATTATTGAAGCAAGTGATGGAATTATGGTTGCTCGTGGGGATTTAGGTCTTGAAATTCCTTACTATGAAGTTCCTTACTGAGAAAAACAAATGATAAGAAAATGTAGAAAAGCAGGTAAAATTGTTGTTGTTGCAACACAAATGCTTGAATCAATGACTGATAATCCTCAACCAACAAGAGCAGAAGTAACTGATGTTTATTATGCAACAGAATTAGGAACTGATGCTACTATGTTAAGTGGTGAATCTGCTGTAGGAATTTACCCTTTTATTACTACTGAAACTATGGCAACAATTAATAAAAGAGCAGAATTAGGTTTTTATGGAAAAATTTACTATGATAGAGCTTTAGAAATTGCAAAGAGTTCAAGTTCAGGAAAGAGAGCAGAAATTGCAGATGAGTTGGCAAATATAACAAGAAATGGTAAATATGAATTTGCAGTAGTTCTGTCAAGAACTGGTGAATTATTGAAAACAATTTCAAAATTTAGACCAAATGTAACAATTCTTGGTGTTTGTGAAGATGAAAGTTTATGAACAAAATTTGGAGTTTGACATTCAATTTTTATGAATAAAGTTAAAAGTATTGATGAAATTATTGCAAATCCTGAACTAGCAAGTGAAATTGCAAGATCCTGAGGAGCAAAAAAAGGTGAAGAAATATTAATTGTTAGGTCTGAAGATATAAAAGTATATACAGTATAAATCCATCTTTTGGATTTTTTATTATTAAATAACTAAACTTATTTAATAATGATATAATTTTTTTGTTATTCAAGAGGAGAATATTTTATGAAAAAATTTAACTTACAAGATAAGATGAAAAGAACAAAAGTTATTACAACAATAGGACCAAGTGTTCATTCCAAAGAAGCAATACATGAACTTTTTAATAAGGGAATGACAACAATTCGTTTGAATTTTTCACATGCAGATTTTCAAGAGCATGGAGAAAGATTTGAATGAGTTAAAAATTTAAGAGAAGAAATTAATAAACCAATTTCAATTCTTTTAGACACAAAAGGACCTGAAATTAGAGTTGGAAAAATGATTAATGGTAAACAAGAAATAAAAGCAGAAACTGAGGTTATTGTTTATACAAATCCAGATGATTTTGGTTCAAAAGAATGTTCAGGAACGGAATTACAAATGTCTTATGATATGTCACAAGATGTTAAAGCAGGAGATATTGTTTTAGTTGATGATGGAAAATTAACAATGCATGTTATAAAAGTTGAGAAATTTAAAGTTATTTGTAAAGCTTTCAATACACATTTAGTTAAAAATAATAAGAGAGTTAATTTACCAGGAGTGGAATTTACATTACCTTTTTTAGCAGAAAAAGATTATAATGATATTTACTTTGGAATTGAAAATGGCATTGATTACATTGCAGCAAGTTTTGTTAATTCAGCAGATAATGTTAAAGAAATAAGAAAAATTTTAAAAGAAAAAAAGGCAGAACATATTCAAATTATTGCAAAAATTGAATCACAAGTTGGATGTGACAACATTGATTCAATAATTGATGAAGCTGATGGAATTATGGTTGCTCGTGGGGATTTGGGACTGGAAATTCCTTATTATGATGTTCCTTATTGAGAAAAACAAATGATAAGAAAATGTAGAGAAAAAGGTAAAATTGTAATTGTTGCAACACAAATGCTTGAATCAATGACAGATAATCCTCAACCAACAAGAGCAGAAGTAACAGATGTTTATTATGCAACAGAATTAGGGGCTGATGCTACTATGTTAAGTGGTGAATCTGCAAATGGAGATTTTCCTTTTATAACTGTTGAAACAATGTCAGCTATTAATAAAAGAGCAGAAGTAGAATTTTATGCAAAACTTTATTATGAAAAACAATTAGAGAATGCAAGAAAAACTACAAGTGGAAAAAGAGCAGAAATTGCAAATCAGTTGGCAAATACAACAATTGATGGTAAATATGAGTTTGCCGTTGTTGCTTCAAGAACTGGTGAATTATTGAAAACAATTTCAAAATTTAGACCAAATGTAACAATTCTTGGTGTTTGTGATAAACCAAATTTATGAACTGCTTTTGGAACTTGACATTCAATTTTTATGAATAAAGTTAGTGATCTTGAATTATTTATGAATGATGATTCTGCAATTATGGAAATTGCTAAATCTTGAGGAGCAAAAGTTGGAGAGAGAATCTTATTTGTAAGAAATGAAAATATTAAAGAAATTACTATTTCTTAATTATTAAAACTATTTTTAATAGTTTTTTTTCTTTTTTAAAAAACTATGAAATTTTTTTCAATTTTGAAAATTTATAAATAGAAAATAAAAAAAAGTATTTTTTTATTTTAAATGAAGTATAATATTTTTTGTATGAAGTCTTAATATACATATTTTTAAATAAATATATATTAATTAATAATATTTAAATATATTAGAACTATTTTCTAATAAAGGGGAAAAAAGGGAAATGAAAATTACATTACTAGATGGACAAGTAATAAAATATGATGAGCCGAAAACAATAAAACAAATTGCAGATGGTATAGCAGTTTCTTTAGGAAAAAAATGTGTAGGAGCTGTTATTAATGGAAAAGAAATTGTCCCAGTAGGTGCAATAATTGACAGAGATTGTAAATTAGAAATTATTACAGATAGACATGAATTGTATAATTCAGTAATAAATTATACAGCTAAAGTAATTACAAGTTTAGCTTTGAAAACAGTATTTCCAGATGGAAATGCAGTTCCAAAAATGGATGATTTATCTACAACAGAATTTTTTGCTTATTTTGATATAGAAAAAAAATTAAAATTAGATGATTTAAAATTAGTAGAACAAAAAGCAAATGAAATAATTGCAATGGGTCTGGATATTTTATACATTAGTGGTTCTGAGGAACAATATCGTAAACAAATGCAAAGTATGAATGTGAATCCAAAATATATTGAAGACTTATTAATTGAAAATAAAACAAGATATATTAAATTTGCAACAAGTTCTTTGGCAGGTGTTGAATTTTTACCAAGATTTGCAATATTAAGTAATACAAAAAAATTATTTAAAATTGAATTATCAGAATTAACTGGTGTATATTACAATAATGATTCAAATGAGAAAATGGTTTATAGGGTTCACGGTATTGCAGCTTCTAGTGAAGAATCTTTTGAGAAAAAGAAAGAAGTATTAGAAGATATTAAAAATAGAGATCATAAAACCATTGCAAAAAATTTAGAAATTTATCATTTGGATCCGTTAATAGGTCAAGGTTTACCTATTTGATTACCAAATGGGGCTATTCTTAAACAAGAAATAAAAAAATATTTAATGGAAAAAGAATTTGAATATGATTTTATTCAAATTGAAACTCCTGTAATTGGAACAACAGAACTGTATAAAATGTCAGGGCATTGGGATCACTACAGAGATGAAATGTTTGCACCAATGGTTTTACCAAAAGAGGAAATGGTTTTAAAACCAATGAGTTGTCCTCATCACATTTCAGTTTATAAATATAAACAAAGAAGTTACAGAGATTTACCATTGAGATTTGCGGAGCATGCTACTCAACATAGATATGAATCATCAGGGAGTTTAACAGGAATTGAGAGAGTTAGATCAATGGAATTAACTGATGCTCATATTTTTGTAAGACCAGATCAAATTAAAGAAGAATTTATAAGATGTTTTAATTTAATTAGTGAAGTTTTAAAGACATTTGATATTAAAGTAAGTTATCTGTCTCTTTCTTTAAGAGATCCAAAAGATAAGACAAAGTACTTTAATGATGAAAAAATGTGAAATAATGCAGAAACAGAATTGGAAAATGTTTTAAAAGAATTTAATATCGAGTATAAAAAAATGATTGGTGAAGCAGCATTTTATGGCCCAAAATTAGATATTCAAGCAATTACAGCATTGGGGCATGAAATTACAATTTCAACAATTCAATTAGATTTTCTTTTACCTCAAAAATTTGATATTTCTTATATTGATAAAAATGGTAATGAAGCAAGACCGATTATGATACATAGAGGTCTTGCAAGTACTTATGAAAGATTTATAGCTATTTTATTGGAGCAAACATTAGGTATTTTGCCATTATGATGTACACCTGTTCAAATAGAAATTATACCTGTAAATATATTTAAAAACTCGAAATATTCTAATGAAATAAGAGAAGAATTTAAAAAATATTTTATTAGATCACATATTGATAATAGAGATGAAAGACTAAGTTATAGAATAAGGGAAGCACAAATTAAAAAAATTCCTTTCCAATTAGTAATTGGAGATAATGAAGAAGAAACAAAATCAGTTACATATAGGAAATATGGTTCAGATGAGCAAATTAATGTTAGTTTAGATGAATTCCTAGAAATAATTAGGGAAAAAATAAAACAAAAAATTTATAATTAGTGAATTGAACAGGAGTTTTATCAATGAATAATAACAAAATAAAAAAAATTGAAGAAGAAATTAAAAAATTAAAAGAATTTGATTATAGTTTAATAGAGGCTGAGCATTCATTTATGGTGAATGGAACATTAGGTGGGTTTAAATCAGCAGTACAGAAATTAGAATATACTTTTTTCAAACAAATTTTATTAGGAATTATGAGTGGTGTAATTATTGGGTTTGGGTATATTGCTTGTATTACAGCAATGGTTTCATTACCTGAATCTTGAAATACATTTGGAATAGTATTACTGGGTTTTATTTTTCCGGGTTGTATTATTTTGATAACTTTTTTAGGAGGAGGATTATTTACTAGTCATGTTTTTAGTACGATACCTGTATTAAAGAAATGTGCAAGTAGTAATGCCTATTTTAAAGGTATTTTTGGAGTATTATTGGGAAATATTTTAGGAACATTAGTTTTTGTATTAATTTTTGCAGGAGCTGGAGGTTTACAAAATATTGATAAGGGTTCACTTGCAAATAAAGTATACGATATGGCAATGCATAAACTTTATTTAGTAACTGATGAGATTTCTACAAAAAAATCAATTACTGCTGTAAGTGTTATCTTAACAATTGGGATTGGAATTTGTAGTGGAATTTTATGTAATATCATGGTTTGTGCAACGTTACCATTAACAAATTCTACAAAAAATCCTGTTGCAGTATTTTTATTCTTAATTTTTCCAATTGCATATTTTGCAATTGGTGGTTTTCAACATGGGCCCGCTAATACTTTCTTTTTGTGAATGATGCTTGTTGAAATAATTTTTAGGCCAGATATGCAATTTGGAGAAAATAACATTTCACCTGAATTTATTCATTTTATTTTATTTATATTTTTAAGTACAATTCCTACTTTAATTGGTAATTGAATTGGAGGAGCAATTTTTCTTCCAGGAATTTTATATTTGATAAACAGTAAATATACTTCACTTTTATTTAAAAAAATGAAACTTGAATATTTAGAAAAACAATTATTGATAAAAAATAGTCAACTAAAAACTGGTGAAAATAAAAATAAGAAAATAAATGTATAGGAGATAATTATGTTAAAATTTGTTAAAAAAATAAGTAGAGGCAAATGCAAAGAGTTTAAAAAATTTTGTTAACAAATTTAATAGTTAAATCTTTAGTTTTAGTTCTTAAATAAATTCAGTAATTTATAATATTTTTAATGTAAAAAGCATAAATTATATCAATAGAATGTGAGAATATAAAAAGTGTCAAATAAAAACAATAACAATCATTTTACTAAAAAAAACATAAAGAAAAAACAATTTAACAAAAAATACCAACATCATTTACAAATTTATTTATGGTTTTGGTATTCATCATGATATTGTCATGAATTCTGCACTATAGTGGCTTAACTACTGAAGTTGTTGTAAATAATGAAACTACTACTGAAAAAATTAGAGCTATTGGAATAATTGATTTATTTGTTTCAATCTTTAAGGGATTTGAAGATAAAGTACAAATTATAGTATTTGTTAATGTCAATTGGTGCATTTATTTTTATTGTTATGAAATCAAAGGCATTAGATGCAATGACTCAAAAAATTGCATGAAAATTTAAAGAAAAAACTATTTGGGCAATTCCAATAATTATTGTTTTTTTAAGTTTTTGTGGATCTGCATATGGGATGGCAGAGGAAGCATTAGGATTTCATATGATTGTAATTCCACTTATGTTGGTTGCAGGCTTTGATTCATTTACAGCAATTTTAACAGTATTGTTGGGAGGTGGAATTGGACCAATGCTAGCTACTTTTGATCCTTTTCTAATTTTTACAGCAGTAGATGCATCAAATGCAGCAATTGGAAGTGAAGTTGTTACATCAACAGATGGATTAATTTTTAGAGCAATTTCATGAGTTTTAATAACAACTTTTACATCTGCATATGTAATGACTTATGCTTATAAGGTTAAAAAAAACCCTGAAAGATCATATACTTTTTCTACTTTAGAAGAAGATAAAAAATTTTTCTTAAAAGAGCAAGTAGAAAAAGTTGAATTAACAAAAAAAGAATAGCAATTAATATTATTTTTTTGTCACTATTTCTAATTATGATTGCATATCTTTTTCCATGGGATACTTTATTTAATCTTAATGGAAGTAGTTCATTTTAAGGTATTGGAAATTGAATTAATCAAAATATTCCATTTTTAACTGGTTTAGTTCCAGAAATGGGGATTGGTGGATTAACTGAAGTATCTGGTTTTTTCTTAATTGGTTCATTAATTGTTGCAATAATTAATTGACAAGGTGAGGAAAACTTTGTAAAAGATATGCTTGAAGGTGCAAAAGATATTGTGGGAGTTGGATTTATAATTTCAATTGCAGGAGCAATTACAATTCTTTTAAAAGAAACTTATATACAATCTTTAATGTTAAATGCAAGGCCTACACAAAATGGAAGTAGCTCTATGAATCCATTTTTGTTTATATTAATGACATTCTTTATATTTTTACCTTTATCTTTTGCTTTACCTTCAACTTCTGGATTTTCTTATGCAGTATTTCCTGTTTGAGGACCACTTGCAAACACTGTGGTTACATCAACTGGTGTAAGCATGGTATCAGGAAGTATCACAGCTTTTGCTTTTGCTAATGGAATGGCAAATATGATATCACCAGCATCAGGAATTGTTGTTGGAGCAGCACAAATTGGAAGAACGAGTTATGCAAATATTATGAAAGGAACTTGAAAATTTCATATATCACTTTTAGCAATTAATATTATTTTATTATTAGTTGGAACAAGTATGAATTATATTAATAATATTAAATTCTTTTAAAAAATATCCTTGTAAAGGATATTTTTTAGTTGTATTATAAAGTTAATAAGCCCTACTTGGGCTTTTAATTTTAGGGAGCAACTTTTATGAAGAGGAAAAAATTTCAAAGTGATAAAGCATTTTCAAAGAAAAAATTTATTGATTCACTACTAACAATTTTTGAAGGAATTAAAAAATTTCCAATAACATTTTTAGGACTATTTTTTTTTATTATATTTGATTCATTGCTTTTTTCTTCAACTGCTGTAATTGTCAATAAAATGATTTCAAATATTCAAAATACAGGAGGTCAATTTTTTTTGGATTTAAAAATGACTTGAGAAAGTTGAGCATATTTTGGATTAGTTTTATTTATTGCATTAATAGTTTTTGAATATTTTACTAATTTATTCTCAGGGCTTTTTTCAAGAAAAATGGAAGTCTATTTAAGAATAAGAGCATTAAGAAAATTAATAGAAATTGATATAAGTTATTATTCTAAAACTCAAATTGGTTTAATTATGTCAAGAATTATGACAGATAGTCAAGGAGTTGGAGACGCATTTAATGAATTTCTACTAAATTTTATTTATACATTAGTTAGTTTAATATCAACTCTAATTGTTTTATATTTGATTGATGTTAAGTTAGCTTCAATAATTTTAGGTTTATTTATTTTTATGGTATTTGTAGTTTGATTTTTATTTTTACATTATAGAAGAGCAATAATATATTCTGTTGATGAAAAACAGGCAATTGATGCAGATATTACAGATAGGTTAATTAATATTAGAGCAATAAAAGCAGTAGGTGCAGAAAATAAAGAAGTTTTTAGAAATGCAGAATTACATAAAAAATATGACGAAAAGTTAAGAAAAGTTATTGGCTGGCAATCAATTTTAAGTTTTTTTAGTAATACTTTTGCTTGAACAATGCCTACAATTGTGATTATTTCAGCTGTATTAATATATAATGACATTAATCCTGCAGAATTATCTGTTTTAATTATTTCTTTTTCATCAGCTTGCTACAATATTTTATATTCAATTTTGAGTCTACCAATGTGTATGAGAGGACTTACAAAATTATCAAATTGTGTAATGAGATTAAATTATATTAATAATGCAAAATCATTGATTGAATTTAAAAAAACTGGAACAGAAATTGAAAAAATAGACACAGTTGAATTTAAAAAACTAAGTTTTTCATATCCTGAATCTCCTTCAAAATTAATTTTGCCTGAAATTAATTTTATTTTTGAAAAGGGTAAAAGTTATGCATTTGTTGGAGAAACTGGTGTTGGTAAATCAACAATAGCAAAACTTATATTAAGATTTTATGATCCAACTCATGGTAGTGTTTTAATAAATGGAATTGATTTAAAAACATTAAAAATGTCAAATTATTTAGGCCATGTTGGTTATATTGAACAAGAGCCACAGATTTTATTTGGAACTGTTATGCAAAATATAAAATATGCAAGTTTTCAAAAAACTGATCAAAGTGCAATAGAAGCTTCTAAAAAGGCCAAACTTCATGACTATATAATGTCATTACCAGATAAATATGATACAATTTTAGGGGAACGTGGTTTTATGTTAAGTGGAGGGCAAAAACAACGTCTAGTAATTGCAAGGTTTTTTTTAAAAAATCCTGAATTACTAATTTTAGATGAGGCTACTAGTGCTTTGGATAATGTAATTGAAAAAGAAATTCAAGCTGAATTAGATGAATTAATGATTGGAAGAACAACAATTATTATTGCACATAGATTAAGTACTATAAAAAATGTGAATCAAATAATAGTATTGGATAAAAAAGGCATTGTTCAAACTGGTAGTTTTCAAGAGCTCAAAGAAATTTCCGGAAGATTTCAAAAATTATATAAAATAGGCTTAATGAAATAGAAGAAATTTATGGAAAAAATAAATTTAGAAGAAGTCTCTATGTTTATTATATCAAGTGCTGGAATTGCAAAATCAAATGCAATTTTAGCAATTAAAGCTGCAAAAAAACTTGAATTTGAGAAAGCAGAGGAATTATTAAAAATAGCAGAGCAGGAAATGATTAATGCACACCATGCACACTTTGAAGTAGTTAGTCGTGAAGCAACAGGTAAACAATTGGACTTTAAACTTCTTTTTGTACATGCAGAAGATCAATTTTTAACAACTCAAGCAATGATTGATTTAAGCAAAGAAATGATTGAAATGTATAAAATTGTACATAAAAAATAGAATTTAAATTTTGGGAGGGTTATGAATATGGCAAAAGTTTTTGCAATAGATTTGGGTGCGACTTCAGCAAAATGTGCATTTTTTATAGATGATGAAGTTGTTGCAAATTTTAATTATGATACTACAAGAAGAGAAAACTTATTGGAAAATATAGCAAAAAAAGCAACAGAAATTGCTAAGGAAAATAATATTATAATGGATGAAGTTGATTTTGTTGGAATTGCAGTTTGTGGAATTGTTGATAATTTAAAGGGTTCAGTAGTTTATTCTGCAAATTTGGGTTGAAAAGATTATCCTACAAGAGAAGAATTAAAGAGAATATTTAAAAATGAAAACATTGTTGTTTTAAATGATGCAAAGTCTGCAACTTATGGTGAATGAAGCAAAGGATTAAAAGAAGAACCAGATTCAATGGCTTTATTTACAATTGGAACAGGAGTTGGAGGAGGAGCAATTTTTAACAGAAAATTGGTTTTTGGGGATAATACTGGTTTTCCAAGTGAGCCTGGTCATGGAGGAGGATTTCAAGATGAGGTTCAATGTATTTGTGGATTAAAAGGTTGTATTGAACCTGTTTCTTCAGCAACTGGAATTGAAAAAAAATTAAATGAAGTGGCAAAAAACTCAACAGGAAAATTAGGTAAAGTATACAATGAACTTAATAGAGTTATTCATATTAAAGATATAGCATTTTTAGTTCAAGAAAATGATTCAGAAGTAATGGAAATTTTTAATAGTTGTCTTGAACCACTTGCAAAATGTATTTCTGTTTTAATTCATTTTTTTGATATTTCTATGATTGTAATTGGAGGAGGTCCTTCAAATTTAGGAGATCCACTAATTAAAATTATTAGGGAAAAATTAAAAAATTATGTTTTACCAGAATTTTACAAAAGATTGAATTTAAGAAAAGCAATTTTAGGAGATTTGGTTGGAGCATGAGGAGTTTATCAATATGGAAAAAATTACCTATTAAAAAAATAATAAATATAACAATAAACATATATTTATTTGTAATCTAAATAAGCGAGTTAATTCTCGCTTTTTATATTTGCAGAAATTTTATTCAGACTTTTAAAGTATAGAAAATAATTATTTATATGTCTTATTTTTTATTTTTATTTAAAAAATATCAAAAACATATAAAATTATAAAAAGGTGTGCTTCTATGAAAAAATACTATCTTTAATTAGCGCAATATCATTATCAATTTTTGCTACTGTACAAACACTTTTTGTAGTAGGATGTGAAAAAAAATATTCAACTCAAATTCAAGAAATTTTAAAAAAAGATGTAGAGGGTTTAACTGGTGAAAAATATTTTGAACAAGTTGATACAGAAACTTTTTCATTACAATTAAATCCAAATATTTATGAAAATAGAGAAAAATTGAATTTAATTATTGAAGAGAGTTTAATTTTGTATGAAGAAGTATCAACATATTTTAATTCATCAATTTCTTAAGATATTTTGGATTGAAAGTATCTAGTCTGAGATGATAGAGTTGGTTATGGTCAAGTTTTAAAAATAATGACGTATGAAGCAGAACAAAATTTTTTAAATTTTTTAGGAGATATAATTATTACTCCAGAATTTCAATTAAATACTGCTAAATTAGCAGTTTTAAAAAATAATTATAAATATATTCAAAAATGAATAATAGATACAAGTGCTGTTCCAATTGCAGAAGAAAATTTAAATTTGTAAAAGTAAAGGAAATGGCTAATGTAATAAATAATGATTATTTTGTTCCATTTTTTAAATTTATTCAATTAGAAAAAGTAAAAAGTCATGGTGTTTCTAGAACATCGATTATTTTTGATACAAACCTCAATAAATATTTAAAAGTTGGTATACACAGTGTTTCTGAATTTGCAAGTATTAACAAGTTTATAGATGAAAATAATAATAGCTATGAAATTTTGGATCAAGATGACGAAGATGAAACTACAAAAATAAGAAATAGTTTAGCTCAAATAATTAATAATTTTGAAATGTCTATAATTTATATGTATGGATTTAATTTGGAGGAAATTTTATAATTATGAAAAAATATGAAAAGTTTTCAGAAATTTTTAATCTTTATAATTCATTAAATATATATAAAAATTTAATGAAAGATTTAAAGAAGGAAGTTAATAGTGCAAAATCCGAATTACATAATAAAAAGGTTAAACTTAAAGAAATTAAGCCAATTTTTAATAAAATTGAAAAAGATAAGTTGAAGGAATTAAATACTTCATTAAATATTTCATTATTAAATGCTAAATATTCAAAAACAAATATTAATCAATTATATGAAGATTTTAATAATGATAAAGAAAAATTAAAAAATGAATATATTAAAAAAAAACAAAAAAGAATTGAAAAAACTATGTCAGAAATTGAAATGATAAAGGTTAAAAATAAAACATTATTACAACAATGAAAAGAGATAAAATTAAAAATTAAATCTACAAAAATTGAAATTAAAGATAAATGAAATTCTTTTGAGAACTTAAGATTAACAGAAGAAGTTAAATTAAAAGAAAACTTAAATATTACAAAAAAAGAAGTTCAAAAAAAATAATTGAATTAAAAAATGAATTTAAAAATAAAGAAAGAGAAATTTTTACTAAATGAGAAGAACAAAATACATCAGTTAATAATTATGTTTCAATTCTTAAAAAACAAAAAAGAAAAAAATTAAAATCTTTTAAAAAGGATATTGAGGAAAAATTTTTTGAATTATCTTTAGAGTTAAATTCTTTAAAAATTGAGTATAAAAAGAAAATTTCATTGCAAAAATTAAAAGTAAAAAATGAAAAACTGGAATTAAGATACAATAAAGGTAAAGCAGAGCCTATATCATTTGATGTAATTATTAATCAAGTAATTTATGGTTCTGGTAAATTATCTAATTGAAAATTTATGATAGCTTTAAAAAATGGATTTTTTTCACTTATGCCCTTAGTTATTGTTGGAGCAGTTTTTATATTAATTAATAATATTTTACTTAGTGCGGGAAATGGAGGTATTTTTAATTTTATTAGTTTAACAATAGATCAACTTGATATTTTAAATAAATTTAAAAATATTGGTAGTTATATTTGGAATGGTACTTATGCTTTCTTTGCTTTTTTATTATCAGGAGCAATTGCTTTTCATTTAGCTCCTTATTACAAAGTAAGTCAATGATCTACAGCAGTTGTTGCAATGAGTTCATTTTTAATTATGAATCCAACTTTTTGAGGAGACTTAGGAGTTTTTGGAACAACAGGAATGTTTACTGCAATAGTAATATCTTTTTTATCAACAATTTTATATGGAAATTTATCAAAAAATGAGAAATTGAAAATTAAAATGCCTGACTCTGTTCCAGAAGGTGTTGCAAAATCATTTAATGTTTTAATTCCATATGCAATAACTTTTTCAATATTTGGTTTAGTGGCTTTTGGAATTTCAGAAATTGGTGATTTAGTTGGTGCAATTCAAGTTGGAAAAAATTCAGTAACATTTTCAAGTATTAATGGTTTAATAGTTGTTTTAATTCAAAAACCACTTGTAAATGTTGTTTCTGGATTTGGTGGAATGATAGTAATTGTTTTTGTTTGACAATTATTATGATTCTTAGGAATTCACGCAGGGGGTATTTTGTCTCCAATAATTGAACCTAT
The DNA here is from genome assembly GCF_000439435.1 of Spiroplasma taiwanense CT-1. NCBI lineage: Bacteria > Bacillati > Mycoplasmatota > Mollicutes > Entomoplasmatales > Spiroplasmataceae > Spiroplasma > Spiroplasma taiwanense. Next base: position 240,605 of record NC_021846.1, read on the forward strand.
TCAACTTGACGGTTTAACTCAAAATCAGCAAGCACTAGCAGAGGGTGCAAACCCTGAATATGTTTTTACAAATTCATTCATGAATAATTTTATTCACATTGGAGGTACTGGGGGAACTATAACATTAATTATTGCAATTTTTGTTTTCTCAAAAAGAGGAGATTATAGAACAATGGCAAAAATGATAATAATTCCAGCCTTATTTTGTGTAAATAAACCATCAATAGTTGCTTACCTATTGTACTAAATCCAATATTATTTATTCCTTTTATTATTGGACCATTGCTTGCAGGAATGTTTGCTTATTTTGCAACAATTACTGGAATGATGGAGTATTCAAGTGTTGTTGTTCCTTGAACAACACCACCAATATTAGGTGGTTTATTAGCAACAAAAGATATTTGAGGTGGAATTGTTGTTGACATAAATATGGCAATACTATTTGGTTGTTATTCACCATTTGTTTTATTAGCAAATAAAATTGAACAAAAAGAATTATTATCTAAATTTACAAAAACACAAAATATTGAAGAAAAAAGTATTAATAGAAGTATTTTAAATTAGAAGGAGATTAATATATGAAAAGAATATTATTAGCTTGTAATGCAGAAATGAGCACATCAATTTTACTTAAAAAAATGCAAGATTATATTTTCGAAGATGATTTGGATTTAGAAGTAAAAGCAGTTTCAATTAATGAAGCAAAGTTGATTGGAAATGAATGAAATATAGTTTTAATTGGACCACAAGTGGCTTTTGAGTTGGATGAATTGAAAAGTGTTTTAAATGTACCTGTCTTTGTTATTGATCAAGATGATTATGCAAAAGCAAATGGTAAAGCTTTATTAACTTTTGCCTCAGAAAATTGGAAATAAAAAAATCTCTTTAAAAGAGATTTTTTTATTGTTAAAATTAATTAAAGAGGTATTTTATGAATAAAAAAATTGGTATTTCAATTTATCCAGAGCAATCTTCATTTAAAGAAGATAAAAAATATTTGGATTTTGCAAAATCTTTAGGGTATGAATTTGTTTTTACAAGTATATTACATTTTGTTGGTACAGAAAAAGAAAAAGAAAAGGCTAATATGGTATTAAAGCCTTTAAAATATGCAAAGGAAATAGGTTTTTACACAATTTTAGATGTTGAATATAAATCAATGAAATTAATTGAAATATCTGTAAATGATTTATCAAAATGTATCCAATATGGTATTGATTGTTTAAGATTAGACTCACCAAGTTTACCTGCAGAAATTTCTAATATTACGCATAATAAATATAAAATAAATATACAACTAAATATGTCCAATAATGATAATTTAATTACAAATGTTATGGATTATCAACCTATAAAAAATAGATTGAGTGGTTGTCATAATTTTTATCCATTAGAATATACTGCTTTACCATTTGATTTTTTTACAGAAGCTAATCAAAAATATTTAAAATATAATATTGAAACATCTGCTTTTGTTGGAAGTCATTTTGGAGAAATGACAACAGCTATTGGTTGAAAAGAATTACCAACTTTAGAAGAACAAAGAAATATTCCTATTTCTTCTCAAGCAAAAATTTTATTTTATTCTATTCTAATCAAATTGATAATGTTTTGATTGGTAATGCATATGCAACAGAAGAAGAATTAAAAAAACTTGCCCAAATTAACAGATATGAAATAACTTTTGATTTAAATATTGAAAAAAATTTGACAAAAGAAGAGATAGATATTTTACAATTTGAACATTATAGAAGAAAAGATATAACAAAATTTTTTATTAGATCTACTTTTTCAAGAGTTGCTTTTAAGAATTCACAAATTCCATTAAAGAATGGAAAAAAAATTTTTAATAAAGGAGATGTTGTTATTATTAATGACAATGATCAAAAATATAAGAGTGAATGTCATATAATTTTAAAAGATGGATTTGAAGATAAAAATTCAAAATATAATTATGTTGGTAAAATTGAAAGTTATGAAAATAGATTAATTGATTTTATAAAACCATGAAGTTATTTTAGATTTAGAATAGGAAAGTAATTATGCTTATATTAACAGAAACTACAAGTGTATCATCATGACTATTATTAACATTTGGAATTTTAGGACTACTATTAGGTATTTTTTCAACAATTTTTTTTCTTAGATTTAGAAAGAAAAAAAATTTTGAAAGAGATTCTTTTAATGTAACTCCAGGCAAATATAAATTTTTTAGATTTTGACAATTTTATGAAATTTTTACATTAGCAGCTGTGGGTTATCTTGCAGCACTAATTTTATTACCAATTGCAATAGAACAACTAATCTAAATATTATTTTTATATTGGAAAAATATTTTATAATTTCAAAAAAACCTGGAAATTATTTTTTTTTGTAAAAATAAAATTGTACTTTTATCACTCTAGAAAGGTTCTAAAAAATGGCTGAAGCAAAAGTAAACTTAGATAATTCACTATCTAAGAAAAAAGTAAAATTTTCAAAAAACAACTCAGCTGGGCCAAACACGTGAAGTAGATTTTTAACTCTTCTTCAAGAATTAGGAAAAACATTACAATTTCCTATAGTTGTTTTACCTTTTGCAGCAATTCTAAATCGTTTTGGTGCTTTGGAAATATCTCTTGCAGATGAAGGTTCAGTGGGTTATTGAATTTCATTAATTATTCAAAAACCAGGTTCAATTCCATTTGATAATTTACCATTATTATTTGCAATTGGTTGTGCATTTGGTCTTGCAAAAGACCATAGAGGTGAAGTTGCGTTAGTTGCAGTAATCTTTTATCTTTTAATTGCAGCCTTAACAGGTGAAGGAACTTTACCATAAATCATTTCTGGTAAAGTTATGACATTTAAAGATACAGGGGGCGAAGCATTTTCTGAATTAATTTACGTACCAGTATATGGTGATGATGGAAAAACTATTACAGGGGTAAACTATGTTTTAAATATTGGTGTCTTAGGGGGAATTGTGGCTGGATGTATGTCTGCATATTTTTACAATAAACTCAAAGATATAAAATTGCCAACAGCTTTTTTTTTTTTTTTTGGAGGAAGAAGATTTGTACCAATGGTTGCATTAGCAGCATCAATACCAATGGCTTTTGGTTTTTCAATAGTATGACCTTGAATTCAATTTGGTCTAATTAAATTTGGTACAGCTGTAGCTGATCCTACAAATCCAGCGTTAGCAATACCTGGTACAACAATTTATTCTATTCTAAATAGATTGTTATTACCATTTGGATTACATCAAATAATGAATACATTCTTTTGATTTCAAATGCTAGTAAGTGGTTTTAAAACAGATCCAATTACAGGTAATTATGGTGAATGAATAACAGTAAATGGAGATATTAATGCATTTACAGATGGTGTTTCTACATCAGGGTTATTTCAAGCTGGTTTTTTTCCAAATCCATTATGATTGCTTCTATTAGCAGCACTTGCAGGAGTAACATACTACTTTATTTTCTATGTTGTTATTAAAAAATTAAATCTACCAACACTTGGAAGAAAAGTAAATACTTCTGGACAAGTGGGAGAATTAAATAAGGTAAAAATTTCTGAGTCTGCAAATAAAAAAATAAAAGTTAATAAATTTGAAAATATGGCAATAGAAATTATTGATGCAATTGGCAAAGAAAATTTTGTATCTATAGATAATTGTGCAACTAGATTAAGATTAATTCTTAAAGATAATTCAACAATTGATGATAAAAAAATAAAAGCAGCTGGAACATTTGGAATAAAACGATTGGGAACTGAAAGTTTACAAATTGTTATTGGTCCTGATGTAGAACATGTTGCAAATGAAATGAGAAAATTATTAATTTAATAAATATATAAAAAATGAAATGATAATAACATTTCATTTTTAAAATAAAGAAGAAAATATTAAGGCTTTTAATTTTGAAAAGGATACGGATTGAATTTTTACATTTTGTAAAACTTGTTGAGATTTTAAAAAATTTGTTTTCCAAAAGCAATAAATTTTGAAGCTAAAATTGATTATCAAGGAATTTGTACAAGTTGCAGTGAAGAACAAAGAATAAATTTAAAGGAGGCAAGAGATTATTATGATCATTTAAATGATCATAATAATTAAATAAAATGAATAATTGACCTTTATGAATTATTTTAATAGTATTAGTTATTATTTTAATTTTATATTTTATAATTCCATGAAATAAAATTTATAAAAAGAAAAATGAAAAACAGTCGTTAATAAATGAACCAAAAGAGTATATTAATAAAAATAATAAAATTATTAAAAGACAAAAATTTTAGAACCAATTGAAAATGAAAAAAACAGACCTTTATTAGGCATTTATAATTGATTTGAAAAAAAAGAAGCTTTAAGAGTAAAAACATTAGTTTATGTACAATCAGAAGAAGAATCATGTGATTTATGTATACCCTTTGAAGGTGAAGTATTATCACTTGAACAATACGATAATAAATATATAACAATGAGTGAAGCAATATCAAAAGGTTATCATCATATTGGTTGTAAACATATTGATTTAGATTTTTTCCCAGGGACAACAATAATTGAAAAAAATGAATTTAGTGAGGATATTCAGAAAAAAAATCACAATAAAGTATTAGGTTTATATAAACTGGAAAATGAAATTAGAAATCTTAAATATGAGTTTGATAATATGAAAAAAACTAAGGATATTCCATTTAAAATTGAAAAAAAAGAAAATGAAATTATTAGATATTGTTTAAAAAATAATTTATTAAGAAATTTTGAAAGACAAAATCCTTATATTAAATATATAGACAAATTTAGATAAATATAAAATAAATTTGGTTCATATATTTTTATATATAATAAAGAAGCAAAGATAAAAAAATATACAGAAAAATTTATTTGTTATCGAGAACTTACTACTTAAAATAATATTACTTTGAAAACAAAATTATTGTAGTAAAAACATTTTTTTATATATTAGGAGGGTAGAGTGAATATTATTAATATAGAAATATATTAAAAAAATTTTGAGATAAAGTTGTATTAAATAATTTAAATTTAAAGTTTATTTTAAATAATATTTATGAACTATTAGATAATAATAGAACTGGAAAGAAAACTTTAACAAAAAATATTTTTCCTAAACTTGAAAATAAAAATGGAATAATCTCATATAATGATTTGTCGTAAAAAAAGATAAAATATAAAGAATGATTTTATTTTCAGAAAATGATGATTTCCATTTAAATATAACTGAAAACAATATTTAGAATATAATGAAAATTAATCTACTTTCAAAAAAAATTTGAAAGTAGATTAAAAAATTATTAAAGAAATTGTAAAAATAAATCATTTTTATAATAAAAAGATAACAAAATTATCTTCAGGTCAAAAAAATTACTTACTTTATCACTTTATATAATTTTAAAACAAAAGTATTTTTTTTTATTTTGATGAATCAACAACAAATGTTGATATCAAAATAAAAAAATTTTATTAAATGTTATAAAAGAATTAAAGGACACAGAAACTACAAAGTAGTAATTACTCACTTAATTGAAGAAATTAAAGATATTTTAGATCAAAGTAAAATAATTTACAATAGTCAGTTTGATAGTGAAGAAGAAAAATATCTTTATTATTTGATATGCATACATTAAGTAGTAAAACAATAATTTTGATATTAAAGAGTATATAAAAATGAAAAAAAGTTTATATAGTGTTTGGAATTTATTTTCTACTTTTTTTAGTTTTGATATAAAAAATAAAAAAGTAATAATTTTTTCGTCTTTTTTAATTTTATCTACTTTAATTATGAATGTAATTTGATTAATTATTTTAAATATGAAAATCTTATCTACACAATTATATTTATGATCAATATTTTTCAAATATTAAATTTAATTTTTTAGTTTATATATTTCTTCTAAAATATTTATGTTTTTTTCAGAAATAATTATATTTATTTTAGAAAAAAGATATGATTATAAATTAATTTGAATCTACATTTCAAAAATATTATGTGATTATTTTATTACCTTTTTATTTAATAAGTTTAATAGTATCTTTTATATTTTATTTTAGTATTTCAAAAATTGAATATGACATTTCAATTTATCAAAATTATGTTTCTGTACAGGGATAATATTTTTTAATAATATTTTTAATTCCAATTATATTAATATTTTGAGATTTATTTTCAAAAGGAAATTTGACAATTATCTTATCAACTCTATTTAGGTCCTGAGATTGGTGATTGAAGTAATGCTATTAAATATAATGAATATTATAAAATAGCAATTAAGTAATGTATTCTACATTACTTATGATCAAATTTCATATTTTAGTAATAAAACAGTTAAATTTAAAAAACCAACCCAAATTTTACTAGAAAATATAGAAATTAAAGATAAATTTTCAAAGTTAAATGTAACTTATTTTAAATGCTTTAAATAATTTTATAGTTAAAAAAAACTTATAATATGAAAAAATCAACAAAAAGATAATTTTAAAATTAATAAATGTGGAAATAATATATTTTATTAAATTTACTGTTTTTTATATTATCATTTTCCTTAATTTAGTAAATATTTGTTAAACTTATTATTTAATTTTATATAAATATTAAAAATAATGTACTTTTTTAATAAAAATGTATTATAATAATTTTGGTTTAAAGAAAGAAGCACATGCTCACCGTTACTTTTAGGAATCGGTATTAAAACTTATTTTAAATTTTTATTATTTAATAAAATAAAATAATCTTTTAAGTGTGCTACTAGTCTTTTAACGGCACACTTTTTATTTTGGAGGACAAATGGCGGAAAATAAAAACATAAAAACAGAATTTGTAAATAAAGAAATAAGAGCAAAACAAATTCTAATAATAAAAGAAGATGGTGAAAAAATTGGACCATTAAATAAATTTGATGCTTTAAAATTAGCTGAAGAAAATAATCTAGATTTATTACAAGTTGGTATTCAAGATAATTCTACAGTTATTGCAAAAATGTTAGATCATGGAAAATTTAAATATGAACAGAAACGTAAACAAAGAGAAAATAAGAAAAATCAAGTTAAAGTAGAAAATAAAGAAATTCGTTTAACAGTTGGTATTGGTGAACATGATTTAGACACAAAAGCAAGAAAAGCAAGAGAATTCTTAGAAGCTGGAGATAGAGTTAAAATTTCTTTAAAATTTAAAGGAAGAGAAATTGTTTATCAAGAATTTGGTAAAGTAACTCTAGATAATTTCTTTGCAAAAATTGAAGATATTGCAAAGATTGAAAAGGAAGCCAAGTTAAATACACGTTTTTTAGATATGTATGTAGTGCCTAAAAAAGGATAATAGTTGGAGGAAAATTTATGCCAAAAATGAAGACAAAAAGCTCATTAGCAAAAAGAGTTAAAAAAAATGGTGCTGGTAAATTAAAAAGAGGTCAAGCTTATAGATCACACTTAGCACAAAATAAAACAACAAAACAAAAAAGACATTTAAAAAAGGCAACTTTTGTATCTGCAGGAGATATGAAACGTCTAAAAGGATTATTACAAAATTAATAAGGAGTAGAACACTATGGCAAGAGTAAAATTTGGTAAAGTAACAAGAGCAAGAAGAAAGCGTTGAATTAAACGTGCAAAAGGTTACTATGGAACTAAAAAGACAAATTTCAAAAAAGCACATGAACAAGTAGTACGTTCTATGGCTTATGCATTTGTAGGACGTAAATTGAAGAAACGTGATTTTAGAAAATTATGAATTATTCGTATAAATGCAGCAGTTAGACCATTAGGATTAAGTTATTCAAAGTTTATGAATGGTTTAAAACTTGCAGGAATTGAAATAAATAGAAAAATGCTTTCTGAATTAGCAATTCACGAACCAAAACAGTTTGAAGCATTAGTTGAAACATCAAAAAAATCATTAGATAGCAAAAAATAATAAATAAAGTTAAAAAATCTACACACTATTTGAATGTGTAGATTTTTTTAATATAATAATTAAAAGAGGTTTTTTATGGCAAAAATTTTAGATAATAATGAAATAGAATTTTCATCAATTGATATTGAATCGGCTTGAAATAATTCACCAAAGCTAATTAATAAAGAAATTGATCAATTTAGAATGTGTTTTATATGTAAATTTATAATGAATAAAAAAGATTTTAATAATGGAGAATTTGGATGAGTAGTTGATTTTGTAAATTTAAAAAAAATTACTTTTGAGACAAGTAATTTTATAGCAATCCATTCTGTTTGTTTAGACTTAAGGCCAAATGAAAATTGTAGTAAAGTTTTAAAAAAAGTAAATTCAATTAAATGAGCATTTAATGAAGAAAATAACTAATTATTTTCTCTTATAGTTTAATCCAGTTAAATTCAAAACCTTAGTTAATTTTTTTCTTGCAATATTTTGTGCTTTTTGAGCTCCATCTTCTAATCATTTATCTATTTCTTCAGAATTTAATAATTTATTATACTTTATTTGAATTTTTTCAAGTAATTCTACAACAACTTCGGTCACTTTTTCTTTTAAAAACCCATAATCCTTATTTTTAAAAATTTCTTCAGCAGTTTCCAAGTTAATATTTTTTAGAGAAGCAAAAATTGTAATTAAATTACTAATTCCTGGTTTTTTTTCGGTATCAAATTTAATAACATTTTCTGAATCTGTTACTGCTGACTTAATTTTATTTTTTACTTCATTAATATTATCAAGAAGTCCAATAAAACTTTTGGGATTATTTGACGATTTTGACATTTTTTTTTCAGGATTTTGTAAATCCATAATTTTAGAACCAATTTTTGGAGTATATTCTTCTGGAATTGTAAACATTTCTCCATATTTATTATTCATTCTTTCAGCAATATTTCTTGCTAATTCAATATGTTGTTTTTGGTCTTTTCCTACTGGTACAAATTGTGCGTCATATAATAAAATATCTGCAGCCATTAATGCTGGATAAACTAATAAACCTGTTGGTATAAATTGTGTACCGTTATCTAATTTTAAATTATTTGTTTTATCTTTAAATTGAGTCATTCTTTGCAATTCACCTAAAGTTGTATTGCAAGTAAGTATTCAACCTAGTTCGGTATGTTCTAACACATCACTTTGAACAAAAACAGTAGCTTTTGATGGCTCTATGCCACACGCAAAATAAAGTGCAACCATACTTTTAATATTTTTTCTTAAGATTTCTTTTTCAATTGGTTTTGTAATACCATGAAGATTTGCAACAAAAATATACATTTCAAACTCATCTTGTAAGGCAACAAAGTTTTTCATTGCCCCAATATAATTTCCTAATGTCATCGTACCAGTTGTTGTTATTCCAGAAACCATTCTTTTTTTATCTGACATATTTTAACTCCTTAATTTACAAGTAATATTATACAATTTTTATTTATTTTTAAATAAAAAATAAGTAAAATAAAATTATGTTAAAGGTGGAGTAGTTATGCTTTCATTTAATATAGTTAAAAATGATTATAAAACCACAATTCAATCAATTTCTGATTTTAAAGATAAATTAATTAAAAGAGGTTGAATTTTAAAAGAAAAAAATCCTCAGTTCGTTTTTATTTTTGGTGGAGATGGAACTTTTTTAAAAGCAATTTCCTTATATAAAAAACAAATTGATGATGTTTTTTTTGTACCCTTTAAATCTGGAGGAATTGGTTATTATACTAATAAAAATAGAATTGATGAATTTGATTTAACATTAGATTTAATAGAAAATAATACTTTTTCAATTGATAAATTTGAATTATTGGAAGTTCAAAATAATGGAGATAGTTATTTAGTTGCAAATGAATTAAAAATTTTAAATGAAAAATCAGCGCTTTATATTGAAATATTCATTAATGATGAATTTTTAGAAAAATTTCATGGAACTGGACTTGTAATTTCAACTTCAAATGGAAGTACAGGTTATATGAAATCAGCTGGAGGAGCAATAATTTTACCAAAAAATAGTAAAATTTTTCAAATGCAAGAATTAATTCCAGTTAGTACAAATAAATTTAGAACTTTAAATGCTCCTTTAATTTTAAATGATAGTCATTTTTTAACTTTAAAATTGGAAGAGAAATCAAAAGAAATAATGATTATTGATACTATTGAAGTACCGATTATTGATAAGTATATAAGTATAAAAGTTTCAAATAAAATTATTAAAGTAATAACAAGTTTAGAAGGTAAAAAAAATAGTAAAGTTGAAATATTAAGAGATATCTTTATTAAAGATAAGGAAATTATTGAATAATGGTAACAACAGTTTTAATATTAGTTGCTATTTTATTTGTTGTTTGTTCAATAACTTTATTAATCTATATTTCAACTAGAAAAATTGTAATTCAAAAAAACTCATTAGATAAGTTAGAAAACATTCCTTCAGTTTTTACTTTTAAAAATATAGTCAAAGCTTTAGGTGGTTTTGAAAATATAGTAGAAGTTAAAGATAAAAAAGTAAAAATAGTTGTTCTTTCTTTAATCAATAAAAAACATTTAAAAATTTTGGGAATTAAATGAACTTTAGAAGAAGATTTTATTTTAATGTCTGTAACTGGTTTTAATTTAAATTTATTTTTATTAAAACTTGAAAGAGAACTAAAAAATTTTAAATAATATTAAAAAACAACTTTCAATTTAAAAGTTGTTTTTATTTTTACTTTATCTTTTTATAGTATTTATAAACACCACCAGATAAAGTTCTTGCATTATAACCATGATCTAATAAGAATTGTGCAGTTTGCCCACTTCTATTTCCGGCATTACATACTGTAATAATTGGTTTATTATTTGGATTAAATTTTTCCAAATAATAATCATAATTTGAGATAAAATCACTATATTCAATATTTGTAGCTCAACTAAAATGTGGTAAAGTTTGAAATTCTCTTTTTGTTCTTACATCAAGTGTAAAGACTTCCTCTTTTATTTCAAAATATTCTTCTGGTTGGATATCCATTTTTTCACTTCTTTCATTCAAGTTTATTTTATAGTTAATTCACTTTTTTTAAAAGAATTTTTAAATATTTCTTATCTAAATTACTTTTTTTTTGGAATTAAATAAATTATAATAAAAAAGTAATTAATTCTGATTTAATCATGACCTTTTAAGAATGATTGAAAAATAAATATAATTAGATAATATTTTTGAAAAAGATAGGAGAAATAATATGGCAGAAATTAAATTTATGGCCCTTGGTGGTCAAGACGAAAGAGGAAAAAATATTTTTATTATCAATATTAATGAAGAACTATTCATATTTGACGCAGGTATTAAATTTCCAGAAAAAAGTGTTTTGGGAATTGATGTAATAATACCTAGTTTTGAATATTTAAAAAGTAATGTTAAAAAAATTAAGGGAATATTTTTATCAAATCCAAGCTCAAATAATGCAGGTGCTATTAGTTATATTCTGCGTGAAATGGATATACCAGTTTATTGCAATGAACTAACATCAACATTATTGAAGTATAGAAATTTGAAATATAGAATTAAAAATAGAGATAATAATTTTAAAATTATTAATGATAAAGATATTATAAAATTTGGAAATATTAGTATTGAAGCATTTAGAACAACTGCAAGTTTTCCAGAATCATATGGATATGCAGTTCATACTACTGATGGAACTATTGTTTATGTTGGTGATTATATAATTGATGGTAATGAACAAGCAAACTTTTCAACAGATATGAAGCATTTAACACAAATTTCAAAAAAAGGCGTATTAACTTTAATTAGTGATGCAGAATATGCTTCCAGAATAGGTTATACTGTACCAAATCATAAAATTGAAAAATATATTTCAGCTCCAATGAAAGATAAAAAAAGAAGATTAATTATTGGAATGTTTGAAGAGGATGTTTTTAAATTATTTGAAATAATTAAACAAGCAAAACAAAATGAAAGAAAAATTGCAATTTATGGAAAAACAATTGTAAAAGTTGTTGAATCAAAAATTATTCAACAAAGTATACAAATTAGTAAAGATGATATTTTTTCTCTTGAAGAATTTATGAAGTCAAATGATGGAATATTATTAATTACTGGAGCTGGAGACTTATTATACTCAAGACTTGCAAAAATAACAGCAGGAAATGATGAAATAATAGAATTTACTGAAAACGATACTATAATTTTGGCAACTCCCCCTGCAGCTGGTGTTGAAAAAAGACATGCAGAAATTTTAGATGAACTTGCAAGAAGTAATGCAAAATTAATTTCTTTAAGTGATAGAAATATTTGATCAATGAGAGCAAGTTATGAAGACATTAAATTAATGACAAGGATTATGAAACCTAAAAGTTTTATTCCAATTAAAGGTTTATATAAAGACTTTTTAAATGCTGAAAGAGCAGCAATTGAAGCAGGAGTTTCAAAAGAACATATTCAATTAATAAATAATGGTCAAGTATTAAAAATTTCCAATTCTGGAAAATTAGTAATTTCAACAGAAGTTGTTAAAACTGCTGATGTATATGTTGATGGTATTGGAGTTGGGGATATTGGAGCTGTAGTTTTAAATGAAAGAAAGCAACTAGCAACTGATGGCGCTGTTATTATTGGAGCAAACATTAATGAAAAAACTAAGGATTTAATTTCATTAATTGATATTCAAATGCGTGGAGTAATTTATATAACTGATGAAAATCCAATTTTTAAACTTATGCAAAAATATATTGTAGATATTCTTGAAAAACATAAATTGCAAATAAAAGAAAATCCAAAATCATTTGATATTAATATTATTAAAAAGGAAATTATTTCAAAAATAAGAACTACTTTAAAACAAGAAACAGGTAAACAACCAATAGTGCTTGTAGTTATCAATGAAATAGGTAGTTTTGCTTATCAACCAAAGAATAATAAAATAAAAAACTCATAGTAACTAAAATAACTATGAGTTTTTTAAATATATGTAAATAAAGTAAAATATATATTAAAATCATAAAGTAAGGCAATAAAAATAAGGTGATAATATGAACGATTATAATGGGCAAAATAATAATTCAAAAGATAATGATAGAACTATTGCTTTTACTGTCCAAAAAAAAGAAAGAAAAGCAGATTCAATTTCTTGAATAGTAACAGCATTAATTTTATTTTTTATTAATGTTATGTCAGTAGGAAGAATAACAATTGTTGGACAATTCATTGACGATATTTTATTTACATTACCATTTGGTTGATTTAAATATTTTTTATATCTACTTTTTTTTATTTTGGATTTCTCTATTTATTTTGGGATCAAATTTAATCCTAAAAAAAGATTTATTGCAATGGTAATTATTACCTGATTTGTAATGTGTTGATTGATAAGTTCGATACTTTTTATTGTAGCAAATTTAACAAATTCAACTGATTTTAATATTGAAAATGTTTGGTCAAATTCAATTTTAAAAGATTCAATAGTTTCTTATGTTAATAATTGATATTCACATTCACTTTGAAAAACTACAGGTGATTTTATAATTGCTGCTCCTGAAAGTTATTTTACTTTATGAGCAGGTGGAGGTATGATTGGGACAGTATTGGCAGGAATATCTTCATATACTTCAATTTATGGAGGACTAGTAATTTGTCTTTTTTTCTTTTTTATAAATATGTTATGAATTTTTACAGGAGATCCATTTTTTATATTTAAACCAAAGAACAAAAGAATTGGTAAAAGGTTAAGAATTTTATCTTTAAAACAAAAAAATCCACTTTTATATCAAAATCAAAAAAGACATAATAATTATAAGAGTATTTTTAAAATTATAAATGTGAGTGATGATGATACTTTCGATGAAAAACAAATTTTAGCATCAATGAAGGAATCAGATATTACAATTGAATTACCAAGTTATAATAAACATTATAACTATAATATTTATGATGATGTAAAAGAAGATTTTTATCATGATAATTTTGAATCAAATTTTTTTGATGAAAATCAATTTAGTAATGATCACCAAAATCAAAGTTTAAATAATTCTAACTTGGATTTTTATAACCAAAATAAAGGCTATATTGAAAGTAATAGAGGATTTAGTAAAGTAACAGAATTTGATCATGATCAAAAAATATATGAAGCTCAAGAAAGAGTTGCCAATAATTTACAGAAACAAGAAAGCCAAAATTATGTTCCAAGAAGATCTCGATTATTTGAAAATGATTTACCTGCAGAAAGTAAATATGGACAAATTAGTACTGAGGAGGCAAGAAAGGAATTTGAAAAGGAATCTTCTGTTACACCTTTTGGTGCAAATGGTAAAACACAAGAAATTATTTCTTCAAAATTAAATAAAGATAAGAAAAATTCAACTTTAAATAATCAAATTACATTGGAGCAATTTATTAATGAAGTTGAGCAAGAAAAACAATTAGAAAAAAGATATGAAAATTTTCAAGATTATACTTCACCAATGCAAGATAATTTTGCAAAAACTATTATTAATAATTCAAATAATAATTTTTATTCACGAAGTCAAAATAATAGAACCATTGAAGTTAATACTTCAAAAGCAATTGAAAAAGAACAATATGTTAATCTTGGTTATCAACTTCCATCAATTGATATATTAAATCCTGATTTAAATAATGAAAAAGATCAAATTGAGTTAAAAACACAAGCTGATTTAAAAGCAACAACAATTACAAATACTTTTAATCAATTTGGTGTAAAAGCAACCGTTAATCATATGAATATTGGACCAAGTGTAACTAAATTTGAAATTCTTCCAGCACCTGGTACAAAAGTTAATAGTATTACTTCACTAGAAAATGACTTAAAATTAGCTCTTGCAAATCAAAATGTTAGAATTGAAGCACCAATTCAAGGGAAAGCTGCAGTTGGAATTGAAGTTCCAAATGATAAATCCTTAGTGGTACCTTTAAGAAGTGTTATAGAGAAAACTCCAATTCAAAAAATGAATTCAAAGTTATTATTTGCAATTGGTAAAACAGTTACAGGAGATTTACTATTTGGAGAATTGGATAAAATGCCTCACTTATTAGTTGCTGGTTCAACAGGGAGTGGAAAATCTGTTATGATTAATGGAATTATTTCATCAATTTTAATGAGAGCAAAACCACATGAAGTAAAATTTTTAATGGTAGATCCAAAAAAAGTGGAATTATCAATTTATTCTTCAATTCCACATTTACTAGCTCCAGTAATAAGTGATATGAATATTGCAAATAATGCACTTAAAAAAGTAATTAATGAAATGGAAAGACGTTATGCATTATTTACTCAACATAGTGTAAAAAATATTGACGGATATAATTCAAAACAAAAAAAACCTTCAACTAAATTGCCCTATTATGTAATTATTATTGATGAATTGGCAGATTTGATGATGACAGCAAATAAAAGAGATGTTGAAGATTCAATTATGAGATTAACTCAAATGGCTAGAGCAGCAGGTATACATTTAATTGTGGCAACTCAAAGACCCTCAACAGACGTTTTAACTGGTGTTATTAAGTCAAATATTCCAACGAGAATAGCTTTTGCTGTTGCTTCATCAATTGATTCTAGAACAATTTTGGATTCAACAGGAGCTGAAAAATTAATTGGAAGAGGAGATTTATTATATATGCCACCTGGAAGTTCTTCATTAACAAGGGCACAAGGAGCATATATTAGTGATGATGAAATTGAAAAATTAGTTAAATATTGTTCAAATCAACAACAACAAATTTTTGATGAAGAATTTATGAGATCAAATGATGAAATTCAAAATAATTACACTCAATCAGGCAATAAAGATTCAATGTTGGAAGAAATAAAATTATTTGTAATAAAAGAACAAAAAGCATCAACTAGTTTAATTCAAAGAAGATTTAGTATTGGGTATAATCGTGCAGCAAAAATTATTGATGAATTAGAAGAAAATGGAGTTATTGGTCCTCAAAATGGTGCAAAGCCAAGAGAAGTTTTTATTAAAAATGAAGACATTTATTAAAATCAGTTCTTAACTGATTTTTATTTTTAAAATACCATATATAATTAAATATAAGGAAATAGATTCAAATGGAAGAAATAATTAGTAATTTGCCACAAAAACCTGGGTGTTATTTATTTAAGAATAAATTGAATAAAATAATTTATGTTGGTAAAGCCAAAAATCTTAAAAAAAGAATATTGAGTTATTTTAATAAGGCTCATAATTTTAAAACAACAAAATTAGTAAGAGAAATTTTTGATTTAGAAGTAATAATTACTGATAATGAAAAAGAGTCTTTAATTTTGGAACAAAATTTAATTAAAAAATATAAACCGCGATATAATATTGTTTTAAATGATGATAAAAAATACCCATATATAGCAATTACAAATCAAAAAGATCCAACGTATATTTATACTAGAAATTTTGATGAAAAAAACTTAATTTCTTTTGGTCCACTTCCAGATGGAACTAGTGCAAGAAATATTTTAAAAGCACTTGAAAGAATTTATCCTTTGAGGAGATGCAAGGGGAATTTAAAAAAACCTTGCATTCATTATCATATTGAGCAATGCTCTGGTGCTTGTTTTAAAAATGTAGATAAGAAATACTATGATAATCAAATAGAAAAAATTAAGAATGTATTTGAAATTAAAAATGATGAATTTAAAAAGAAATTGGAAGAAAAAATGTTTATTGCTGCTGAAAATTTACAATTTGAAGAAGCACAAAGAATAAAAGAAATTATTAATCATTTAGATTTTTCAATAACACAACAGTTTGTTGATTTTAATGATAATTTAAATAGAGATATCTTTAACTATTATGAGTTTGAAAAAAAATTATGTTTTGCTGTATTATTTTATAGAAGTGGTAAATTAATAATGAAAGATCAAATCGTTTTAGAAAATGAAAATAATCAAATAATTGAATTATTTGAAAGTTTTGTTACACAAATTTACTCTAAAAATATGCTTCCTGATTATATTGTTATTCCAGAAATATTTAAAGAGAGCTCTCTAAAACTATTATTTTTTGACAAATTAACTTTTGAAGATACTATAGTAAATAAAAATTTATTGCAATTGGCAAAACAAAATGCTGAGGAATATTTAAAGCAAAATCAAATATATAAAAATCAAATTTCATTAACTAGAGATGAATTACTTGAAAAATTACAAAAAACTTTAAACTTAAAAACTTACCCATATCATATTGAAATGTTTGATGTTGCAAATATTTTAGATGAATTTGTAACTGGAGCTATGGTAGTATTTAAAGGTGGGCAACCAAGTTTTAATGATTTTAGAAAATATAATATTGCAATTGATCATGCAAGTGATTATCATAGAATGCAAAATATGATTTATAGACGATATCAAAAAGACTTAAACAATTTTTCAAATTTACCAGATTTAATAATAATGGATGGTGGAAAAATTCAAATTTCAGCAGCTAAATCACAATTAGAACTATTGGATTTAAATATTGAAATAATTGGTTTAGTTAAAAATGAAAAACATAAAACAGATTATATTTTGAATTCTAATTTAGAAGAAGTAAGACTAGAAAAAAATGATGAGATATTTAAATTTTTAGAATTAATTCAAAATAGAGTTCATAATTTTGCAATTACGGGTTTTAGAAATAGACAAGCAAAAGCAATTATAAATGATGAACTCATTACTATTCCTGGAATTGGTAAAAAAACGATTGAAAAAATAAATGAAGCTTTTCCAAATAGAAAAGACTTATTTAATGCAAAAAAAGAAGAACTTGGGAAAATTATTAAAAATAATGAAGTTTTATCAAATTTAATTAATTATTTTAATTTAAAAGAATAATTTTATTTTTTTATATAAAATAACTAATGAAAAATAAAGGAAAAAAAATGTATTTAAGAAAAGCAACAATTCAAGATTTTAAAAAAGTTATTGAATTATTAAATAAATCTATAAATTTATTAAAAAGTGAAAATATTGATCAATGACAAGATAATATGCCAAATGAGGATACTTTTAAAGAAGATATTGAAAAACAAAGATTATACGTTTTAGTTTTTGATGGTCAAGTTGTTGGTATGGCAACAATTCATGAAGAAATTGAAGAGAGTTATGAAAATTTAAATTCTGGTAAGTGAATTAATGATGATAGATATGCAACAATTCATAGATTTTCAGTTGATACTGATTTTTCTGGTAAAAAATTTGGGAACTTTTTATTTGCATGTTTAATTTCAGTGGCAGTAAGTAAAGGTTTTAAAACTATAAAAATAGATACACATAAAGATAATTTAAGAATGCAGTATTTGATTCAAAAAAATGATTTTAAATATTGTGGTAATTTTTATATTGATGGAGTAAATGATGAAAAAAATTTTAGATTAGCTTATCAATGAGTAATTTAAAATTATTTTTAATAATTATAAACATTTTTTTTTATTTATTTTTATATATAAACAATGTATAATAACAAAGTTAAATAAAGGGGACAATTATGACAGATAAAGATATTATTTTAACAGCAGAAGGTCTTCAAGAACTAAAAGATGAACTTACTCATTTAATTAATGTTATTCGTCCACAAGTTATTGAAGAACTTGTTGAGGCAAGAGCACAAGGTGATTTGTCGGAAAATGCAGATTATGATGCAGCAAGAAATAGGCAAGCAGAAGTTGAGGCAAGAATTAAAGAAGTAGAAGCAATGCTTTCAAAAGCAAAATTAATTGAAGATAATAAATCAAAAACTAAAGAAGTTAAAATAGGTAGTCAAGTTACTTTTACTAGTCACAAATCTAAAAATGATATGACAATTAAAATAGTTGGTGCTATTGAAGCAGACCCGTTTGAAAATAAGATTTCTAATGAATCACCATTGGCAAAAGCAATGATGGGAAAAATTGAGGGTGACTCAGTAGAAGTTAGAGAATTAAAAGAACCTTATAAAATAACACTTAAAGAAATTAAGTAGGACCTAATAATTTAAATTAGGTTTTTTATATATTTGGAGATAAAATTATGAAAATACAAAAAACTTTTAGAAATCAATTATCAACAATTTATTTGGTAGGAACTCCAATTGGTAATTTAGAGGATGTTTCAACAAGAGTGATTAAAACTTTAAACGAATCTGATGTTATTTATTGTGAAGATACCCGTGTAAGTTTAAAACTTTTTGAGAAACTTAATATTAAGAAAAAACTTAAATCCTTGCATAAATTTAATGAATTATTAATGGTAAATGAAATTTTAAATGATATTAAAATATATAATAAAATTTCAATAATTAGTGATGCAGGCGTGCCTTGCATTTCAGATCCGGGGGCTTTAGTTATTTCAAAAATATTAAATTCTAATGTTGATTTAAATATAACTTCAATTAATTGTGGTCCAGCATATATTCATGCTATTGTTTCATCTGGTTTTGTTGCCTCACAAAATTTATTTTTAGGCTTTTTAGATAAAAAAAATATTCAAAAAAACTTAGTAAATTACTTGAATAATTTTAAAAATTCCAATATTTTAATAACTTTTTATGAATCAGTTCATAGAATTGAATCTTCTTTAAATTTATTATCAACAATTCTTGAAGATGATACAAATATTGTTATTGCAAAGGAATTGACAAAAATTAATGAAGAGTACATAAGAGGAGAAATTATTGACGTTTGCAAATATATTTCAAGTACAAAATTTACTAAAAAGGGAGAATTTTGCATTATTATTAATCCAAATTATAAATTAAAAAATGAAATTGAGATTGATATGAAAAAAATTATTTTTGAAGTAAATAAATTAATTTTGGAGAAATATAGTAAAAAAGATGCAATTAAAATTATTTCAAAAAAATATAGTATTAATAAAAATGAATTAACAAAAATTTTTTATAAATAATTTAACTTTTTAATAAATTTATCGATTATTTTGTTGGAGGTAAATATGGAAAAATTAAATAATAAACAAAAAAGAGAAATAATTGGTGGAAAGGGTGTTACAGGTTCTTTACTTGGTGGCATTGCTGATATTGTTAAACAAACAGGTGGTTTTTTACAAATATGTTTGGAGCTATATCAACGACAGTTTTTGCAAATAAAATGAAGAATAAAAGTGATAAATTTGAATTAAGCATTGGAGATTCTACTTTAAAAGTAGATAATTCTGTTTCAAATAAAACAAAAATTGATTCTAAGAGTTCTTATAATATTATTGATTTAATTTAAAAAAATGTATTTTTTTATCATATTTGTTATAAAATTATTTAGGTTGCTAGTTTCAACCGCTCTTTTGTATGTTACAAAGAAGTTTAAAACTCACATACAAGGCGAGTCTAGACTGGAGGAAAAGAAATGTTTGCAATTATAAAGACTGGTGGAAAACAAATTAAAGTTTCATCAGGAGATGAAATTTATATTGAAAAAGTTTCTGTAGAAGAAGGAAAAGAAGTTATTTTTAACGAAGTATTAATGATAGATTCAAATGTAGGGAATCCTTTTATTAAAGGTGCTGTAGTAATAGGTACAGTAATTAAACAAAGTAAGGAAAAAAAATTATGTGTTGTTAGATATCACCCAAAGAAAAATGTAAATAAAGTATATGGACATAGACAACCGTTTACTAAGGTTAAAATTGAAACAATTTCTGCATCTGGGGTAAAAACAACTAAAGTTTCAGAACCCAAAGAAATTTCAACTACTACAAAAACAATTACAAATGCTAATGCAGCAAAAACAACAACTGTAGCAAAAACAACAACTGTAGCAAAAACAACAACTGCAGCAAAAAAACCTGTTGCTAAAAAAATAGAGGAATAATTTTGTGATATTGGCTAAAATTTTTAAAACTAATAATGAAATAATATCATTTAATATTAGTGGTCATGCAGAAAGCAATAAATTTGGTGAAGATTTAGTTTGTGCTGCGGTCACTGGTATAATTAATGG
The DNA here is from genome assembly GCF_000439435.1 of Spiroplasma taiwanense CT-1. Taxonomy (NCBI): domain Bacteria; kingdom Bacillati; phylum Mycoplasmatota; class Mollicutes; order Entomoplasmatales; family Spiroplasmataceae; genus Spiroplasma; species Spiroplasma taiwanense. Next base: position 261,467 of record NC_021846.1, read on the forward strand.
TGCATTAAATGCTTTAGATTTAAAATTTGGTAATAATTTAGAATTAATTGTTAAAAAAAATGAAATTGTTATTAATGTTAAGGAAAATAATAACTTAATTCAAGAATTATTGGAATTTCTAATGATTCAATTAGAAACAATTTCTATTCAATATCCAAAAAATTTTAAAATAGAAGGGATGATTTAATATGCGTTTTTTATTAGGCTTACAGTATTTTGCTTCTAAAAAAGGAGTAGGTTCAACAAGAAATGGACGTGACTCTGAATCAAAACGTTTAGGAGCTAAAAAAGCTGATGGACAATTTGCAAATGCTGGTTCAATTATTTTTAGACAAAGAGGAACAAAAATCCATCCAGGGGCAAATGTTGGTCGTGGTGGAGATGATACACTTTTTGCTTTAGTATCAGGTATTGTAAAATACCAAAAATTTGGTAAAAATAGAACTAGAGCTGTTGTAATTCCACAAGAAGCTAAATAATTTTAAGGCTCCAGTTTATGGAGTTTTTTTTTTAAAAAAAGAAAGAGGAATAAAATGTTTATATATGTTTCTTTAGGATTATTACTATTAGTTGCATTAATAGTAACTATTGTTATGATCTTTAAATCAAAAAAAACTGAGGCAAATAAATTAAAACAACAACTTTATAATTTCAAAAAAATTTTTCAAAATCAGGAAAATAAAAAAATTAAATTGAAAAAATTTGAATATATTGAAGTTTTTAATAAATTTCCATTTTTGTCAAATTTTTCCGAAACAAGTATTAGATTAGAAAATAAAAATATTAAAGAAATATTATTAAGAATGCAAGGAAATTTCTATAATTATTGAGCAAATACCGAATATGATTTTTTTTTACTTTTTGAAAAAATTTCAAATGAAGCAAAAGTGCCTCTAAATCAAGAAGAAATTTTAAAAATTTACAATGTTTTTGCACAAGAGAGTTTTGAAATATTTAAAAAAACTTTTATTAGTGAGGTAATGCCAGCTTTAATTTGTAAAAGTCAAAATAAAGTTTATAAATCTTTTAATGAAAATGAAATTAACAATTTTGTTGATAGTCAATTTTTATTTTTTTGCAAAGAAATTGATAATCTATTTAAAAAAATAGAAGAAGATATAATTTTTGAGGATAATAAAAAAAGTAGTTCAAATAATCAATATTTTAAAAAAGAAACTAATTTATCAATTAATAATGCATACAAAATACTTGGCTTAAAACCATCTGATTCAGATGAAAAAGTTAAAAAAACTTATAGAAAATTAGCAAAAGAATTTCACCCCGATAGAAATAAAAATGAATCTGCAAAAAAGAAAATGGCAGAAATTAATGATGCTTATGATAAAGTTATCAGTGATAGAACAAAAAATAGAAAAGGATAAATAGTGAAATGAATATAGATAAAGAAAAATTATTAGGAGAATATTTTAACAATGTATTAATAGAAACAAAAAAATTAATAGCAATACCTTCATATAGAAAGGATTTAACAAAGGGAGCTCCAGTTGATAAAGATATTAGAAATGCGTTAAAACATTGCATTAATTTATGTAAAAGTTTTGGTTGAAAGACTTTTACAGCACCAGATTATAGATATGGTTATGCAGATTATGGTTATGGTGAAAAATTATTTGGAATAATTTGTCATTTAGATGTTGTACCTGCAGGAAATTTAGATGAATGAAATACAAACCCATTTGAACCAGTTGAAATTGAAGGAAAATTATTTGGTAGAGGTTCTTTTGATGATAAAGGGCCAACCATGGTTAATTTATTTGCATTTAAATATTTAATTGATAATGGTTTTGAGCCTGATTATAAAATTAGGTTTATTTTTGGTACAAGTGAAGAAACTAATTGAGAATGCATGGAAGCATATGTTGCAAATGAACAATTATGTGATTTAGGATATGTACCTGATGGTCATTTTCCTGTTGTTTATGCAGAAAAATGAATTGTAGATATGGATTTAATTGGAGAATTTAACTCAGAATTTACAATAACAGGTGGAGAAGTTTATAATGCAGTAAATGATTTAGTTAAGTATGAAGGGCCAAAAATCAACGAAATTCAAAACTTTTTGAAAAGTAATAATATTCAAACATACATAGAAAAAGAAAGCCTTTTTGTTAAAGGAATTTCAGCTCATGGAAGTTTACCTTTTAAAGGAGTTGCAGCATCATCGTGATTGCTAAAAGCAATTAATGAGGTTGGAATAAATCACCCACTTGCTTTATTTATTTCTAAATACTTTCATTTAAATTATGATATGAGTGATATCTTTGGTGATTTAACAGATGAAACTGGTTCTCTTACTACTTGCAATGGTATTATAAATGTTTCTAAAAAAGATTTTAGATTTACTTTAAATTTTAGGGTTCCATGTACAAAAGACCCTCAAAAAGATATTATGGATGTCTTAAATAATTCTGTAAAAAATTATAATTTAAAAACTAAATTAATTTCAATTGAAGATAGAGTATATTTTCCAAAAGATAGTGATGTTGTAAAAAATATTATGCAAGTTTATAGAGAAGTCACAGGAGATAATAATGCTGAACCAATTGCAATTGGTGGAGGTACTTTTGCTAAATCAATGCCAAATATGATAGCTTTTGGAGCAGAATTTGATTTAAATGAATCAACAATGCATGCTTATAATGAATATGTAAAAATTGATGACTTAAAAAAAATGATGGAAATTTATGCAAAATCTTTAATTAAACTAACAAAATTTTAGTTTTTAAAATAATTTTTTAAACTTTATAAAGTTATAATCTTTAAAGGAGGTATAAAAATTATGTTAAATAAAAAAATTCAAAAAGACTTACAAAAATATATTGATGAGCATGCAATAATGCAAAATAAATGCTTTAATTTAAGTAAAAATTGCAATGAACTAGGTTATCCAGGTTTCACACATTTTTTTCAAGTTCAGGCACAAGATGAATTCTTACATCAAAGAAGAATAATGAATTATCTTTTAGGAAGAAATTCAACTTATATAATGAATACACTTGATTTACAATATAAAAATTTTGATTCAATTATTGAAATTATTGAAGAATATAAGAAATGTAGGGAGCATTTTGCATTAATTTCTAATGAATTTTGAGTAAATGCTCAATCTTTAAAAGATATTGCTTCTGTTAAATTTTATGAATGATTCATTATTGATTTTTATGAAGAAATTTCAGAAATAAATGATTTGTTAGATTGGATTAAAATGTCAAATGGCAATTTTTATAACATTGATAAAAAATTAGCAAAAAGAGAAAATCCTGATACAGAATTAGTTGTCGATCCATTTTCACCTCATAGTTAAAAAAAAAATTAATTGTAATTATTTTTCAATTAATTTTTTTTCTTTTTAAGAAGCTATTTTTTACTATTAGTTAGTTTTTAAAAATGTTATACTAATTATGTTTGTATATTTGATTTTTAGGGTATGCAATCACATTTGGGAATTTTTTATCCTAGTGCTTGTTATTTTAATAAAACAAGTGGATAATTTTTGAACCATATGGAAGTTTAACGAATTTAATTATGAAAGGAGCCTTAAAATGGCAAAAGACTTAACAAGAGAACAGCTTTGAGATGCTGGAGCGCAATTTGGTCATCAAACAAAACGCTGAAATCCAAAAATGAAACCATACATTTATGGTGCAAAAAATAAAAATCATATTATTGATTTACAACAAACAATTTGAAGATTGGAAGATGTTAAAAAAATTGTAACTTCAATTGGTCAAAGAAAAGAAAAAATTATTTTTGTTGGTACAAAAAGAAGCGCAAAGAGTGCTGTTAAAGAAGCAGCATTAAGAAGTGGAAATTTCTTTGTAAACTCAAGATGGCTTGGTGGAACTCTTACTAACATGAAAACTATTTCATTAAGAATTAAAACTTTATGAGATATCGAAAATGAAGAAAAAACAGGAAAAATTAATTTAAGACCTAAAAAGGAACAAATTTTAATTAAAAAAGAAAAAGCAAAATTGGAAAAATCTTTAGGTGGAATTAAACAAATGCATAAATTGCCTGCAGCAATGTTTGTAGTTGATCCAAAAACAGATGAAATTGCTGTTAAAGAAGCAAGAAAATTGAGAATCCCTGTAATTGCAATTTGTGATACTAATGTTGATCCAGATATGGTTGACTATGTAATTCCAGCAAATGATGATATTCAAGAATCAGTTAATATAATTACAAATTATGTAGTTGATGTTTATGCTGATGCAGCAGGAATTAAAATGCAACCAAGTAATTTAAAAATAATTGCTCCTAAAAAAGAAGATAGACCTGTAAGAGATGAAAATAGATCTTTTTCAAATAGAGGAGAAAGAGATTCAAAATACTCAGGTCCAAAAAAAACTTTTGATAAAAGACCAGAATCAAAAGAAGTTGCAAAACAAGAAAAAGTTGGGGAGGAATAAAAATGGCAGTTACACCACAATTAATTAAAGAATTAAGAGAAATAACATCAGCTGGTATGATGGACTGTAAAAAAGCTTTAGAAACTACTGAAGGAAATATTGATGAGGCAATTGTTTGATTAAGAGAAAATGGTCTTGCAAAAGCAGCTAAAAAAGCAGATAGAGTTGCAGCAGAAGGAGTTGCTTTTGCAAAAGCAAATGATAAAAAAGCAATAATTTTTGAAGTTAATTCTGAAACAGATTTTGTTTCTAAAAATGATAAATTTATGTCTCTTATTGAAGATATTTCAAATTCTTTATTAAATTCAAATGCGTCTACTTTAGAAGAAGCATTAAATGTAAAATTATCAACCAATCAATCAATAGCTGAAGCTTGTGTAGAAGCAACAGCAACAATTGGGGAAAAAATTGAATTAAGAAGAATGGAAACTACTGAAAATGGAGTTTTATCAATTTACAATCATGCCAATAAAAGAATTGCAGTTCTTTTAAAATTTGATGGGTCAATCTCAAATGAAGATGCATATAATATTTGTATGCATGTTGCTGCTATGGCACCAAAATATCTTTCATCTGATGAAGTTCCTCAAGAATTTAAAGATCAAGAAATGCATATTATAAAAGAAACAACAGATTTATCAGATAAACCTGCAAATGTAGCAGAAAACATTTTAAAAGGTAAATTAAATAAAAGAATTGCAGAAGTAACATTATTAGAACAATTATTTGTTATAGATGATAAACAAACAGTGGGAAATTTTATTAAATCAAAAAATTCAACTTTGGTAAAAATGTTTAGATTTGAAGTTGGGGAAGGAATTGAAAAAGTAACTACTGATTTTGCAGCAGAAGTTGCTGCTCAATTAAAGGGGAATTAGAAAATGAATTTTAATCTTTTGGCCGCAATATCAGGTGGAGAACAGCTTTTAATTTTATTAGTAATTTTATTAATTGCAGCACCCTTACCAGCCATGGTTTCTTGAAATTTAGCTTTAAAATTTAGAACTAATAAATCTGAAGAAAAATATATTAATAAAACTTTATTTTCAATAGTAGTTTTAATTCAATCGCTAGCAATATTAACTTCAATTTTAGGAATTATATTTTATTTTGTTTCAATAGATAATGAAAGTTTATCAAAAACTCTTGTAATTGTATTTATTGTTTTAACATTTGTACTTTGTGCATCTTGATATTCAATAATTCTATTTGTGCCTCAATATATATGATTTATCTTAGAAGAAGAAAAAATGACTACAATTGGAGATACTTTAAAATTTTTAAAAATTAGAAAAATTATTGATGATGAAGAAAAAGGAATAGTTTATATAAATTATTCTGAAGGTAAAAAAACATTAAAAAAATTAAAATTTAGCAAAAAAACAGAAATAGGTTTAAATTTTATTAGATTAGCTGATAAAACAGGAGTAAAAATTGAAAAAGGTAACCAAATAGAATATTTTAAAGAAGAGTTATTAAAATTAAAGGGTATTAATATTAATAATGATAGTAAAATTATAGAAGATAATTCAAAACAAAAAGATTCAACTAATTTAGAAAAAGAAAATAAAAATAGTGAAAAAAATACTATAAAAAATGAACCAAAAAAATCTAAAGATGTTGAAGATAAAAAAGATTAATAAAATAGTTAAATATGTGAAAATAATTTTCAAAAAAAAATATTTTCACATATTTTTTATTTTTTTAATAAAATATAATTGAAAAAGGCAGAGGTAGCAATTGCTTGAGAAATACTCTTAGAACCTGATCTAGTTAATACTAGCGTAGGAAGTCCTTTATAAAGACAATTCTGCTTTTTTCATGGAGGAAAATTCATGAATAAAAAAGTTATATTAAATATTATTTTTTCATTAATTAGAATGATATTATTTTTTGGAGTAGCAATTTGATTAAATATTGAAACAAAAAATAATGCAGATGCTGTTGAAAATTTGGCTTCTGTTATATTTACAACTATTCTAATTTTAATATTATTATTGTTATTTAATATTTTAGCAACAATTTTAAATGTCTATTCTGAGATTACAAATAAAAAATCATATATCATAATTTCATTATTAGCTCTTAATATAGAAAATTTATTTTTTATAAAATTAAATTTTTATCAAAAACATAATTTTATGAAATGAAAAACTTTAGATATTGCAATGATAGGTTTATTATTAGCATTATTTTGTTCAATAAATTTGATTACAGATATAATACCACCAATGCCTTTTTTTGTTACATTATCTTTTAAATTTTTACCTTTATTTTTTGGAGCATATATTTTAACTTTTAGTCAAACCACACTATTATGCTTTATTGCAGCAATATTTACTTTTATTTTTCCAGGCACATATAAAATATCATTTGAACAATGATTATTTGATTATTTTTTTACTGTTTTTAGTCCTTTTATTGCAAGTTGCTTAAAACCAATTAAAAATAATAAAAAAATTTTCGAAACTGTAGATTGATTAATTTTTATTACAGTTCCTTTATTAATGATATATTTGTCAAGAGTTGTTGCTGGTGCATTATTTTGATTTGAAAATGCTTGAGCTGGTTTTGGTTCATGAGGCTATTCATTGATTTTCAATTCTTTTAATACAATTTTTGATTATATTTTATTAATAGTTTTAGTTCCCCCAATGTGTATAACATTGGATTTCATAAAATACAAAATGAAATCATTTCATAATAATGAAATATTAGAAGATAAAAGTAATATTATTAAGGATAAAGATTAATATTAAAAAATAAATTTTTAAAGATTTATTTTTATTTTTCTATACTAAAAATTACCTTTTTGTTATAATTTATCTAGCGAGGTAAATATGGCACTAAAATTTAAAAGAGTTTTATTGAAAATTTCTGGTGAAGCTTTGAAGGGAAATGATGATATTTATGCAAAAGATAAATTAGATGATGTTGCAAAACAAATCATAAATCTTTCAAAAGAAGGTCTTCAAGTTGGAGTTGTAATTGGAGGAGGAAATATTTGAAGAGGTAAATTAGCAGGTACTTTAGAATTACATAGAATTGAAGCTGACTATATGGGCATGCTTGCAACAATTATGAATGCTTTGGCTTTTGAAGCTACTCTTAGGAAGTTAGGTTTCGATAAAGTAAAAGTTTATTCATCTTTAGAAATAAAAACTGTAACAAGTTCTTATAATTATAGAAATGCAAGAGAAAAACTTGAAGAGGGTTATATTGTAATTTTTGCGGGAGGTACCGGATATAGTTATTTTACAACTGACACAGGAGCTTGTATAAGAGCTATTGAAATAAAAGCGGATGCTTTATTAATGGCAAAAAATGGAACAAAAGGCGTTTATGATTCAGATCCAAACATAAATCCAAAAGCAAAATTTTTAGAAAATTTAACGCATGATGACTTAGTTGTTAAAAATTTACAAGTAATGGATTCAACAGCTGCAATGTTATCAAGAGATGGAAAATTGGAAATAGTTGTATTTGATATGAATGGAAAAGATAATATAGTAAAAGTTGCACATGGTAATTTAGAAGCAACAAAAATTAATTAGAATGGAATTTTTTATGCAAAAAGAAATATTAGAAATGACAGAACTAGATATGCAAGAAACTATTGAGCATTTCAAAGATTATTTATTAAAAATAAGAACAGGTAGAGCAAATTCAAATATGTTAAGTAGTGTAATGGTTGATTTTTATGGAACATTAACACCTATAAATCAAACATCACAAATTTCTTCTCCTGAACCACAACAATTAGTAATTAAACCATATGATAGAAGCCAAATTGCAAATGTTGTTGCAGGAATTAATAAAGCAGCATTAGGATTAAATCCAATTGGTGAAGGTGATTTAATTAGAATTAATATTCCACCATTAACCGAAGAAATTAGAAAAGATTTAGTTAAAAAAATGTTAAAGGAATTAGAGCAATTTAAAATTAGAGTTAGAAATGTTAGAAGAGATTCAAATGATAAGATAAAAAAAGATAATTCTATTCCTGAGGATGCAAAAAAAGATTTGGAAAATGAAATTCAAAAATTGACAGATAAATATATTTCTCTACTTGATCAATTTTCAAAAGAAAAAGAAAAAGAATTAATGAAAATATAAGATACTATTAAAAATAGTATTTTTTTTGTTATTATATTAGTAATTATATTTTAGAGGTTATATTTATGTTTCAAAAAAGTAGAGAATTAAAATTTCTACTTATACCAGGAATAATCTTCTTTTGTATTACTTTTATTAGTTTTGGTGTTAGTAGTTTTTATGATTTAGAGGTTCAAGAATTTTTAGCAAAGGGATTTCAAATTTTTAGTTCGAAAATGTGAATAATATTTTTTGATGTATTAGGGAATTTTCAATTTTTTCTTGTAATTTTTATTTTTTTATCGATATTATGAAAATCTTTTTTTACCTTTTGAAAAAATAAAACAAAAAAACATTTTTATTAGAAAATCAATGAATCTTATATATTTTTTATATTATTTTTTTACTATTTTGGGGTTTTTACTCATATTTGTTTATTGAAAATTTATATACAAAGGATGAGGGATTTGGAATTGGAAATGATGCTCTTTTGCTTTTACCAATGGAATACAGAATTATAATTGCATGATCAATTATTTCATTTACTTCAATAATTATTTGTTTTTGTTTTTATTATTTAAGATTTAAATTTCCAAAAAGAAATGATATTTTTATTCAAGAGTATTGATTAGATAGTATAAAAGGTTTGCTTTTTATTTTCTTATGCTATTTAATGATTGCATTTTTTAAACCACTTTTTGGAAGACCATATTATTATTCAGTTATATTCAATGATATATTAACTGAGTATTTACCAAAAAACTGAATTTATGATAGTAGTAAATATATATGAGGCTCAGGAATTGATGGTACAGGAAATGTAGAATATAAAAATTGATGAGAAATTAATGATTTTTTAGAAAATCTAAAATATTGATTTAGTGACACAGCACATTTATTTCAAACAGATGGTTGAATTAATCAAGATTTTCCTTCAGGTCATACAATTTCAACTTTTTGTGTCGCTACAATTATGTTTTTATTTGTAAATCAACAAAAAAATAGAGAATTGACAAAAATTAAAATTTCAATTATTTGAATATGATTTACTTTTATATTATTTTCAATGAAATTTTCACTAGTTGTCGCAATGACCCATTGGTGAACTGATTTTGAATTCTCAACTTTATTTGGTCTTTTAATGTTTTATTTAATTTCGAAAATAGTTGATTCAACTTGAAATGGAATTCTAATTAAAATAAAAAAATAATAAGAGAAATTAAAATATCAATATATAACTAATTTTCAAGAAATAAAAGTCATTTTTTAATTTCACTTCCAAATCTAAAATTAATTATATTTTTATTTTTTGATATAACTCTGTGAGATGAAATTAATAATAAAATTAAATTTTTACTAACAGATGATGCAATAGCTCTTGTTGAATTTCTTAAATTTAATTTTTGTGCAAGTTCGCTATAATATATTGTTTCTTCATTTTTAATTTCTATAATTTTTTTTCACACTTTAATTTGAAATTCACTTCCTATTAAATAGAGCAAATTAATATCTGTATTTTTTTTTCAAAAAAATCATCAATTATATTATTTATTCATGTAGGACATTTTTCATTATTTTCAATAATAAGAAATTTGTTTCTAGGAAATCAATTAAAAATATCATCATTTGGAAAACCAATAAAACATATTTTTTCATCAATGATTCCAATATTTATGGAAAATTTGTAATTATCATTTTTAAATATATTTATTTTTTTCATGTTTTTCTCATTTCTTATTTTAAATATCAAATATTTGTAAATATTAATGTTTAATATATACTAATTATATAGGAGATGTTAGTATGGGCTTTAAAATAGGGGTTATAGTTAATTATAACAATGAAAACTATATAATAATTGATGTAATAAATAAAGAAACATCTAGTGGAAAAATCACATTTTTAAAAATAAAAAATATTTTAAATCAAGAAATTTTTACTGTAGACTCAAGAAATGTTAAAGAAATTAAACTAAGAAATAATAAAATTAAAGAAGAAAATATAACAGATACAGGCTATATTGAATCTCTTTTTGATTCAGTTGGAAACTTTGAAGATAAACAAGAAAGTATTTTTGATTTATCAGGAGAAAATACTTATACATTGGATGATACTTTCCTAGAAGAAGAAATAGAAACAAAAAGATTAGAGCAATTTTCAAATTTAATTCAAAGTTTTCAAAAACCTGAGCATAATACACAATTAACTCCAAGAAGAAAAAAAGAGCAAATTGCTTTTGAAAGCTCTCCAGTTATTAATGAGACATTTAGTAATTTAAATGTTATTGGTGAGATTGAAACTACAGAAATAATACCAAGAAGAGTTTTAGAAGAAAAAAAAGAGAAAAATTTTAATTTTAATAATGATCAAAATAATATATATATTTCAAGAAATACACAAAATGAAACTCTATTAAGTGAAATTAAAAATAATCAAGTGCTTGAAAAACTAGAAGATACAGCTGATTTTAATAATGATATTCTTAAAAATTCTAATTCAAAAATAAATATTGAGGGAACAAACAATTCTTTTAAAAATGATGTGAATACTAATCAAATTAAAATTAATGACTTAGAAGAAGAAAAATTAGAATTAGATATGTTAAATCAAAAACATAAAGCAATAGATAATTCAGTTATAAATTTGGTTCAAAAAATCAATGAAAATTCAAATATTAATGAAGAATATAGTAGAAAAATTGCAGTTAATATGGAATATGAAAAAAATTTAACTGAAACATTAGATTCTAATGAGGTGGAACAAGAAATTTTAAGAGATAATTTAAAACATAATAATAGGTATTTGGACAGCAAGCAATTAGATACACTAGAAACTGGCCCATTAAATACAAAAAAATTTATGGTTAGTTTTACAAAGCAACAATCAATTCAACAAAATTTAAAAAATAATTTTGAAAATAATAATGATACAAATACTTTATTTGGATTGACTGCAGGTTTTGACAAGGAAACTTTAAAAAAATCAAAAATTTATAAAAAGTTTAAAGTAATGAATTCTTGGTTAATTATTTTATTTACTTTAATGATATTGACTCCTTTATTAAATTATTTTGCAAAAACAGTCTTAGTATGATTGGACGAAAATTTAGAATTTTCTTTAATTAATATTTTTTCATTATTTAAATTGGAGCAATTTTTTATAAATGATATATTGTTAATAGCTTTATCTTTACTTTTTATGCTTGTATTTCTTGTTTATCTTATTATTTATCTAATTTTAGTTGGAGATAAACAATATAAGAAAATTGCATATTATAATTTTCAACTAGAAAATAAAATTGAAGTAATTGATTCAATTCAAAATTATAATAGTGAATCAAGCTTATATTTAATTAAAGTTCACAATGAAATAAAAAAAATGAGAAAGGAAATTAAAGAATTAAAAAGGAATAAGATTTCTTCTGATTTTTTATCTTCAAAAAAAGAAATTTCAAAAGTTTCACATTAAAGGTTTTATAACCTTTTTTATTTATATTTTTTTAAAAAAATTTGTTCAATGTAATAAAATAATATGTGAGGTGCAAAATGCAAAATTGAGACTTATTAATATTTTTTCCTATATTATTTATTTTTGCAATTTTTGCAATTTCTTTTATGTGTTATAAAGAAAAAATGCCTAAAAAAAGTTATATTTTAATTACGCAAATAATTTTATTTTGATTAATAATTGGATATATTGGAAATAGCTTATCCAATAATATTTCAGCTAATAAAATTAGCTCACTTTCAACATATATTATTTTAATTATTTTTAGTTCATCTATGTTTTTAATTTTCTTAAAACCATTAGCAACATGAACTACTGGTATTTTAAAAAATAGAAAAATTTGAATGCAAATTTCATATACATTAACTGCTATAAATTTAGTACTTTTGATTTTCTTTAGTAATAATTTAACTTTATGAAATATATTTCTTATTTCAATTTTCTATTCACTTTCTTTATCAACTTCAACATTATATTATTTATACTTTAATGAACAATTTTTTTATAGAATTTATACTTTGCCAACAACATGAATTATTTTTACATTAATATCTTTTTCAACTACTTTTGGATTGTATTTAAATATTTTAAATTTTGAAATTATAAGTTTGAAATTTAATATGGCAATTCCAATATTTCTTATTTTATTATTAATTATTTGTTTTTTATTTTCTTTTTTACAAAAAGAAAATAAAAATTTAGTTGGTTCCTTTGATACAGAAGTAATTTCTCAGTTACCTAAAAAAAATAATTTAATTTTTATATCAATTTATCTACTTGTATTTTTAACATCAATAACAGGTGCACTAAATAATTCATTAATTATAAAAATATATATGGCACTAAATTTTATGAAATTAGATTATTTAAATTCTGATATTGAAATATTTTTAAGAATTAATAATTTTATATATTTAATTCCCTCAATAATAGTTTCATATTTTTTATATAAATATGCTTTAAATTTTTTAACTCAAAGAGATTTTTTATTTATAAATATTTTTTTATTATTCATTTTTTATACAATATTGGCTTTTGCTAATAATCCTTTCATTTTTATTGCTGTTAATTTTTTTACAGGAATTTGTATAAATCAAATTTTATATTCTTTATTTTCTATATGCATGTTTTGAAATTATAGAACACCAAAAAATCCTGTAACTGGTTTTTGAGGTAGTGCTTATTTTGGAGGACAATTTTTAGTTATTTCAATTGAAGAAATTCTTTCAAAATTAAAAATTGGAATTTTTAAAGATTTTTCAAGTGTAAATGAATTACTTTCATTAAGAGATAATCAAAATTGGCAACAGTTTTATTCAAAATTTAATGATGCTTCAACTTTATGCATGACTTTAGCTTGTGTATTTTCATTAATTGTTTTATTAATATTTTATTTTAGAAATGCACAAATATTTGCAGATTTCTTAAATTATAGATTAGCTATACAAAATTTAAAAATTATATTAAAAAAACGTGTAATTGAAAAAACAAAAACACAAATGAAGATTTCAATAGAAAATTTTGAGGAGAGTTCTTAATATGTTAGTTTTGGAAAAGGATAATATAAAAATTTTGGTTTCAATTAATCCATTTGAAATAAAAAGTATAAAATTTGAAAATAAGGAAATTCTTTATCAACAAGAAAATAATTGAAAGAAAACTTGACCTATTCTTTTTCCAATTTGTGGAACTTTAAAAAGTAATTTAAAAGTAGATGGAAAAGAAATTTTTTTAAAAAGACATGGTTTTTTTAATGAAATTATTGATTGAAAAATTTTAGAACATTCACAAAAAGGAATATTAACTGAATTTATTTCAAAAGACAAACTTATTAATCAATTTCCATACAAATTTAAGATTTTATTAGATTTGCAAATTATTAATAATCAAATTAATTTTGATATAACTATTGAAAATATAGATAATAAAAAAATGTTTTTTTCATTTGGACATCATCCAGGTTTTATTATAAATGATAATACTGAAATTATTTTTAATAAGAAACAACAGTATTGTTCTGATTTTAAACGTGGATTAATAATTTCCAAACAAAGTAATTTTTTTGAGATAGAAAAATTAAATAAAAATGACTTATCCTTTAAAAATTCAGATTCTTATTTAGTAAGAGAAAATAATTGTGATAGAGTATCTATTAAAAATGATTTTGTAGAATATGAATTAATTTTTGAAAATTATAAAAGTCTTATTTTATGATCTGAAAGTAATGAAGCAAATTTTTTATGTATTGAACCATGAAATGGACTTCCTGACTTTGAAGAAAAAAAATCTGATGAATTAAAAGATAAGGAAGGTATTTTAAAATTAGAAGTAAATGAAATTAAAAAATTTGAATATAAGATTATTTTTAAAAATGGAGAACAAAATTAATTTTGCTCTCCATTTTTTCATATATCATAATATTCTAAAATTAATTCTTTAAGTTCAGGAACAAGTAAATCCTGAGATACAGTCTTATAAATTTTTCCCTTCTTAAAAATAATTCCACCTTTATTTCCACCAGCAATTCCAATATCTGCTTGACTTGCTTCACCAGGTCCGTTAACTACACATCCCAAAATTGCAACTTTTAGGGGGAATTGCAATTTTTCTACAAATTCTTCAATTTCTTTAACGACATCTCTTAAAGCAAATTCTAATCTCCCACAAGTTGGACACGCAATAACCTCAACCATATTTTCAAAGAGGCCCATAGAATTTAATAATCTTTTAGCTACTTTTATTTCTTCCACTGGATCTTCACTTAAACTGATTCTTATTGTACTACCAATACCCTTAAAAAGCAGATAACCTAATCCAAAACTTGATTTAATAGCACCATTTAGTAGACTACCTGCTTCAGTAATTCCTAAATGTGCGGGATAACTTCAATATTGACTTGCTAATTCATATGCTTCAATTGCCATTAAAGGGTCTGTTGCTTTTAAAGAGTAAATTATATTTGTAAAATTATATTTTTCAAGAATTTCAATATGTGTTCTAAGAGATTCAACCATTGCTTTTGGAGTTCAACCATATTTTGCTACCATATTTTTTGGCAAGCTACCTGAATTAACACCTATTCTAATTGGAATATTTTTTTCTTTACATTTCTCAACAACAGCAATTGTATTTTCTTCAATTCCAATATTCCCAGGATTAATTCTTATTTTTGCACATCCTGCATCAGCTGCAATTAATGCAAATTTATAATTAAAATGGATATCTGCAACTACAGGAATTGGAGATTTTTTAACAATTTCACTTAAAGCATTTGCATCATCAATTCCCAATACAGCAACTCTTGCTATTTGACAACCTTCTTTGAATAATTCATTAATTTGGTCTACTGTCTTTTCAATATCATGAGTTTTTGTTGTGGTCATTGATTGAATTACCACTTTGTCATTTCCACCAATTTGAACATTTCCTACCATAACAGGTTTTGTATTTTTTCTTAAATGCATACTTAATCTCCTTAAAAAAATTTACTTTATTTCTTTTGTTATTATACACTTAGTTTGTTTTAAGAGTGTTTAAGACTATAAATAAATTATTTTATGTATAATCTAAATAGGAGTGGAAAAAAGTGTCTGAAAAAACAACATTAAAAGATATCGTTGAAATAAATAAAGTTTTAACAATTAAAAAATATGATTCCTATAAGGAATTTTTGGTATATACAGATATAATTCAAGAATATATAGATGATACTTTTTTTAGAAATGATGTAATTATTGAAAGATTAGTGGAGTATGCACAAAAAAGTGCCCGTTATTTAGATATCACTTTTAAAGAAAAAAGTGATATAAAATTAACAGTAGAAAATATTCATGATTATATGTTACATACAAAAAGAGCTGTAGAAAAAGCACTTTTTATTGAAGATGAAGCATTTAATTTTTCAATTTTTGTTGAAATAAGAAGTATTGTTAGATATTTTTTGGAAAAAACTTATGAATTTGAATCACTTAGAAATTATGAAATTTTATATGGAATAAATACAATGGAATTTCATCAACAAAATGAATCTTTTAAATATCTATACACAGTTTTTGATAAGTTTACATATATTTCAAAACATTTAAATGAAAAATATGTAAAGAAAAATGAAAAATTATCATATCAGGATGTGCAGTTAAAATTTTTTACACATTTTTTAAAAGATATTTCTTTTCTTTCAAAAAGTACTAGTGATTTTCAAAAATTAAGTGATATTATTGAATTAATTACATACTCAAAGGCTTGACATTATATTAGAAGATTAAGAAATTCAATTGAACACGATTTTGTAGATCCAACATATAAATATAATATTTCACTTTCTCTTGAATTACTTTTTATAATTATTGGTAGAATAATGCTTGGTTTAACAAAATATTTAAAATCAGAAAATGAAATTAGAGAAACTTTAGATTCTTTAAAAAGTGAAAAACTTGAATAAAAGGAAAAAATATGCAAAAATGAAATGAAATACAATTAAATAATTTTAATGGTCCATTAGATCTTTTGCTTCATTTAATTAAAGAAAAAGAAATTAATATTATGGATATTAATTTACTTGAATTATCAAATCAATATGTAAATTATATTAGAGAAATTGAACTTTTAGATTTAGAAATTGCAAGTGAATATTTAGTTATGTCAGCTTATTTAATTGAGTTAAAATCAAAATTATTAATTCCAAAAGAGGAAGTCAATATTGATGATAATTATGAAGAATTAGAAAGACAAGATTTAATCAGAAGATTAATTGAGTATCACAAAATTAAAGAAGTAACAAATTTTTTTAAAACAAAACAAGAAGATTATTTAAAGGGTTTTAGTAAAATAAAAACAATAATTAGAATTGCAAAAATCGATGATAATGAGTTGCCATTAGCAGAAAATAATATTAATATTGATAAATTTTCAAATATTTTTTTAAAAGCAATAGAAAAAAATAAATTTAAAAAAATGGAAATTAATACTATTAAAGCAGAAGAAATTTCGCCAGAAAAAATTTCAGAAGAAATTAAATTATTTTTAAAAAATAATAACGTTAGTGAAATTGATTTAGTGAAATTGATTGAGTTAAAAGAATTTTCAATAAAAGTAATGGTTGCAACTTTTTTAGCAGTATTAGATTTAGCAGCTAAAAAAATAATTACAGTTTCTCAAAATGAAAATGAAGTTATTGTAAAATATATAGGTTAAGGAGTTTCATATGGATAACATAAAAAAAATATCTGTTATTGAAGGATTAATATTTGTTAATGGTGATGAAGGAACAACAATGGACGATTTAAAAATTATTTTGGAAGAAAGTAATGAACAGTTAATTGAAAAGTTAATTGAAGAAATTACTCAAAAATATAAAAATGATAAATCTTGTGGATTGGAAATTCAAAAATTTGCAAAAAATAAATATAGAATGATTACAAAGAAAGAGAATGCAGATTTTTATTCAAAATTAGCAAACGTAAAAACAGAATCAAAATTATCAACAGCAAGTATAGAAACTTTATCAATAATTGCTTATAAAGGCCCAATTACAAGAGCAGATGTTGAAGACATTAGAGGTGTTAATTGTGAATCAATATTCCATAAATTAAAATTAAGAAACTTAATTATTGATGCAGGAAAATCAATGGAACTTGGAAAAGCAACTTTATATAAAGTTACTGATGATTTTTTAAAGTATTTTAATTTAAATAGTTTAGATGAATTACCAAAATTAAAAGAGGTAATTGATGAAGAAAAAGAAATATTTAATAGAGGTTAATTATGATAGAAGAAAGATTACAGAAAATAATAGCTTCAAGAGGTTATTGTTCAAGGCGTCAAGCTGAAAAATTAATTGAACAAGGTAGAGTAAAAGTTGAAGGAAAAATAATTAAAGAATTAGGAACAAAATTTGAATCTAATGTAGAAATATCTATTAATAATAAACCTTTATTAGAAGTAAAACAAAAAGTTTATTATTTATTTAATAAACCAAGATTAGTTTTAACAACAATGGATGATCCCAAGGATAGAAAAACAGTAGCTGATTTTTTTAATGATTCAAAAATAAGAGTTTTTCCCGTGGGAAGACTTGATTATGATGTATCAGGAGCATTAATAATGACAAATGATGGAGAATTTGCAAATTTTGTTATGCATCCAAAATTTGAATTTAGAAAAACTTATCAAGCTTTATGTAATGGAAAAGTAACTAAATATCAAATAAGAGATTTAATTAATGGAGTTACTATTGACGATGATTATAAAACAAAAGCTATATATGCAAAATTATTAAAATATGATGATGAGTTTAATGAATCTGTTATTGAACTAACAATTGCAGAAGGAAGAAAACACCATGTTAAAAAAATGTTAGTTGCAGTAAACATTTATTTAAAAAAATTAAAAAGAACACAAATTGAATTTTTGGAAATAAATGATATTGAAATAGGTAAATTTAGAGAACTTAAACCCCATGAAATAAAGCAATTTTATGGAATTTATAATTCTTTAAAAAACAGAAAAGGAAATTAATATTATGAGAATAGCTATTTTTGGTACTGTTGGTGCTGGAAAATCAACAATTTCAGAAAAAATTTCAAAAAAATTAAATTATGAAATTTTTCCTGAACCAATTGATAATAATCCATATTTTGATGATTATTATAAAGACATGGAAACAAATGTTTTTAAAATGCAAATTTATATGCTTACAGCAAGAAGTCAACAATTAATTAAAGCAAATTCTATTAATAATGTTATTTTTGACAGAACTATCTTAGAAGATCCAATTTTTGTGGCTGTAAATCATGATTTAGGCACAATGAATGATATTGATTATAAAACTTATACAGATTTTTATGAACAAGTTGTAATTCCAAATTTAACACATAGAGTCGAATTTGATTTGGTTATATATTTAAAAGTTTCAACAGATAAAGCAATAGAAAGAATTAAAGAACGTGGTAGAATTCAAGAATTAGAAACTCCAAGAATCTATTGAGACACTTTGAATAAGAGATATGATGATTTTTTTAATATAAGAAAAGATATGTTTAATTTTTTAGTAATTGATGCAGAAACAGATGATATTGATTTAAAAATTAATCAAATTTTAGATAAAATTAATGAATTGGAAAAACTTTAAAAAAAGGAGAAATAATTATGGGAAGAGCACATGAAGTTAGAAAACAAAGTATGGAAAAAACTGCTGCAATGAAATCTGCAATCTATGGTAGGGCTTCAAAAGAAATTTATATGGCAGCGAAAAATGGAAGTAAAGATCCAGAAGCAAATTTAGCATTAAGAAGTGCAATTGATAAAGCAAAATCTAAACAAGTACCTGTTGATGTAATTCAAAGAGCAATTAAAAAAGCAGAAGGTATGGATGGAGAAATTTTTTTTTCAAACAGATATGAAGGTTATGGACCAGGAAATTCAATGATAATTGTAGATTCATTAACAAGCAATGTGAACAGAGCAATTGCAGAGATTAGAGATGCGTTTAATAAGAATGGGGGAAAAATTGCAACAAGCGGTGCTGTTTCTCATTCTTTTCAAGCAACAAGTATATTTGCTTTGGAAGGACAAACAGTTGAAGAAATTTTAGAATTTTTAATGATTGAAGAGTGTGATGTTAATGATGTATTTGAAGACGAAGAAATGCTATTAGTTTATGCTCCTTTTCAAGAATTTAATAAAGTTAAAATAACATTGGATAAGTTTGGTATTAAAGATTATAAAATGGCAGAAACTACAATGTTAGCTGATGAAAATATAGTTATAACAGATAATGAAGCAAAAATTAAATTTGACAAATTAATTAACAGACTTAATGAATTAGAAGATGTTCAAGATATTTATCATAATGTTGAAAATTAATAAGTAATTTTAATTAAAAAAATCATACACTTGTATGATTTTTTTAATTATCAAATTTTAATTCTATTTTCTTTTTCCAAAAACATTCCATCACCTTTTTTTGTTTCAAAAGTTTCGTGAAATTCGTCAATATTAATTAAAACACCGTTACATCTAAATTCTTCTGGAGAATGTGGATCAATTAGAAGTCTTGTATTTTTTAATTCATCTGTAGATTTTCTTTTTCAAATAATTGCATAATTCTCAAAAAATAATTTTAAATCATTTGGAAATTGCTCTTTACAAATATCTAAAGCAGCAACAACTCCACTTAAATCACCAATATTTTCACCAAGAGTTAATTTTCCATTTACTTTTGAACCATTAACCTCATAATTACTATATTGTTCTACTAATTTTTGAGTTCTATTGCTATATTGCTTATAATCTTCATCAGATCATCAGTTTTCAAAATTTCCATCTTTATCAAATTTACTTCCTTCGTCATCAAACCCATGGCTTACTTCATGACCAATTACAGCACCAATTCCACCTAAATTTTTAGCTTTAGGTTCATTAATGTCATAAAATGGAGCTTGTAGTATTCCAGCTGGAAAACAAATTTCATTTGATGTTGGATTATAATATGCATTTACTGTTTGAGGATACATATATCACTTTTCTTTATCCACTGGAAGATTAATTTCTTTAATTTCTTTTTTTGTAAAGTATTGTGAAATTTTTGTTAAATTTTCATATAAATTTCCACCATCTTTATAATCTCTTATATCAATGCTACTAAAATCTTCTCACTTATTTGGATAACCAATTTTAATTTTAAATGTATTTAATTTTTCAATTGCTTTTTCCTTAGTTGTATTTGACATTCATTCTAAATTTTGAATTCTTTTTGAGTATACTTTAATTAAATCATTTACAATTTTTAGAACATCTTCTTTTGCTTTTTCAGAAAAGTGTTTTGAAATATATGCTTTTCCCAAAATTTCTCCTAGATGTGAATTTGTAAATTCCACAGCTCTATCAATTTCAGGTTTCATTTCTTTCATACCGCTAAAAACAGATGAGTATTCAAAACTAATTTTATATAAATTTTCTGTTAATAAAAAACTAAAAACCATAATTACTTTAATTTTTAAAATATCTTTAAGGTCATCTAATTTAATATTTTCCAACATTTCACCTAATTTTTTCAAAAATTTAGGTTCACTTAATATAATCACTTCTGCTTTTGAATATCCAATTTTTGTTAAATGTTCTTTTCAATCAATAAAATTACACAATTCATTTAGTTTATCTAATGTAACTACATTATAAATATTTTCTGGACTACGCAATTCCTCTTGTTTTAACATTGCATGAGAAATTTCTTCTTCAAATTTATAAATTAAGTTAAAAACATTTTCATTTGAAAATTTAATTTGACTCTCTTTTATTAAATCATTTATATATTTTTGATATCCACTTTTAATTTCTTTATGTCTTGGATGGCTTTCATCATAAAAATCCCTATTTGACATTCCCAAACTCATTGCAGAAATTCCTAAAGCTCTTTTATTACTGTTTTTAAAGTCTGAATCTACTCCTTTTGAATGAAAAAAACTAATATTAAATTCTTCAAAACATTCAGTTAAAAAATTTGAAAAATCCTTTTTATCATTTAAATTATTAATTTTATTAATAATTGGTTCTATTGGTTTAATTAATTGACTATTTCTTTCTTTTCAATTTAAATAGTTATTAAAAATATTGACAATTTTCTTTTCTTCTGAGTTAAGAGAATTGTAATTTTCTTTAAAATCTAGAATTAAATTTTTGATATCATCAATTGATTTTTTATGAAGCATTTCAAAACTTCCTCATGATGGATAACCATCGGGAAGTTGAGTATTATCAATTCATTCTTTATTTAAATAATCATAAAAATTATCTTGAACTCTTATTTTGTTTGACATTTTTATTTCTTCCTTTCTAAACATATTATATTGTTAATTTTAAAATAAACAATAGATAGTATAAAAATCTAAATAGAAAAATTTGCTATAATTAAAATTGATTTAGAAAAATTTATTTTATGAATAAAGATATTGTTTTATTAAGAACTGTTGAAGTTGCTGCAATTGCTTCATATAAATATATTGGAAAGAAAAATAAAGATTTAGTTGATCAAGCTGCTGTTGAAGCGTTTGAAGTAATGCTTAAGAATGAAAAAGGTTTTAAATTAAAAGTTGTAAATGGTGAAGGGGAATTAGATATGTTATACGTTGGTCAAATTCTTGGTGATACTACTGACCCATCTGTAAATACTTTTGATGTAAGTGTTGATCCAGTTGAAGGCACTAATCCTGCAGCATATAATTTTGCAGAAAGCATTTCAACAATTGCAATATCGGGTGAAAATACAATGTTACAATTGCCAGAAATGTATATGGAAAAATTATTCGTAAGTGATGAATTTAGAGATGTTATTAATTTAAATAATGGAATTATAGAAGTTGTTCGTGAAATGCAAATTTTTGCAAGAAGAAAAGATTTAAAATGTATTATTTTAGATAAACCAAGACATCAAAAAATAATAGCAAAATTAAATGATATGGGAATAATAACAAGACTTATACAAGATGGGGATGTTTTAGCAGCAATTGATGTTGTTAATGGTACAGCAGATTTTGTTTATGGTATTGGTGGAGCTCCAGAAGGTTCACTTATGGCTGCATTGTCAATTTCTTCTGGATGTAAAATGCAATGTAAGTTAATATCTTATAAGGAAGTTTGACCAAATGAATCTGAAACTGAAAGTAGAGTTTTAATTGAACAAGCTTGATTACAAAAACATAATTTAGATTTTTCAACAATTTTAAGTGATTTTGATCTAATTGCAGATAAAAGAGCATGTTTTTTTTGCAGCTGGTTTAACAGCTGGGGGAAGTTTGAAACCTATAGATTATAAAGGTGAAAAATTTTACGTTAATGCTTTTATGTCTTCTCATGGAATTACTAGAAATATTAAAACAGTTTATGACGTTAAAAAAGTTAATGATTTAAAACCAGGAATTAAGTATTTATTTGATAAATATAAAAGATAATTTAACTAATATTTTGTAATATAATATTGCTAGGTGATATTTGTGGAGTCATTAACAAAAATACTTTTAATTGCATTAATATTGGCTTTTTTGACTTTATTAACTATAAAAATTTTAAATACGTTATTTTGTTCTAAAGTAGAAATTAGAGAAATACAATCAGCAGATAGTAATATTTCATCTTCAAAAATTGAAGAAATAATTAAAAAATTTCAGCATTATTTAAAAATTGATGATTTAAAAGTTAATTATGCAGATACAGATACATATATTAGAATTACAGATATTTTAAGAAAAAGAAATAAAGAAATAAATATTCCAAAATGAATAATGCCAAGTGTTGGTTATGAATTAGATTATATTCTTGCAAATATTTGATATAGTGCAAAATTATATCAAAAAAATAAACAAGTTAAAAAGGCTCAATTATTTATAAAGTGACTACCATTAATTTTTAGTAATCTATTTTACTTAAATTTTTTAATATCAATCTTTTTATCTATATTGTATATATCTTTTTTTACTTCAACTTATCCTGGTGAATTTTTATTATTTTTATTTAGAATTCCAATATTTGAAGTATTTGGTTTAGTTTCTTTTTTAATTTTAATTACTATTATATTTTTCTTAAATAATATTAAAAGTCATTTAGAACTGAAATATGAAAGAGAAATTATTTCTTTTGTAAATAATGAATGTGCAGGATATAAATCAGATATTTCTGCTGCAAGAGTATACGCAACGGGTTTTGAAAAATTAATTTTTAAAATTTTTAGATGAAATAGCAAAACTTCTAATTTAAAATTTTTAGGACCTTTTACAATATTATAAAAAAAATGAGATTATATAAATCTCATTTTTTTTATCCTTTGCCAAGTCCTTTAATTTTTCATTCTTCCATTATTTCTTCTTTTCCACCAGGCTTTAAATATCTATCTTTGTAATGTTCAAATCTTTCTTTACATTCAACTAACTCATGCATTGCTTCATCAACATTACCTCAACCATTAATTTTTACTTCTTTTTTTTGTAATGCCTTATATTGTAAAAAGAAATTTTCTATCTCATCTTTCAAATGTTGTGGAACATCTTTTAGTGTTGTAAATTCTTTAAATCTTGGATCATCTGAAAAAACCCCAAATAGTTTTGTATCAATTTCTCCAGCATCAATCATTTTAATTGAACCAAGAATTCTAACATTAACAGCTACACCTGGTAAAGTAGGGTGAGTTGCTAAACTAATTACATCCAAAGGATCTCCATCTCAGTCTAGTGTTTCAGGTACAAAACCATATTCTCCTGGGTAAAAATTTGCACCATATAAAACTCTATCTAAACTAATTTGATTTGAATTAATATCGTACTCATATTTATTAGAGCTACCCTTTGGAATTTCAACGATCATTTTTATAATATTACTTTTCATTTTTAATTTCTCCTTTTACAAATTTATTTTATAGTAAAATTATTATTGTTAATAAAAAAATTTGGATTATTAGAAATTGGAGTGTAGAAATATGGAAAAATCTGATATTAAAAATGAAAAGCAACTTTTAAATTTAGATAATCAGGATAATTTTGATTTAGTTTTAATAAAACAAATAAAAATAAACAAATGAAAAAATTATTTTAAACTTACTTCTCACAGAATTGCGCTATTAGCTATTGTTTTAGCATTAAATATTTGTTTATCTTTTATAAGTGTATATTTATTTCAGGGTTTTGCTTTTTTAGGTTTTTTAAGATATGAAATTACATTTATAAGTTATTTAATTTGTTTAAAAGCAATTAATTTATTTTATAGTAGCTTAATTGTTATTATTGCTTCATGAATGAGGTTTATTGGAATTGACCCAATGGCAGAATGAGTTGGGGTATTAACAATGAATCTTTCAGACTTATTTGCAATTTGTATTTTTGCATTATTTTTTTATTTTTCAAATATTTTTTTTAAAAATAAAAATTATGAAGTTTTGAAAACCTTTATAATAGCTTTAATTGTTAGTATTTTAGTTTCCTTTTGAAACATAATTTTAAACTTTAGTTTTATTCTTTATCTTTATGATAAATTTTATGGTAATTCTAGCGGTGTTTTTTTAGAATTTAAAACTTGATGATATGCAGGAGTTTTATTTGGTTTTAATATTAGTAAATATATGTTTAACTTTATTATTTTTTTATCATTAATTAAACCTTTAAATAGAATAAAAAGTAACTCTAATTTATAAAAATTATAAATTTAATTTATAATTTTTATAAATTAGTTTATAATTATTTTATAAATAGGAGGTCAATATGTCTGATAACAAACATTCAGTTCCTGATCATTTAGATGAAAAGGAAAATAAAAAAGATCATTACCACAATGAACATCATTATGATAACAAAGGAAATCATGACGATATTATTGATGATGATTTTAATTTCAAATATTCAATTTATATCAATAAAAAAAATCTATTATATAGATTAGCAGCTGCTGGTGTATTTTTAGCACTTGCATCAATATGTACTTTTTTTGATTCCATGCTTGAAAGGATTTTTACTTTACCTCTTGATGGTGTAATTTTATCAGTTAGATATTTAGATATTTTTGTTATTACACTATCAATTGGGGTTTTAGGCCCAGTATTTTCAAGTTTAATTGCTTTTATTGTTCCATGAATTCATTTATTAATGGATGCAGAACATGGTCCATTACCATCATTAATTGATTCATTAGGTTATTTTGCAATAATATGAATTTTATGATTATTGTATTATGTTATATTTAAAAATTCATATATTCATAAAGATCCAAGTAAAAAAAAGGATTTAATTAAAAGATGAGTACCTATTGCAATTTTTATTCCAATAACTTTAATTCTATATGTTCCTTTAACAATTTTAATGATATATATTTCTAATCCTGATCATGAAGTTGAAGAAGTAAAAAATCAAATTTTAAAAATTGTTAATTATCATGAAACACATGAACATGGTCACTGAACGGATTTTAAAGAAAAATATGTAGTATATACTTTTATAGTTATAGGTTTTGAAACACTTAGATTTACAGTATGTTACTCATTATTCGCAGTTATTGAGCCACAAATGAAAAAATTAAATCATATTTATAAATAAAATTAAAAGATTTTATTTTTTTTCTTTAATTTTGATAAAATCATTAATGATAATATATAGATTAGTGAGGAAAAAAAATGGCAAACAAAAAACCAGTTTATATTTCAATGGATTTAGGAACAGCTTCAACTTTAGTTTATATTTCAGGACAAGGTATTGTTTATAACGAGCCTTCAATTGTTGCATATAAAGTAAAAGAAAATCGTATTATTGCGGTTGGTGAAGAAGCATATAAAATGATAGGTAAAGGTAACAAAACATTAAAAATTGTTAGACCAATGGTTGATGGTGTAATAACAGATATAAAAGCAACACAAGCACAATTAAAATATATTTTTGCAAGATTAAGATTAGAAAAAACTTTAAAGGGTTGTGTAATGTTATTGGCTTGTCCATCAGTAATTACAGAACTTGAAAAATCTGCTCTTAAAAAAATTGCAGAAAGTCTTGGAGCAACAAATGTATTTATTGAAGAAGAAGTAAAAATGGCTGCTCTTGGAGGAGGTGTTAATATTAATACACCATCTGGACAATTAATTGTTGATATGGGTGGAGGAACAACTGATGCAGCTGTTATTTCTTCAGGTGATATTGTTTTATCTAAGTCTATAAAAATTGCAGGAAATTACTTAAATGAAGAAATTTTAAAATTTACAAGAGCTCAATATGGATTAGAAATTGGAATTAAAACAGCTGAAACAATAAAAATTAAAGTTGGTTCATTGGCAAAATTCCCTGATGAAAAAACTATGAAAGTTTATGGACGTGATATTGTTTCGGGATTACCAAGAGAGATAGAAATAACTCCTCAGGAATTAAGAGAGGTCTTAAAAATTCCTTTATCAAGAATTATTGATTTAGTAGTTCAAGTTTTAGAAGAAACTCCCCCAGAATTGGCAGGAGATATTTTTAGAAATGGAATTACTTTATGTGGAGGTACAGCATTAATTAAAGGAATTGATAAGTATTTTGGTGATACTCTTCAATTACCAACAAAAGTTGGTGAACAACCTTTATTGGCTGTTATTAATGGAACTAAGAAATTTGAATCAGAAATCTTTGAACAATTGAGAAATAGACAAGAGTAATAGAAATTTAAAATATTTGTTTTATAAAACAAATATTTTTTTTATTTTAAAAATTAAAATAATTTACTGGTAAAAAAATTCTATTTGTTTTTATAAAAGACAATTTTTTTTATATAGAATGTTAGAATAATATTCGTTATAGGTCACCTATAATTTGAAATATAGGTTTTTATGAAAAAGGATGTTAAAAAGTTTGTATCCATAGATTTAGGTACTTCAAATACTTTGATTTATATAGAAAATCAAGGTATTGTTTACAATGAACCTTCAATTGTAGCTTATAAATTTAAAGAAAATCGTATTGTTGCAGTAGGTGAATCTGCATATAAAATGATAGAAAAGGGAATAAAACATTAAAAATTATTAGGCCAATGGTCGATGGAGTTATAACATATATAAAAAGTACTGAAGCACAATTAAAGTATATATTTTCAAAATTAAGAATAAATAAATTTTTAAAAGATTCAGTAATGTTGTTAGCTTGTCCATCAGCAATTACGGAATTGGAAAAATCTGCTCTTATAAAAATTGCACAAAATTTGGGAGCATCAAATGTATTTATTGAAGAAGAAGTAAAAATGGCCGCTCTTGGTGGTGGTGTTAATATTTTTACGCCTTCAGGAAAATTAATTGTTGATAGCGGAGGTGGAACAACTGATGTTGCAGTTCTTTCAGCAGGAGATATTGTTTTATCAAAATCAATTAAACAAGCAGGAAATAAATTTAACGATGAAATTCAGAAATTTATGAGGTCTCAATATGGTTTGGATATTGGGATTAAGTCAGCAGAAATAATAAAAGTAACTATTGGATCACTTGCAAAATATCCAGATGAAAAACGAATGAAAGTTTATGGACGTGATATTGTTTCGGAATTACCAAGAGAAATTGAAATTACTTCACAAGAAATTAGAGAAGTTTTAAAAGTTCCTGCTTCAAGAATTATTGATTTAATAGTTCAGGTATTAGAAGAAACTCCCCCAGAATTGGCAGGAAATATATTTAAAAATGGTTTAATTTTGTGTGGAGGAAACTGTTTGATAAAAGGAATGGATAAGTATTTTGCAGATACTCTTCAATTACCAACAAAAGTTGGTGAACAACCTTTATTGGCTGTTATTAATGGAACTAAGAAATTTGAATCATATATTTATGATTTGTATTTACGTAAAATGAAAATTAAAAAAGGTTTTTTAAAAACCTTTTTTAATTTTCATTAACTTTAACTGCACCAGTTGGACAAACCATTTGACATTCAAATAATTCTAAATCATTTTCTTTTGCTTCAGCGAATCCATCATCATCCATAAATAATGTTTCAGTTTCATCCATTTCTACACAAGCCATGCAACCAATACAAATTGATTTATCAATTCAGGTTTTTTTCATATAAAAACTTTATCTCCTTTTATAGTATTATAATAACAATAATTTTAATTATTTATAGAATTAATTTATAATATATAAGACAATGGGGTGAATAACTTGGCTATTGAAGCAAGAATGGAGCGAAATAAAGCTTTACATGAAAAAATAAAAAAAGAAATTATTTATAAAAGAACTATTCAAGATGAAAAATCAATTATAAATTCTACTTTTGAAAAATTAAAACAAATTGACTTAAATTTTTTTAAAGAAAAATTAGATATTTTTGATAAAAAACACCAAATTGAAAAACCCTATTTAGATAAAGATAAATCTAACACTCTTTTTCCTGAAGAATTAAAATATGATATAAAAAGAGAAATTTCGGAATTAAAAAAAATTAAATTAGTGGAACCTTTACAAGAAAATCATGATGATGAAGAAGAAAAAATTTATTTTAAAAATGAAAAATATGCAAGATATTTTAATGAACTTCAAAAAAATGAATTAAATTTTCAAAAGAATATTAGTAAATTAAAAGAAAAGCAAAGTAAAAAAAATATAATTAACAATGATGATATTCCAATGACAATAGTTCAACAAATTAGAAGTAAGGATAATAGAACAACTCACCAAATGTTAGTTGAAGTTCAAGATAAAGTTGAAAAGTCTCAAAATAGATTGTTAAAAACTTGAAAAGGTTATGATTCAAAATTTAGATTTAAATGAGCTAATTTTATTTTAATAATTCTAATTTTAATAATGCTTGTTTCAATAATATTGCCAATTTTTATATAATAAAGGAGTTTTTTATATGTTAAAAAAAATTAATATTGCCGTGGATGGAACTGCAGGAAGTGGTAAAAGTTCTGTAATGAATGAAGTTGCTAAAGTATTAAAAATGAATTTTATAGATACAGGTGTTATTTATAGAGCATTTACAAAATTTTGTGTTAAAAATAATATTAATTTTTTTGAACCTAAAGAAATTGAATCTCAAATTGATTTATTTAGTTATAAATATATAAATGAAAATGAAATTTTAGTTAATGGAGAAGATTATGGACCATACATTTTTGATTATGATGTTGTAGAAAATATAAAGTATATTGCTCAAAATGTAAAAGTAAGAGAATATATGGTAAATTTACAAAGACAAATGGTAATAGAAAAAAATAATATTGTAATTGGCCGAGATATAACAACTGTTGTTTTACCCGATGCTGAATTAAAAATATATTTTGATTGTTCAGTTGAAGCAAGAGCAAAAAGAAGATTTGAACAAAATATCAAGAATAATATCTTACCCAATGTATATGAAGATATTTTAAGACAAATTAAGCAAAGAGATGATTTTGACAAAAATAGAAGTACTGGTCCACTTAAAATAGATAAAGGAGCTTGAATTTTAGATACAAGTAATTTAACTTTTGAAGAATCAATGAAAGTAATTTTAAATAAAATAGAGCAAATTTAAAAAAAGGAGTAAATTTATGGTTAGAAAAGGAATTGTTGCAGTTGTTGGAAGACCAAACGTTGGTAAATCTACACTTTTTAATAGAATAATAAAAGAAAAAAAGGCAATTGTTGAAGATAAACCTGGAGTAACTAGGGATAGAATGTATGGTAATACTGAATGATTAACAATGCCTTTTATTATTGTAGACACTGGTGGTATTACATTGCAAAATACAATTTTTTCAAAAGAAATTAAAATGCAAGCTGAAATTGCAATCAAAGAAGCAGATGTAATAGTTTTTGTAATTAATTATAAAGAGGGTATTACAATAGAAGATGAAATGGTTGCAAAAATTTTGTATAAAACAAATAAGCCAGTTATTTTAACTGTAAATAAATATGACAAAAAAGAACAATATGATGAGTCATATTCTTTTATGAGTTTAGGATTTGGAGAACCTTTTTTAATTTCTTCAACTCATGGAATTGGTATTGGAGATTTATTAGACAAGATAATAAATTCAATACCAAAGTTTTCAAATCAATTGAATGAAAATGATTTAAAATTAGCAATTGTGGGTAAACCAAATGTTGGTAAGTCAAGCTTAGTTAACTCAATGATTGGTGAAGAAAGAATGATCGTTTCAGAAATCGCAGGAACCACAGTTGATGCAGTTGATAGCAAAGTAAAATTTAATAATAATGAGTATATAATTATTGATACTGCAGGTATGAGAAAAAAGAAAAAAATATATGAAAATCTTGAAAAATATAGTTATTTAAGATCTCTTTCAAGTATTAACAAATCTGATATAGTTTTATTAGTTTTAGACTCAAGTCAACCAATTACAGATCATGATACAAATATTGGAGGGTTTGCTTTTGAAGAAAATAAACCTATAATAATTATAGGAAATAAATGAGATTTAATTGAAAATAAAGAATCAAATACAATGAAGAAAAAAGAAGAAGAAATAAAAGCTTATTTTAAATATTTGAGTTATGCAAAAGTACTTTTTTTATCTGCAAAAGAAAATAAAAGAGTTCATAAAATTTATGAAATTGTTGAACTTGTAAAAACTAATATTAAGAAAAGAATTCGTACAAGTTTATTAAATGAAATTTTTAATAAAGCTCAATTAATTAATCCTGCTCCAAATCATAATGGGGGTAGATTAAAAATTTATTATGCATCACAAGTAGAAGCATATTTGCCAACCTTTGTTTTATTTGTTAATAACCCAGAATATGTACATTTTTCATATAAAAGATTTTTGGAAAATCAAATAAGATCACAATTTGATTTTACTGGTGTGCCAATAACAATTATTTTTAGAGAAAGGAAATAAAAGTATGATTAAAGAAAAAATTGCAATTATTGGAACAGGAGCTTATGGTACAGTTTTGGCAAATGTATTAGCTGATAATGGGCATGACGTAATTATGTATGGAATTGAAGAAACACAAGTGGATGATATAAACAATAATCATTTAAATTCAATGTTTTTTTCTGATTTATTACTTAATACTGAAATTAAAGCAACAATGGATTTTGCAGAAGTTATGGAAAAAGCACAAATTGTTATTTTAGGAGTTCCTACTTTTGCTTTAAATTCTGCTATTGAAAATATTATCAAATATGGAAAAAGAGAAATGCATATAATAAATGTTGCTAAGGGCTTAGATGAAGAAAATTTGGATGTTTTAAGTAAAAAAATTAAGAAAAAATTTGAAGGTACAGGTGTAATGAAAAGTTATGGTGCAATATATGGGCCCTCAGTTGCAATTGAGGTTATTATGAGAAAACCTACTTGTGTAATGAGTTGTAATGAAAATGAGCAAATTGCATTATATATGGCAAATATTTTTTCAAATGAATATTTTATAGTTAAGATATCAACAGATGTTATTGGTTGTGAAATTTCTGCAGCTTTAAAAAATACTGTCGCAATTGCAGCAGGAATGCTTCATGGTTTTGCAGGAGCAGACAATGCAAAAGCAAGTTTAATTACAATTGGAAATGCAGAAATATATACTATTGCAAAATCTTTTGGAGCAAAATTAGAAACTTTTATGAACTTTGCTACTTTAGGGGATTTAATTTTAACAGCTTCATCTTCAAAATCTAGAAATTTTTCACTTGGTGTTGAAATTGCCAAATTAGATAGTGCAGAAAAAGTTTTAAAATCTCATAAAAAAACTGTTGAAGGAGTTGCGGCTTGTAAATTAGGGTATGAAATAGCAAGAAAACAAAAAATAAATGCACCAATATTTGAAATAATGTATAGAATACTATACAATAATGATAAGCCTAGTGTATTAATCAATGAATTTTTCAAGTGCGCTAAGGTAGTATAGAATATAAGGGGTGTATACCATGACAAAAAAAGAATTGTCTGAAAAATTATCAGTTGAATTTGGTAGTACAAAATCAGAAGCTGAAAAAATGATAAATTTTATATTTGAAGAAATGACAGATGCATTAGTAAAGAAAGATGAAGTTTCAATTGCAGGATTTGGTAAATTTGTTACTTCAGAAAGAGCTGCTCGTGATGGAGTTAATCCAGCAACTGGTGCAAAAATTAAAATTCCAGCGACTACTGTAGCTAAATTTAAAGTTGCAAAACAACTAAAAGATGCTGTTGCTAAATAATAAAAAAATTAAAAGTTGCAATTGCAACTTTTAATTTTGTAAAATTTAAAAATGTTAGAATTATTTCAATCTGGAATTATAAATAAAAAAAGTTTATTAATATTAAATTATTCAAAAATTAATTTAAATGAAAAACAGTTAGCTATAGTATTAATAATTATGGAATTATCAAGTTATGAACAAAGAAATTTTACACCATCCCAAATTGAAAATTATATGAATATTACAAAGCAGGAAATTGAACAAGAAATTGCAGATTTATTAAAAAATAGATTTATTAAAATTGATCAAAAAGGAAAAAAAACAGTTTTAGATCTTTCCCCTTTATTTAATAGACTTCTTGTAAAACTTGAAGAAGAACATTCAATTCTTAAAGTAGATAGTGAATATAATTTTTTAGAAAAAATATTTAATAATAAGCTAGTAAAAGAAGAAATTTTAAAATTTGATGAATATATTGAATCAGGTATTTCAAAACCAAAAATTTTAGAATATATTCATCAGTATAGCATTACTAATGTAAAAGATTTACTTTTGAAATTAGAAGAAAAATCTAAAAAAAGCTCAGTTAAAATTACAATGTATAATTGGCTAAATGATTAAAAATATCTTCAAAATTAATAAAAATACCGTTAAGTTTAACTTCTTTAAAATTTTCAATAAAAAAGTTAAAAGGTATTTTTTATTTTCTAATTTTAATATTTCATTTATAGTAAGACAAAAGCACTTATCAAATTTATGAAAATATATAATCACAAATGCTATACTATTGTTTTGATTTACTAAAATCAATTTTTGTAATTGATTTTTCTTAATATTGTTAGTATTAAAATATTCTAGTTATGTTTCTTTTGCTTCAAATTCTAGGTAAGCGCCATTTCATAAATCTATATAATCACAAAAAAAATTTTTATTTAATTTTGATTCAACAATATTATTTTTTATTGAAATAATTGAACTATTGAGTGGCATTTTTTGAATAACTGCAGTATTTTCAATTAGTAATTTTTCAATAGTATTATTAATAATTGTTTCTAAAAACATTCCTTTATTTTTTAAAATCATTAAATCACCTCAAAATAATAATCGATAAATTTTAAAAAATGTATAAAAAAAATAAATATATCTATAAAATTAAATTAAAAGGAGAAAACTTAAATGGCAGATTATATAAAATTATCAAAACAAGAAATTTTGGATAAAGATTTTGAAGTTGAATATAAGGGTTATAAAGTAGAAGAAGTGGATTCTTTTTTAGATATGATTGCAGAAGATTATAGAATTTTTTTAGAAAGAG
This sequence comes from Spiroplasma taiwanense CT-1, assembly GCF_000439435.1. Classification (NCBI taxonomy): domain Bacteria; kingdom Bacillati; phylum Mycoplasmatota; class Mollicutes; order Entomoplasmatales; family Spiroplasmataceae; genus Spiroplasma; species Spiroplasma taiwanense. Next base: position 295,432 of record NC_021846.1, read on the forward strand.
ATAGACAAAAAGATAAAAAAATTTCTGATTTAGAAAATAATTTAAAAGTACTAAGTAATGAATTAAATGAAACTTTGGCAACTTTAAAACTAAGTGAAAGTCAAATGGAGCAGCTTGCAAGAGCAGGTTTAAATTCTTCGGCAATAATTCAAAGAATATCAAAATTAGAAAAAGAAAATTTTAATAAATAAAATAGTATAAAATAATTAATGAGATTAATTTTGAATCAACTGCTATATTTGAAAAATAATATAGAGGAAACTCCACGCTTGTACATTCTGAGATGAATGTAGTGATTGTGCTAGAGAAAAAAATAACTCTAGGTATCATATAATGATAACGACTTGAGTCAAATCTAAGGAATATTTATTCTATGATAAAACTCTTTAAAGTGCCACAGAGACGAGTAACTAGAAATAGGGAACTGGAACGGGTAAACTCCACAAGCAAGAAACCCAAATTTGGTAGGGGAACTAGAAAATCAGAAAATGAACTGAATTTTTTGGATCACATAAGTGATAGATAGATAGTTGATGCACATTTAATTGTGTTACAGAACGTGGGTTATGATAAATTAATTTCACTATATTTTTTAAGGATTTGTATATGAGAAAACTTTTAAAAAAATTATTACAAAAAAAATATACAATATCAGCTTGTGAATCATTTTCTGGTGGTATGTTTTCAAATGAAATAACAAATATAAAAGGATCAAGTGATTGATTTATGGGAAGTTTTGTTTGTTATTCAAACGATTTTAAAAATAATATTTTAAATATAGATATAGAAATAATTAAAAAATATAGTGCTGTATCATTTCAAGCAATAAATTTAATGTTAGATAATACTTTTAAATTACTTAATACAGAAGTTGTATTTGCTTTTACTGGTTATGCTACTCCAATTGATATAACAAATGGTAATTCAGGTTTAAGTTATATTGGTTTTAGATTCGAAAACAAAAATCATATATATAAATTTGAAATTAAAAAAAATATATCAAGAAAAAGATATAAAAAAATGGCAATAAAATTTATTATAAAGAAATTTTTATATAAATAATTTTATTTTTTCATAAATTCACCGATATATAAATTGAGGAGGAAATTATGTTAGAACAAGAATTAAATAAAAATAAAAATGAGGTAATTTTAAATATGGATAGAGAAAATATATATGATGATCCAGCTTTTAAATCTGTCTTAAAAGATATTGAAAAAACTTTTGGAAAAGGTTCAATTATGAAACTTGGAGATGATAATATAGTTAGTATTGAAACTATATCATCTGGAAGTTTTTTATTAGACAGGGCAATTGGAATTGGAGGATATCCAAAGGGAAGAATAATTGAAATTTATGGTCCAGAATCATCAGGAAAAACTACTTTATCATTACATGCAATTTCAGAGGCACAAAAAAATAATGGTAGAGCAGCATTTATTGATGCAGAGCACGCACTAGATCCAAGATATGCAAAAAATATTGGAGTAGATATTAAAAATTTAGTAGTAGCACAGCCAGATTCTGGTGAACAGGCACTAGATATTTTAGAAATGCTTGTAAAATCAAATACTATGGATATTATAGTCATTGATTCTGTCGCAGCACTTGTTCCAAAAACCGAACTTGATGGAGAAATGTCAGATCAACAAATTGGTTTACAAGCAAGATTAATGTCAAAAGCTTTGAGAAAACTAAATGGAATAATTTCAAAAACAAATACAACAGTAATTTTTATAAATCAATTAAGAGAAAAGGTTGGAGTAATTTTTGGAAATCCAGAGACTACTCCTGGGGGTAGGGCATTAAGATTTTATTCTTCTGTTAGATTAGAAGTAAGAAAGGGAGAAATAATAACAAATAACGGTGAAGCAACAGCTAATAAAGTAAAAATAAAAGTTGTTAAAAATAAAGTTTCTTCTCCTTTTAAAACTTGCCAAATTACAATTGGTTATAATAGGGGAATTGAAAGAGATTTGGAAATTGTGGAAATGGCTACAATTTATAATGTACTTTCAAAATCAGGTGTTTGATACTCATATAGTGATGAAAAAATTGGACAAGGGAAAGAATCAGTTAGGGAATGATTTAAAGTAAACCCTGAAAAGTATGAAGAAATTCAAAATAAATTAAAAGAAATAATAGAATAAGAATTAAAAAACTTGGAAAATTTCAAGTTTTTTTTATATTTTAATGTAGAATGATATTGTTGCAATTGCAACGTCCACAGTTTTCCAAGAATGGAGAATTTAATTGTTAGGGACAGAATTTTGAGAAAATGCATTTATTGTTGCGGTTACTTTATTAATTGTAATAATAGTTGTACTATGTACAATTATTTTATATTTAATATTATCTCGTCAACGCAATAATATTTTAAAAAAAATAAATGACGAAGGAAAAAGAATTCAAATGAAAATTATTGCAGATGCTAAAGCAGAAGCAGCAATTTTAAAATTGAATTTGGAAAATGAAATGAAAGTAAAAAATGAAAGTTTACTTTTACTTGAAAAAGAATTAAAAAATAAAAAAGATGAATTATATTTGGAAATTGATGAAATAAATAAAAAAGAACAAGATTTTATTAATGAAAAAGTAGAATTAAATAAACTAAAAAAACAATTTGAATTAGGTAAAAAAAATATTCAAATTTTATTAGAAGAAATTTCTGGGATGAGTTTTTTAGAAGCTAAAAAGGAATTATTAGATTTAGTGGAAAGCCGATATTTAAAAGATTTATCAGAAGAATTAAAAAAAGCTGAGGAAAATTTAAAATATCAATCGTATAAAAGAGCATCTAGAATATTGATTGATGCAATGCAAAAAAGCGTTGTTGAAGTCACTACTGATAAAAATACAACTTTTTTTGAAATTGAAGATGACTCTTGAAAAGGAAAAATAATTGGTAAAGAAGGAAGAAATATTAAAACATTTCAACTATTTTGTGGTGTAGATATTATGATTGATGATACACCAAATAGAATTTGAATATCTTCATTTAATCCAATTCGCAGAGAAATTGCATATTTATCTTTAACAGAACTTGTTAAAAGTGGAAGAATACAACCTGCAACTATTGAGGAGCAAATTTTAATTCAAACTGAAAAATTGGAAAAAAGCTTTTTGGAAATAGGTTATAAAACTGTAAGTGATTTAAAAATTTATGATCTTCCCGAGGAAATAGTTTATTTACTAGGCAAAATGAAATTTAGACACAGTTATGGACAAAATGCTTTACAGCATTCACTTGAGGTTGCAAGATTTTCAAGTTATATAGCAGGTCAATTAAACTTAGATGAAAATATTGCACTAAAAGCAGGTTTATTACATGATATAGGAAAAGCTGTGGATTTTGAAGTTGAAGGAACACATGTAAAACTTGGTGTAAATATTTTAAAAAAATATAATATTGATAATTTAATTATTAATGCAGTTGAGGCTCATCATAATGATGTAGAAAAAGAATCTTTTTATGCTGAAATTGTTGCAATTGCAGATACCATGAGTGCAGCAAGACCTGGAGCAAGAAATAATGATGCAAATGAATATTTTTCAAGGATGAAGCAACTAGAAGATACTTGTCTTGGAGTTGAAGGAGTTTTAAAAGCTTATGTTTTGCAATCTGGGAGACAAATAAGAGTTATGGTTAATCCATCAATAATTGATGATTACAAATTAAAAAAGTTAGCGATTATTTTAAAACAAAAAATTTCTTCAATTAATAAAACCCCAGGTGAAATAGTTATTACATTGATTAGAGAAAAAAGAGAATCGATAAAATTATAAAATATACCAATATTAATTGGTATATTTTTCTTATGCTATAATTATTAAGTGATTGGAGTTGAAAATATGGGATTTGGAGATTTTTTAAGCAATAGAATGAAAAAATCTATTGAAAAAAATTTAAAAAAAACAACTTTAAATGAAGAAAATATAAAAGAAGTTCTTAGAGAAATTAGATTAGCATTACTTGAGGCAGACGTAAACATTGAAGTGGTTAAAAAATTTATTAAGAATATTGAAACAAAAGCTTTAGGTAAATTTATTGAACAGGGTGTTAGAGCAGACCAACAAATGGTTAAATTAGTTCATGAAGAATTAGTTGAAATTCTAGGAAAAACTAATAAGCCATTAGAAATTAATAAGAAACATTCAATAATAATGATGGTTGGATTACAGGGTGCTGGAAAAACTACAACAGTAGGAAAATTATCTAATTTAATTTCAAAAAAACATAAGAAAAAAACATTAATGGTAGGATTAGATATTTATAGACCAGGTGCTATTGATCAATTACTTGAATTAGGAGAAAAAAATAATTTAGATGTTTTTGAAAAAGGAAAACAAGATCCTGTGAAAACAGCTAAACAGGCAATTGATTTTGCATCAGAGAATGGTTATGAAGTAATAATTTTAGATACTGCTGGAAGATTACAAATTGACAAAGAACTGATGAAAGAATTAAATAATATAAGAAAAATCTGTTCACCACAAGAAATTATATTAACTGTTGATGGTATGACAGGACAAGATATAATTAATGTTTCACAAGAATTTAATAAATTATTAAAATTATCAGGTGTAATTGTTACAAAATTAGATGGAGATGCTCGTGGGGGAGCAACACTTTCAATTACTGACATCACTAATTTACCAATTAAATTTATTGGTGAGGGTGAGGGAATTAATGCACTTGCTGAATTTCATCCAAAAAGAATGGCAGATAGAATTCTTGGGATGGGAGATGTTGAAACATTATTTGAAAAAGCAGCTGATGTTGTTGATCAAAGAACAATGGAAAAAACCATGAAACGAATGTTTGCAGGTCAATTTGATCTTGAGGATTTAAGAAATCAACTTGAACAAGTTGCTAAAATGGGAAATCTTGGTGGAATTATGAAAATGATGCCTGGAATGAATGGTAAAATTTCAGAACAACAAATTAATCAAGCACAGGATAGATTAAGAGTCGCTACAATTTTAATGAGTTCAATGACTATAAAAGAAAGAAGAGATCCTAGATTATTAAAGGCAATTACAAGAAAACAAAGAATAATAAAAGGTTCAGGAAGAACAGAAAAAGAATATAATGAATTAATTAATCAATTTGATAAAGGTAAAAAACAAGTTTTGGAAATGGCAAAAACTTTAAAGTCAGGAAGAATGCCAAATTTAGGTGGATTTGGAAAATTTTAAACTAGATTTAATCTAGTTTTTTTATTTTTTAATAAGAATATAATAATAGTAAGGAGAAAAATTATGAAAAAATTAGTTGTTATTACTGGAGCTTCAAGTGGGATTGGAATGCAATTGGCAAAAAAATTTGCAAAAGAAGGACATCCAATATTGCTTTTAGCAAGAAGAAAAGAAAAATTATTAGAACTAGAAATTTCAAATGCGATTTGTGAATCTGTTGATGTAAAAAATTTTAATGATTTTAAAAATGCCATTGATAGAGCAGAAAAAAAATATGGAGATGTAGATTTATTAATTAATAATGCAGGAATTATGCCATTGGATAAAATTTATTCATTAGCCATAGAAACTCAGCATGAAATGGTAGATATTAATGTAAAAGGTGTTTTGAATGGAATTAATATAGTAATAAAAAAAATGAAAGAAAAGAAAACTGGAACAATAATTAATGTAAGTTCTGTTGCTGGAAGATGAACTTCTGAAAATAGAGCAGTATATAATGGTACAAAATTTGCAGTTCATGCAATTTCTGAACAAACAAGAAAAGAGCTTGCTCCATTTAATGTTAGAGTTTTAACTGTTGCTCCAGCATTAGTGGATACAAATTTAATTAATACTACAGAAAATTCTGAAATTATTGAAAATTATTATGATTTTAAAAATAAACTTGAGGGTGGGTTAACTGCTGAACAAGTCGCAAATATTATAATTTACATGTATAATTTGCCTCAATCAGTATCTTTAAAAGAAGTAGTTTTGAGTTCAACCCAACAAGAAATATAAAAAACTAGTTATTTATAAATAACTAGTTTTTTAGTCCTATTTTTTTAACTTCTTTTTCTTTTAAAGAAATAGCTTGTAATTTTCTATTTGCTTCTTCAATTGTTTTTTGAGTTAATTCATATTCAATTCTTCTTTTTTCAGCGTCTTTAATTTCTTTTCAAAGTTCCATTTTCATAGTATCAGACATTAATAATACCATTAACATTGCAATATTAAATAAATCATCAATATTTTTTTCAACAAATTTCTTATCTTTTGGTGTAAGTTTATCTGATTTTAATTCCATTAAAATTTTTACATTTTTAAAATATTCTTCTGCAAATTCTTTACCAAATTTTTGAAATAATAATGCTTCACCTTCACGTAAAAACAATGCAATATTTTTAAATAAAGTTAATTTATGTTCTATTTCATGTTTTGCAGATGACCTAAATTGACCAATTATATTATTCAGTCTATCATCATGATATTGATCAATTAGTTCTTCTGTTACAATTCTTGAGGTTGTACTTACCAGTTTTAGAACTGGTTTTTTAGTTGCTGTTTCAGTTTCAATAAATTTATAATTCATTGCGCAAATATATTTTTTTATACGTAAAGGTAAAATGTACATATCATATGCAATATATTCAGAATATCTTCATTTTCTACTAACAATTTGTGTAATTATGTTATAAACCATTTCTAATACAGTTAAATTTAATGATCTTTCATTTAACTTAAATTCTAAATTATTTAATCTTAACAATTGAAAATATTCATATCCATAATATTCCATTGCAATCATATTAAAGTATGTTTGAATAGTTGAATTATTCATAATTGCAGAGTATGAAAATTGTATATCTGGAACTAAGGCATCCATAATATTTTCAAATTGTGGTCTATAATCTAAGATTGATTGAAATTGTTTTTTTTCGGCCATTGTATTTCCCCCAAAATCATATTTATATTTTATCATATTTTTAAATAATTATTTGCTAAGTAGTATAATAATAATAATTTAGGAGAAAACTGTGAAAATAAAAATTGTATGTTTTAATAAAATTAGTAAAGAATTTAAGGATGCATATAATATGTATTTAGAAAAATTATCAAAACATTCTAAAATTGATGTTATTCAAATTCAAGAAGTTGATTTTGGAGATATTAAATCAAATAGAGTAAGAAATGAACAAAATATTTTGGAAAAATTAAATATTTTAAATGGTTTTGAAATATTTTTACTTGATATTAATGCTCGTCAATATAGTTCTGAAGACATTGTTTCAATTTTGAAAAGAAATCAAAATTATAATTCTGCAAAATTATGTTTTATAATTGGACCAAGTGACGGTTTTAGTTCTGAATTTAGAATTAAATGGCAAAATAAATTAAGTTTTGGTCCATTAACTCTTCCTTATAATCTTGTAAGAATTATTTTATTGGAACAATTATATAGGGGATTTAAAATATCAAAAAATCAAAAATATCACAAATAGTGTTTAATTATATTAAAATAATATTGCACTACTTAAGGAGGAACTATGTTCAACGAAAAATCTAGTTTTAATTGATTTCCTGGGCATATGAATAAAAGTATTAAAGAAATTGAATCTAAAATTTCTATTGTAGATTTAGTTATTGAAATAGTGGACGCAAGATCTCCTTTTTCAACACAAAATTCTTTATTTAGAAAACTTTTAAACAAAAGACCTAGGTTAATTATTATGTCAAAGTTTGATTTAGCAGATGTTGAAGTAACAAATCAATGATTTAATTACTTTTTATCTTCTGGAAATAAACCATATTTAATTAAAGATAAACAAGCAGATATATATAATGACATTTTAAAGTTAATAAATGAAATGACAAAAGAAAACCAAAATAAACAAATTAAGAGAGGTATAGAAAAACCTCAATTAAATGTGCTTGTTGTTGGAATTCCAAATGTTGGAAAATCTACAGTTATATCAAAACTTTCAAAAGGTAAAACAGTAAAAATTGGAAATAAACCTGGAGTAACTCGTGGTTTACAAAGGATTGTAATGACACCAAATATAACTCTAATTGATACTCCAGGAATTCTACCATCAAAATTTGAGAATGAAACAATTGCATGCAATTGTGCTGCAACAAATTCTATAAAATTGGAAGTTGTTCCCAAAGAGAGACTTGCAACAAAACTTATGAGATATATTTACAATTCATATCCAGATTTAATTGAAAATACATATAAAATAAATAAAAATATTTTAAGGCCAATAAACTATGATGATACATTTATAATTTTTGAAGAAATAGCAAAAAGAAATAAATTTACAATTTTTGATAATATGGCAGATGTTGAAAGAGCAATTGAATTATTTGTTCATGATATTATAAATAATAATTTGGGGAGAATATCTTTTGAAAAACCAATTGAAATATCTGAAATAAATAAAAAAACTATTGATGAAACAGATTTGGATTTTACAGTAGAAAGTGATCTAACAGTTGAATGATAGAAAATTTAAGATATTTATTTGATAAAAATATTAAAGATAAATATAAAGTAAAATTAGTTTCAGGCTCATATGAAGTTGGAAGAAGTGCTATGGCTGGACCAATTGTTGTTGCTTCAGTAATATTAAAATTAGATTATTCAAATTTATTAATAAGAGATTCAAAATTATTATCAGAAAAACAAAGAGAAAAACTATATGATGAAATAATTGATAATTGTATTTCATATAGTATTTGTGAATATGATTCTGAGTTTGTTGATAAATTTAATCCAAAGCAGACAAGTAGAATTGGAATGATTGAAACAATTAAAAATCTAAAAGTGAAACCTGAGTTTTGTTTAATAGACGGAGAATCAATTGAATTACCAGAATATAAATGTTTAAAAATAATTAAAGGGGATAATCTAAGTTTAAGTATTGCTGCTGCAAGTATTTTAGCAAAAGTTTATAAAGATAGAATAATGATTAATTATCATTCTAAATACCCTGATTATAATTTTATAAAACACAAAGGATATTGTACAATTGAACATCAACTAAAAGTACAACAATTTGGAATATTAAATTTTTATAGGTTATCTTATAAATTAATTATGAAAATAAAAGGAGAAAATAATGAATTTTGACAAAAATAATACTATTTATCAAGAGTGAATCACTTCACAACATTTGGAAACAGAATTAAAAGAGGAATTACTAAATGCAACAGATGAAGAATTAAATGCTGCATTTAATATTAATTTAGAATTTGGAACAGCAGGAATTCGTGGTATTTTAGGTGCAGGTCCTGGTAGATTTAATTTATATACTATAAAGTTAGTTACAATAAGTTATGCCAAATTATTAATTTCAAAATACCCTGAAGAGTTAACTAGAGGTGTTGTAATTGGCCATGATAATAGAAAATTTTCAAAAGAATTTTCACAATTAGCTGCAGAAATTTTAACTAGTTTTGGTATTAAAGCATATCTATTTGAAGATAATAAAATGAAACCAACTCCAGTTGTTTCATTTTCAACAAAAGATTTAAATGCAATTGGTGGAATTGTAATTACAGCAAGTCATAATCCAGCAATATATAATGGTTATAAAATTTATGATGAATTTGGTTGTCAATTAATTGATGAAGAAACTGAAATTATTGCAAATCATATGTCTGAAATTTCAAATATTTTAAATTGAAATTACAAAGCTGATCATTCATTGATAGAAAATATTAATAATAATGTTTTAAAAAACTATAAAAAAATGATTAGTAATTTACAATTTTATAAAGATCAATCAAGAGATGGATTCAAAATGATATATTCAGCCGTTAATGGAACAGGAACAGAATTTACACCTCCACTTTTAAAAAAATTTGGTTATGAAGTAATTGAAGTGGAAGAACATGCATTTGAAGATTCTACTTTTAAAAATGTTGGAAATCCAAATCCTGAATTTGAACCAGCATGAAAAATTCCATTAGAATATGGAAAAAAACATAAAGATGCTTCTATTATAATAATTCAAGATCCAGATGCAGATAGAATTGGGTGTGCAATAAATCATAATGGTGAATGAATTAGAATTGATGGAAATCAAACTGGACCAATTCTAATTGAATGAAAATTAAGTCAAATGAAATTAAATAATTCTACTCCTCAAAATCCAGCTATGTATTCTAGTTTTGTAACAAGTGATTTGGGAGATAGAATTGCTAGTGAAACTTATGGAGTTAAAGTAATTAAGACATTAACAGGTTTTAAATGAATGGGTTCAGAAATTTTAAAAGAACCAGAAAGATTGTTAAATTTTGTTTTTGCTTATGAAGAAAGTTATGGATATGTATTAGATTCATCAACAAGGGACAAGGATGGAATTCAAGCAACAGTAATGCTTGCTGAAGCAGCATGGTATTATAAAAAACAAAACAAAACCTTAATTGATGTTTTAGATGATTTATATAAAAAATATGGCTATTATTATACATATACTGAAAATTTAAATTTTAAACCTGAAGAAATAAAATCTAAAGTGGAACCAATAATGAAAAAACTTAGAGATAATTCTTTTGATCATTTAGGTGATTTAGAATTAAAATATGCAGAAGATTATATTTATGGACTATTCGGAATGCCTGGTCAAAATTTATTGAAATTTTATTTTACAGATGGAAGTTGAATTGCAATTAGACCCTCAGGAACTGAACCTAAAATCAAAATATATTTTGTGTGTATTGATGCAAATGAATTTAAAGCTAAACAAAAATGTGAATCACTATTTAAAAATTTAAAAAAATTTTTGGAAATTTAATAAAATAAAAAAATCTTATAGTTATAATAAAGATTTTTTTATTTTTTAAACAAAATTCAATATTATACATATAATATAAATGGTATTAAAGTACCATTCTAGATATTTAGGAGTTAAAATGAGAACAATAATTATTGGTGGTAGTGCAACTGGAATGGGAGTTGCAGCAAGATTAAAAAGAAATTTACCAGATTCAGAAATAATTGTTTTTCAAGAAAAAAAATATGTTTCTCTTGGCGCTTGTGGTTTGCCATATTTTGTGGCAAATAATTTTACTGATGAAAATATATTAATAGCAAGAACAAAAGATGATTTTGAAAAGACAGGTATAAAAATTTATTCAAATATAAATGTTAATACAGTAGATTTTGAAAATAAAAAAGTTTTTTTTAATAATCAACAATTAGAATATGATAATTTGGTTATTGCTGTTGGTGCAAAACCAATTATTCCAAATATAAAAGGAATAAATGGTAAAAGTGTTTTTACATTAACTACTTTAGAAGATGGAATTATGCTAAAAAAGAAAATGGAAGAAGATAATAAAATAAAAAAAATTGCTGTAATAGGGGCAGGTTTTATTGGTTTGGAAATGTGTGAAACTTTTCGTGAATTAAATAAGGAAGTATATTTAATTGAAATGGAGAAAAGAATTTCTTCAAAGGCATTTGATGAAGAATTTTCTGATTTAATTCTTGAAAAATTAAATCAAAAAAGTATCAATGTTTTATTAAATCATCAAGTGAGTGAAATTTTATTAAATACTAATGATGAAGTTAATGGTATTTTGCTAAAAAATGGAGAGAAAATAAATGTTGATGCTGTTTTAATGGCAGTTGGATTTAAACCAAATACAGAAATTTTTAATAATTCAAAATTGGCAATTAATTCAAAAGGGGCTATCATTGTAAATACAAAAGGTGAAACAAATATTAGTTCTGTTTATTCAGCGGGAGATTGTACAACATCAAAAAATTACTTAACTGATGAAGATATTTATTCTCCACTAGCAACAGTTGCCTCAAAATTTGCCAGAGTTATTGCAGATAATATATCAGGTAGAAATGAAAATTTTGTTGGTTCAATTCAAAGTGCAATGATAAGAATTTTTGATTTAGAAGTTGCAAGAACTGGATTATCTGAAAATGATGCAAAGGAAAGAAACATAAATTTTAAATCAGTATTAATAAAGGATAAAGATCACACAGCATATACAACTAATCAAAAAGATTTATATTTAAAAATAATTATGAATAATGATTCAAAAGAAATCATTGGTGCTCAAATGGCAGGAAGTAATAATTCAATTTTAAGAATTAATGCATTATCTGCTTTGATTTGACAAAAAGCAAAATTAGATTCAGTTTTAGAACAAATTGATTTTGCATATGCACCACCATTTTCAAAAACAACAGATATAGTTCATATTGCTATGTCTAAATTAAAAAAATAGGAAAGGAATGAAAAAATGCTTTTAGCAGAAACAAATGACTTATTAAGAAATTTTCTTGCAATTAGTAGTTGACAATCGGCTGTTGCAATTTTATTTTTTTTGGCATTACAAATTGGTTTTTGATTTTTTCTAAAACGATATAAGATTGCTTTTATGTTCAGAGTTATATCTGGGATGGTAATTGGGTTAGTTTATGGAATAATATTACAAGCAATTATTGGGTTTCCAACAGGAGATGAATTTAGCAGTTTAACAAATGAAGATAATTCAATTAATTATGATAATAGATTATACTGAATAATGGAATTGAATATATGGGCTTCATTATTCAAAAATATATTTATAAATGGAGTTTACTTATTAACAGTACCAATTGTCTTTCTGGCAATTTTCAAAATTACTTCAAAACCAGGGGAAACTGGTCTTGCAAGAATTACATTAAAAGGGGTTGGTTTATTACTTTTTAATGTTGCATTAATGTTTACTATTACATTTTTCTTAGGAGTGGTTTTTAAAATTGGGAATGGTTTTGATCTTGAAGAAGGAGCTTCAATTACAGGTGCGGGAAGAGATAATGTACCAATACCACAACTTATTTGAGGATACATTCCTAACAATATTGTTGGGGCGTTAGCAAAAAATTCAATATTACCTGTAATGGTAATTGGTGCACTTACTGGAGGTTCTGTAAAAATTCTTTCAAAGAAAAAACAAGTTGAAATGGAAGCAGTAAGAAAAGCTATGAATACTGGCTGAGATATTATGATGTCAGTATTAATGACATTTATGAAAATAATGCCTTTAGCTGTTATGTCAATGATGACAGTTTCTCTTACTTCAAGAGAAATTGGAGCGCTTATAACAATAGGTAAAATTATAGGACTTGGATATTTGGGAGTTTTTATTGCAATTGGATGATTAACATTATTAATATTCTTATCAGGAGTAAAAGTTGGAAAATGATGAAAATTTGCATGAAGACCTTTAGTACAAGGATTTTCAACACAATCATCAAATGCAACACTTCCAGTAACAATGAAAACATTAAATGAAGAAATGAAAGTTGGAAGTAAACCAACAAATACAATTGCTCCGCTTTCAACAACCATGGGACTAATTGCTTGTGCTGGAGTTCAATCTGGTTTAGCAACAAGTATTTTATGAACTGCGTCAACAACAGATAGTTCAATTCATAGTATGGGATTATTTACATTTTTTATTTTGGCATTATTTGTAACAGTAATTGCATCAATTGGAATTGCAGGAGTTCCTGGTACAGCAACAGTTGTTACAGTTGGAGTTTTAGGTGGATTAGGTTTTGGAAGTTATACAAGTAGTGTATTAAACATTATTTTACCACTAGATGGATTATTTGATATGGGAAGAACTGGAGCTAATGTTTTGGGTGGAGTTGCAGTATCAACAGTTGTTGCAAAGTCTGAGGGATTAATTGAAGAAGGATCGCAATTATTAAATGAACTTGGTATTGCAAAACAAAAAGCAATAAAAATGTTAAAAGAGTCCAGAGATATTTATATTGAAAAAATTCAAACTATGAAAAATGAAATTTTTAAAAAAATAAGAATAAAAGGTATTGAAATTGAAGAAAAAAAACAATTAAATTTAAATTTAAAAGAAAATTTAAAAAAATCTAAAGAAGAGTTTTTAGCAAAAAAAATAGAAATATCTGAATCATTTAAATCTTTTAAAAAACAGTTTAATTTAAATAAGAAAAATTCAATAAAATCTATTGATACAAAATCAAAAAGAGAAAACTAAATTTGTAAAAAAATTATAATTTATTATAATTTTTTTTATTTTTTATAAAAAGATCGATATATATAATGGAGGAAGAAAATATGAATAATGTCACAATTATTGCCAATTAGAAGGCATACCACAACTTGTATTTAATACAAAAGATGGTAAAAAAAATTATATAAATTTATTATAAAAGTTCCAAGAACTTATAAATCAAAAACGGGTAATCAATTAGAAGATTATATAAATGTAAAAGTTTGGAATAATGTTTTAGGAGATGAATATGAATATTTTGATCAATCCTTTATTGGTGTTGAAGCAAAAATAGTTTCATTTGGTAATTTAGAATCAAATGGTTATGGTAATGAACTTGTTGCTAACAAAATAATTCATTTAAATTAAAATGGAAAATGTACTACTTTATTTTTCACTTAAATACAATGAAACTTGAGATAAAATTTATCAAGCATTGGAATCAAAAGAAAAAATAACTTATAAAGAGCTTGAAGATGTTACAACTAGAATTAGTAGTGATTTTATAACTATTTTAAGCCCTTTGTATCCAAACTATTTAAAAAATACTCACAAACCACCATTTGTAATTTATTACAAGGGAGATATTTCATTACTTAGCAAATATACTAAAACAGTGGCAATGGTGGGTGGTAGTGAAATTAATGATTATAGTAAAAATAATATTGAAAAATTAATTAAAGATTTTTCCAAAAATTAAATTATTATTAGTACTTTGGAGAGAATTGGAATTAATTTAGAAATATTAAACTATAGTATAGAAAACAAAAATCAAATTATTTTAGTATTAAAAAGTGATATGCAAAGTTATGTTGAAAAAAATTTAGATTTAAAAGAAAAACAAAATTTTTTAGTAATTACAGAGATATATGAGAGCGGAAAAGATTTTACTAATCAAATTGATGATTATTCATCAAGACTTATTTGTGGAATTTCAAAGGGCATTGTTTTTATTCACATTAAAAACAATGATTCATTAAATAAATTATTTTCATTTGCAATAAATGAGGGAAAAGAAATTTTTGCAATACCAGATTCATTAAACGGTTTAGATGGAACTAATAAAATGATAAAAAATGGTGCAAAATTAATAGAAAATGCAAAAGCTGTGTTAAATGATTTATAAAGTGTTATAATCAAATTGTGATAGAGATATCACACTTGTAAGGTTAAAGCCTAAACTAAATAAATTAAACTAATCATTTTATTCCCGACACACAAATGATAGAATAATTTTAATTTGGAGAGATAATTTTTATCTCTCTTTTTTATTGTTGGTGTATAATAATAATTAATGAAATTAGAAAGGGAAATTATATGAAAAAAAATAGTGAAATTAATAATTTAAATGAAACTATTAATACTGAAAAAAATTTGAAAAATAATCAGGAACCTAATTTTAATTCAAAAAAAAATAAAGGCAAAACTTTTAACGGTATAATTTTTGATTATCTAAAAAAACATCCATTTTTGGCATTTTTTTTAGTATTTTTTACACTAGCATCATCATTTACAACAATTTTAGGACCTAAAATTATTGAAAATATGATGTCATTATTAATGGCACCAGGTTCATTACCACAAGAAGGTGCAACAGAAGAAACAATAAAGCAATGATTAGCAGAATTAAATAAAACAGGAAATATATTTTTGTATGTTGATTTTTTAGAAGGAAAACCTGTTTTTTCTTCATCATTTTTGGGACTACATTTGACTTGACAAGAGTGAATATATGTACAGATTTCTTTATTTGGAGCTCTTGCAATATTTACATTTTCTTCAAACTATCTAGCAGGTTTAATGGGAAAAAATATTGAGATAAGCTTAAGAAATAGAGCATTAGAGAAACTTGTAAAACAAGATATGAGTTATTATTCTGATAAAAAAATTGGAGAAATATTGACAAAAATTGTTTCAGATACACAGATCATTGGAGATCAAGCACAACAAGTTCCAGTAACATTAATGTCTGCAACTTTTACATTTTTTGGTGCACTAATAATGATGACAACAATAAATACAAATCTAACTCTTGTTGTTGTTGTTACAATGTCAATAATTATTGCAATAATGTTTTTAACATTTGGAGTTGTGAAAAAACTTTTATTTAGAACAAGAGATTCAATTACTTCAATCAATGGAGATGTAACTGATAGAATTGGTACTGTAAGATTAATTAAAGCATCAGGTACTGAAAGTTATGAAACTAAAAGATTTAAAGAAATTCATGAAGATTATTACAAGAAATCAAGTAGCTTAATAAAATTACAATCAACAGTAATTACAGTTATGGTAGCTGGTGTTAGTTCAATTCAAATGGTTATTGTTATTGCAGCAGCACTATTGTATAATGATGAACCTCATCAATTATCAATTGTATTATCTTCATTTATAAGTAGTGTTGGAACTATGGTTGGACCATTAATGCAAGTAGCAAGAGTAACTGCAGGATTAGCTCAAGCTTCAACATCTTCAACAAGAATTGATCAAATTCTTGTTTCTGTGCCAAGAATTGATCCGCACTACAATGATAATGAAGGAATATATATTGATTCAATTGATGGAGATATTAAACTAGAAGATATTGAATTTAGATATCCAGAAAAACCTTCAAAAGTTATTTTGCCTAAATTTAGTTTTACTTTTGAAAAAGGAAAAAGTTATGCTTTTGTTGGAGAAACAGGAGCTGGGAAATCAACAATTGCAAAATTATTACTAAGATTTTATGACCCATATGAGGGAAAAGTTTTAATTAATGGGAATATTGATTTAAAAGATATTCACCTGTCAAGTTATTTAGATAAAGTAGGTTATGTTGAACAAGAACCTCAAATATTATTTGGAACAGTTATTGATAATATAAAATACGGAAGATTTGATGCAACAGATGAAGAAGCACAAGAGGCGGCTAAAAAAGCTGAATTACATGATTTGGTTATGACTTGACCAGATGGTTATGACACAATTTTAGGTGAACGTGGTTTTATGTTAAGTGGGGGTCAAAAACAAAGATTAGTAATAGCTAGAATGTTTTTAAAAGATCCACAATTACTTATTTTAGATGAAGCTACAAGTGCTTTGGATAATATTGTTGAAAAAGAAATTCAAGTAAAATTAGATGCTTTAATGGGTGGTAGAACTACAGTTACAATCGCTCATAGATTAAGTACAATTAAAAACGTTGATCAAATTATTGTTCTTGCACGTGATAAAGGAATTGCTCAAATTGGTACTTTTGATGATTTAAAATCAAAACCAGGTCATTTTAAAAAACTATATGATGCAGGTTTAATAGATTAAAAAAAGAAAGAACTTTAAAGTTCTTTCTTTTTTTTAATACTAAACTTTTAAAATACTAGTAATGATATTTTATTTTTTGTTATAATAAACAAATGGAAAAAATAGTAAATATAATTGGTGCTGGTTTAGCAGGTTGTGAAGCTGCTTGACAACTTGCAAATAGAAATATTAAAATTGTACTTTTTGAAAAAAAAAATCTTGAAAGAAATTCAGTTCAAAAGCTAGAGTATTTTGCTGAATTAGTTTGTTCAAATACACTAAGATCTACTGACTTAAAAAATGCTGTGGGAACTTTAAAAGAGGAAATGGGATTATTTAATTCTTTAATACTGGAAGCTGCACAATTTGCACAAATACCTGCTGGTGGAAGTTTAGCAGTTGATAGAGAAATTTTTTCAAAGTATATTACTGATAAAATTAATAGTCATAAAAATATTACAGTTTTACAACAAGATGTAGAAAAAATAGATAAATCAAAATTAACTTTAATTGCATCAGGACCGTTAACATCAAAAAAACTTCAAAAGGAAATAATAAACTTAATTGGTGAAGAATATTTTTATTTTTTTGATGCAGTTGCACCAATTGTAAAGAAAGATTCACTAAATATGAATATAGTTTTTAGAAAAAATAGATATGACAAAGGTGAAACAAAAGATTATATTAATTGCGGAATGAATAAAGAACAATATGAAAAGTTTTATAATGAATTAATTAATGCGGAGCTTGCAAAAATGCATTTAGATTCTGAAAAGCAAATGAAATATTTTGAAGGTTGTATGCCAGTTGAAGCAATGGCAAAAAGAGGTTATGATACATTGAGATATGGACCTTTAAAACCTGCAGGTCTTAAAAATTTAGATAATACAGAAAATTTTGCAGTAGTACAACTAAGACAGGATAATGCTATTGATGATTTATATAATATGGTTGGTTTTCAAACAAATTTAACATGTTCAGAACAAAAAAGAGTTTTTAAATTAATTCCAGGTATGGAAAATGCTGAATTTGTACGATATGGTGTAATGCATCAAAATAATTTTATTAATTCACCAAAACTTTTAAATCACTTTAATCAATTAAAAAATAATGAAAATATTTTTTTTGCTGGACAAATCACAGGAGTTGAGGGATATATTGAATCAACATCTTCTGGTATAATCGCAGCAATTAACATTGAAAAATTTTTAAATAATGAAAATTTAGTTAAATTTCCTCTTGATACAGTTATGGGAGGATTACAAAATTATATTATTTCAACTAACTCAAAAAATTTTCAACCAATGAAAGCAAATTGGAGTATTGTTGAAAATTTAGAGCTTTTTAATAAAATTAAAAAAGAGGAAAAGAAGGAATTATACTCAAAAAGAGCAATAAGTTCTATGAAAAAATTTATAAAAAATATATAGTTAGTTTAAAATTATATATAGAGAGGTAAAAATGAAAGAAACTGATAAACAAAGCATTTTTTGATATGGTTTACATAAAATTGCTTATGAAAATGCGCAATTCAAATACTATATAACTACTCAAAAAGAATTGATCTCAAAGTTATATCCAATTGTCTATATTGGAGTAACTCAATATACTCTTTATAGAGGAATAACAATTAATGAGATACCTGTTGATGAATTAAATACATATACAAGTTATATAATGGAAAATTATGAACAAATTTATAAAATAAAGTATAGATTTGTTAAAGAAAAACCAAAAAAACTTAATTTTAAGGAAAAACAAATTTATGATTTGAGTTGAGAAATAATAGCAGGTCTACTTTTGCCTTATATAAATGAATTTTGTTTTAAAAATTATGAACAATGAAAAAATTTAACGAAATCTTACATTAGAGAATGTGCAATAATTTATGAATATGATATTAATCATGAAGCAGAAGATGGAAAAATAAAAACTAGTATTGCATATCCATTTATTTTTACTTTAAATTTAATCAAAATTTATGAAAAACAAGGTTTATATCAAAGAATACAAAAATGTTATCAAAAAGAAATTTTATTAAAAAAATTTAATTCAGGAAGAGAGTGAAAACAAAAGGAACTTGATTATTTGCAAGAAACTTATGAATTAATTCAAAATGATGAAGAATGATCAATGTTTTTGAGTAATTTTTCAAATTTAAAATGAGATAGTTTTGATCTCAAAGAAAGATTTAAAGGATTATTTCAATTAACAAAATTGACAACAATTTTAATGAAAGATGAAATTTCAGCTGTTACTATGCTAGACGATGGTGCTGAATTATATGAATTAATTGAAAATTATTTACCATTATTTATTTTTGAAGATAAAATAAAAAATTCAAGTAATAATTTAAATCAAGAGTATAAAAACTCAAAAATAAAAGTTTTATCTCCTTTTAATTATCAAAATATAAATATTGAGACTTTAATTCCTTATGTTTGTTCAAAAGGTGAAAGATTTGTTGAAATTGATAAGGAGCAATTAAAAAGTTGTTCGGAGATTATTGCATCAGTTTTTTCTAATTTAAGAATGACTTTACTAATTCATGAATATCTGCCACAGTTTATTGATTCAAGAATAATAGTTCAAAAAAAACTATTAGTTAATGTTTTGAAAATATTTGAAGAAGTAAAAGAAAATAGATTTAAAAGAAAGATTGATGTTGAAAATCTTCTTGAATCTGATTTCTTTATTTCAGAAGAAGAAATAATTGATATTATTGAATTACACAGAAAAAATTTACCTGAATTTGGTGAAAATAGTTCTTTATTAAAAGTTGGGAAAATTATGAGTCTAATGTTAGGGATTGAACCAAAAACTGCTTCAAGTGTTAATTATGACTTGAGACAATTAATAAAAAATATTTTAATAATTTTTGGACCACATCCCCTAGATCATACAGTACAAACAAGAGAAAATATTAATTTTATATCAACTATTTTTGAAAAAATATGTAGAGAATATGAAAAAAAAATGAATTTAAATGACTTAGATAATCAATTTTCAAATGCATTTGAATTACCATTAAAGTTATTAAATTGAAAAAAAGACTAATAATATAGTAAAAATATAAAAAATTTGCTATTATTATCTTGTCTAATTTTGCCCACGTAGCTCAGTAGGATAGAGCATGCGCCTTCTAAGCGTAGGGTCAGAAGTTCGAATCTTCTCGTGGGCGCCATTTTAAGAAATTTATGTTAGTGTGAAAAACTAGCATTTTTTTTATTTTTTTGTAGTATCTTTTATAGTAGGAATAGGAGATGAAAATATGAAAAAAAGAATTAGCTCAAGAGTTATTGAAAATAAAAAATTCAATATTGCAGCAACAGTTTATTTGAATTACTATGTAGACCCCTTACATAAAACTATTGAAGAACAAAGTTTTGAAAATTTTATTTTTTTAAAATTTTTTACTTATCCTTCAATTATTGCATTAACAAATTGAAATAAAAAATTTAAAAATGAATGCATTAGTAAAATAAACTTATATAAACCAAATTTTTTAATTAATTTTGCGACAAGTATAAATAATGATTTTAAACTTCCACAATTAATTAGATTTAAAGTAAGATATAAATTTATGGCATTAAATTTAAAACAGTTAAAGAAATTTGTTATTGATGAAAAACCTTCATTAGATATTTTAGAAGTAAATGATGAGGAAAATTTAAATGAATTTGTTAAAGTTATAAGTGATACTACAACACTTCAAGTTTCTGATAAAGAGAAATTTTTTGGAATGTTCGAATTAAACAAAGAAGAAAAAATTAATTACTTATTGCTAGCAAAATATAACTCTGAATATTCTGGAGTAGGTCATTTGATTTATTATAATGAAAAAATAGGGATGATTGATGATATCTCAGTTAAAGAAGACTTTAGAAATAATGGTATAGCAACAATCATTATGAAATCACTAATTAATAAAGCAATTGATGATGGTTTAGATGAACTTTATTTATTTGCAAGTGAACAAGCAATTGAAATTTATAAAAAATTAGGTTTTATAGAAGATGATTTTTGGTTAGAACAATATAACATTTTATAAAATTAATTTTTGAAAAATGAATAAAAATTGAATTTAAAATAAAAAAAATAAAGGACATTAATTTAATAAAATAGATATATAATGAAAAATAAATTTTTAAAAAATCCTGCTTTAGATGTAATTTAAAAATTAATGAAGTAGAAGAATATAAAATTGATAAAAGAGAAGATATTTTTGGAAATATAGTCTACTATTATTCTCATATTAATTGTCCAAAAAATAGGTTTGTTAAGTAAAAATACTTGACAAACCTATTTTTTAGTTTAATATAATTTATGTTCTTAAATAAAAGGAGGAAATATGGTTAAATTAAGATTAAAAAGAGCAGGTAAAAAAAGAGCTGCATTTTATAGAATTGTTGCAGCAGATTCTCGTATTAAGCGTGATGGTGAATATATAGAATTAGTTGGTACATATAATCCAATAAATGGTGAAGTTAATGTTAAAAATGAAATTGCACTTAAATGATTGCAACAAGGTGCACAACCAACTGAAACTGTTAGAAATATTTTTTCAAAACAAGGGATTATGACAGAATTACATAATGTTAAATTGGAAAATAAAAAAAATGAACCAAAAACAGAAAAAAAGATAAAAAAAGTTGCTTCTAAACTAACAGTAGCTAAAAAACAAGTATCAGGAAAATCAGCAGTTGCTAAAAAACCATCTGCAACTAAAAAAACAGAAATAACTTCTGTTGAATAATTTTAAATTTTATGAAAGAAGTTTTTAATTCAGTTAATACTTTGCTAAATAATATTGTGCCTAAGGAAATTAATTATGTATTTAAGGAAAAATTTGAGACTGAAAATACATTCGAATTTATTTTATTAATAGAAAAAAATAATTTAAATTTTTTTGGAAAAAATCAAAGTGAGGGTTTATTAGAAATTATTTTAACAATTTTAAATTCAGAAATAGGCAAGTTTAAAAAGGAAATAATTATTACACTAGAGGTATTTGAAGATTATGTTTGATAATTTAATAAAAATAGGAAAAATTGTTTCTACTCATGCAATAAGAGGAGAAGTAAAATTTTTATTAGACAATAAATATTTATTATTAAAAGAAATAAAAAATATTAAAATTTTTCTTGAAGATAAGCAGGGAAAAATTGATGTCTATGAAATTGAAAAGTCATATTTTATCAATAAAAAACAAATTTTAAAGTTAAAAAATATTAATAATATAAATGAGGCTAAACCATTAATTAATAATATTGTTTATATAATTAAAAATGATGAATTAATTGAAATTAAAGAAACTTTTATAGAATTTGAAGCATTTTATAAGGAAAGCAAATATGGAATAATAATTGATGAAATGTATAATGGAGCACAAGACTTAGTGAAAGTTAAAAATCAAAAAAATGAATTCTGAATTCCTTGTGTAGAAGTTTATATTGAAAGTATAGATTATGGTAGAAAAATTATTTTTTTTAAAAATATTGAGGGTCTATTTTAATGAAATTTTCAATAATAACTTTATTTCCAAATTTGATAGAAAATTATATATCGCAATCAATTATTAAAAGAGCAATTCAAAAAAAATTTATAGATATTGAAATATTAGATATTAGAAATTTTACAAATTATTCTCATAATCAAGTTGATGACTATCAATTTGGTGGAGGAAAAGGTATGGTATTAATGGTAGAACCAATTGTAAATGCAATTGAAAGTTGCAAGACAATTGATAGTTTAATAATTTTAACAACACCTCAGGGTAAAACTTGAAATCAAAAATTTGCAAGATCATTTTCAACTGAATATAAACATTTGATTATTATTTGTGGACATTATGAAGGGTTTGATGAAAGAATCTTAAAATATATTGATCTAGAAATTTCAATTGGAGATTATATATTAACAGGAGGTGAACTTGCAAGTTTGTGTTTAATTGATTCAATTACTAGAGTAGTTGATGGTGTAATTTCAAATGAATCTCATTTAAATGAAAGTTTTGAAAATAATTTATTAGATTATCCAGTTTATACAAAACCACTTAATTTTAGAAATCAAAAAGTTCCAGAGGTCTTAACTAGTGGGCATCACGCAAAAATTGAAAAATTTAGACAAGAAGGTAGAATAAAAAACACTTATATCAAAAGACCAGATCTTTTAAAAGAAAATCAATTATCTAAAAATGAATTAACATTTTTAAAAGAATTAAAGAAATCGAAAGGAGAAAATTAAGATGAACATGTTAACAAAAAATACAAAATCATTAATTGATGAACAATTAAATTCTAATATTCCAGACTTTAGTTCAGGAGATACAATTAAAGTTAATGTAAAAATTAAAGAAGGGGAAAAATACCGTATTCAAGCATTTGAGGGTGTTGTAATAAAAACACAAGGTAGTGGAATATCATATTCTGTTTGTGTAAGAAAAAACTCAGGTGGTATTTTTGTTGAAAGAACTTTTCCAATTCATTCACCAATTATTGACTCAATTGAAGTGATTAAACGTGGTCGAGTGAGAAGAGCAAGAATTTATTACATTAGAAAATTATCAGGAAAAGCGGCACGTATTAAAGAAGTTATTAATAATAAAACAAAAGAAGTATCTGTAAAAAAAGCAATAAAGCAATAAAGAAATAAAAAATATTATTAAACCCTAAAAATATTATTTTTTTGAAGGGTTTTTTTTATCTAAAATTCATAAATAAATGTACAATATTGGTAAAAGTAGGTAAAATATGAAAAATTACTATGAAGAATTAATTAAAGAAATAGATTTAGAAATCGCAAATAAGAATTTTGAAAATGCTTTAAATTTGATTAATGAAGAATTAAATGCCCCATATATTCCTGTTGAATTTGAGAATTATTTAAATGATAAATACATAGCTATATTGGAAAATACGGAAAATAATAATTTTATAAATGAAAGATGAAATTTTGATAAAATTTTAAAATCAATCAGTCAAGTAGAAGACCAAGAAATTCACTTAATGGCATTTGATGCTTTAAGAACTATGAATATTAGAAAAATTTTACAAAACTTAAAAGAGTATTTGTTAAATGAAAAAATAAAACCATCTAATAAATCTTTTTTATTATTAATTTTAATTGAGCAATCAATAAATCAAGAAATTTTTGTTAATAAAAATGGAAATACTATTTCAATTAACCCCTCAAATTTTGATCTAATGAATTCACAAAAAATTTTAAAGAATATTGAGTTAAAATTAGAAAATTTAGTTTATGATACAAATCCAAGTCTATTTAAAATTTCGAAACATATTGCAAATAATTATTTTTATTATGTTTTTCCTAATCTAAATTTTAAAAATTACTCTTTAAATGATTTATGTGCAGCAATTATAATAAAAGCAAATGAAGCACTTGGAACAACTCTGGAAAAAGAAATTGAAGAAAAAATAATTTTTAATAAAGAAAATACAATGTTATTATTAAATGAGTTAACAGAAGTTGTTTAGGAGAAAAAAATATGCAAAAAATAGTTTTTACAGAAGAAGATTTTATTAAATTCGAAGATAGAAAAAATATAATGATGCAAATATTTGGGATTACTTGCTCTGCTTGTGGAATTGATGAAATTGCTTATGTTGCAAAAAATGCACCACAAACTTTAGGCAATGTTGCTGAAAATTTAATTAAGCAAAATCCAAATATTAGCGATGATGAATTGGATTTATTGCTTAAATCACCAATTAAAGAATGACAAGAAGTTGATGATTATAATTCAAAAATTGGAGTGCCAACCTTTGTATGTGATAATTGCTATCAACAATTAATTGATAATGAAATTTCAATATCATTAGATGCTATTGAATAAAAAAAGGAGATAATGTTCATGAAATTTGTAGATTTAGCATTTTTTAATATTAAATCGGGAAAAGGTGGAGATGGAGCAGTTTCATTTCGTCATGAACTTTATGTAGCAAATGGTGGTCCAAATGGTGGAGATGGTGGAAAAGGCGGAGACATAATTTTAATTGCAGATGAAGGAAAATCTTCTCTCTTAGACTTAAAACTTCAAAAATTTTATACTGCTCAAGATGGTTTTAAAGGTGACATTAAAAATATGCATGGTAAAAATGGTAAAGATACTATTATTAAAGTTCCAATAGGAACAGTAATTTTTAATGCAGACACAAATGAATTGCTAGCAGATTTTACGAAAAATAATCAGACAGAAATTATTGCAATTGGTGGAAAGGGAGGAAAAGGAAATGCAAGATTTGTAAATTCTAGAAATAAAGCTCCAACAATTTTTGAGGCAGGAGATCTAGGTCAAGATTTTAATATAAAAGCTGAATTAAAAGTTTTAGCAGATGTTGGATTTGTTGGTTTGCCAAATGCTGGAAAATCAACTTTACTTAGAACAATTTCAAATTCAAAACCCCAAATTGCTGATTATTCTTTTACAACTTTAAATCCACAATTAGGAGTTTCAAGAGATAAGCAAGGGAGAACCTTCACTGTTGCTGATTTACCAGGTTTAATTGAGGGAGCTAGTCTTGGTAAGGGATTAGGGCATGAATTTTTAAGACATATTGAGAGATGTAAAATTATCTGTCATGTTATTGATATGTCAGGTAATTATGCAACAGAAGATGTAATTAAAAATTATGAATTGATAAGAAAAGAGTTAATTGAATATAACTTAAATTTAGAAAAAAGACCTGAAATTATTGTTGCTAATAAAATGGATATTGAAGATTCTAATATAAATATTTTGTATTTTAAAGAAAAATATTTTAATAAAAAAATAATTGAAGTTTCAGGTTTAAATAAAATGAATATTGATAAATTATTATTTTCAATTGGTTCACTTCTTGAGGAAGTAAAAAATATTCCTTTATGAGAAATTAAAGAAGAAAATAAAGAATATAAAATATATACTTTTGAAACCGATTTAAAAGATATTCAAGTTAAAAATTTAGGGAATAAAAGATGAAAAATTGAAGGTCAAGATGTTTATAAAATTTATCAAAAAACACCAATTTCAACATATGATAATTTATTATTATTCAATGAAAAATTGAAAAAAATTGGAGTTTATGATATTTTAAGAGAAAAAGGAGCACAAAAAGGAGACATTGTAAAAATATTTGATATTGAATTGGAATGGATGGATTAATATATGGAATTAAAAGATTACTTAAATTATTTAGTTGAATGAATTAGAGAAGAAGTAAAAAAATCAAATCAAAAAGGTGTAATTGTTGGTATAAGTGGAGGAATCGATTCTGCACTTGTAGCTGCTCTTGCAAAAATAGCATTTCCTGAAAATTACTTAACTGTGTGAATGCCTTGTGATTCAAGTAAATTAGATGAGGAATGTAAAGAAGAATTAGTTAATACTTTAAAATTAAAGTCAGTAACAGTTGATTTGGCAAAAACATTTTTAACCTTGAAAGAGGATTTAAATTTTTCAGGAATTACACAATCAAAGTTAGCACTTGCAAATACAAAAGCAAGATTAAGAATGACTACTTTATATTCAATGGCCCAAACACATGAATATTTAGTATTGGGAACAGATAATGCCGATGAATGACATATAGGGTACTTTACAAAATTTGGGGATGGAGGAGTAGATTTATTGCCAATAGTTCATTTATTAAAAAGAGAAGTTAAAGAAGCTTCACAAATTTTAAATATTCCTCAGAAAATAATTAATAGAGATCCAACTGCTAGTTTATGAGAAAATCAAACTGATGAATCAGAGATTGGTTTTGGTTATGATTTAATTGATAATTACTTAAGTGGAAATGAAGTTCAAAGCGAGGTAAAAATCAGAATTGATCAATTGCATAAAATTTCAGAACATAAAAGAAATTTAGCGCCAGTACCTAAAAAAAGGAATTAAGTTTATATAATTAAAACTTTATTGTAATAATAAACTATTTTAATAGATAATTAAATTAATAAGGAGATTTTAACATGACAGAAATACAAGCAAATGAAATAAGTGAATTTATAGATCAATTACATGATGAAACAGCAGATAAAATGTTTGAAGAATTAATTGCAGGTATGAGCTTATATTTCGCAGTAGTTTTATTTGGAGAAGAAATTGATAAAAATTATGAAAGTTTAATAAAAGAAGGAAAAAGTATTGAAGAAATATCAACAGTTGTTAAAAATAGTGAGCTCGGAGAAGAAGAAATTTATTCAGCTTTAATGGGGTCCTTACAAGAAGAAAGTGATGCTGAGAATTTTGCAGCAGATTGTGTACAATCAATTGCATTCAGTCCAGAATATCCGCAAGAAGTTTTAAAAAAATTAACAGAGCTAGAAATAGAATTGAGTGACTTCTCAGCTAATTTAATAGTTACATTTAAAGATCAATTTATAGATTTTTTTGTAAATGATTTAGATGTAATTGAGTGAAAAAATGATATTATAGATGCACTTGTTGCAAGTTGAGATTAAAATGAATTAATAATTTATTTTTTTATTTATTATGTTAATATAATATTGATTGAAGATAGGGTATCTGCAATTATGGGCTCAAATAAAGGTGATATTAATGATAGCATTATTTTTAGTAGAATTTAAGGTATTAAATTTTGTTTTACCACTTTGATTAGTTTTACTAATTTTTGCTTTTATTGGTATAATTTGTCTTTTATTATATTTTTTAATTCTTTTTCAAAAAAATAGAAAGTTCTATTTTGAAAAAGAGGAAGTTTCAGCAGCAGAATTTAAAAGATTAGAAAAATTTGAAATGCAAAGAAATTACTTTGAGTTAGAAATAGCTAAAGTAAAAAAAATATTAAAAAATAAAGAGAAATAAATATTTATTTTTTGCTTATAAAAAGGGGGCGTTTTTATGAGTGGATTATTTAATCCTTTTAAAAATAATTTTAAAAATAATGACCAGCAAAATGCTGGAGATTTTAACGTTCAATCTTCACAACAACCTGTAATGACCCAAAATTCATATAATAATAATAATTTGGACGAATATCAAAGAAATTTAATTAATAAAAAAAATCAAAATGAAAATTTTATTAGGCCAAGAAAAATTGAATTTGAAAATAGCTATTTAAATCAATTAAATCAAACGCCACAATTTTCAAGACAAAATAGAGAAATTATTCAAACTAATTATATTAATTCTAATGATCCCCAATTTATGAATAATCAAAATAGATTTATGAATCAAAATCAAAATATTAGACAATCTGCAAATCAGCAATTTATGCAGAATAATTATTATCCTCAAAATAATGCTCAAAATTATAATTTAAGACAAGAATATTTAGATTTTGAAAATCAAAATTATTTTGACTATGGAAATTATAGAGATGAAAATCAAAATAATAGGATGATTTATAATTTTCAGCAACAAAGTAATTCAAATTTTTATAATCAACATAATAACTTTTATAATGAACAACCTATTTATGAAGAATTTTCAAATTATAACAATAATATGCATTTTGGTTATTCAGATTTCTCAAATAATAATCAATTTTATAATTCAAATGATAGATATAATTATAATCCAAATGTTAATTATTCATTAAATAGTGCAAATCAATACAATCCATATAGTCAATCATCTTATAGAAATAGACTACAATCATCAAATATAATTCCAAAACCAATTTCGAAAGAAATTAGAAGTGAGAAGTTTAGATTATTTTTCATGTTTATTTTTGGAACAGTAGGAATAATAACTTCATCGTTAATGTTAGCAGTTTATTATAAAACAGTTGGTACTGAAAATAAAATTATTGGCTTAGATTATACATCAGTTATGTATCCATTCTTTTCAATTTTATTATTGATTATTGCTATTGCGTTCTTTGGGGTTAGTTTAACAGACTATACTTTATTGTATTCAAATGTTAAAAAATATGAGAGAGAATTACTCTTAGGAAACGAGTCAGTTCCGTATTTTATTACAAGAAATTACAGATCACTAATTTCAAGAGCAGTATATTTAAATTGATTTTCATTTTCATTTTATATAATTAGTGCAATTATTTTAGGATGTTTATATGGTTTACAAGCTCAACATGAAACAGGCAATACAGAAATTTATATTTTATTTTGAAAAATTGGTGAATTAAAATCTCTTGAATCAGAAATTACGATAACAATAATTATTTTATTTACTGTTCTTGCAATTCATGTTGCAAATATTGTTACTTCAAGAAGCAGAAAAAATAATATTATTTCTTATTATGGTTATGAAGTAATTCCTCAACAAGAAATTAAAGAAATTAAAAAAAGAGCAAATAAAATATGCTTAATTATTTTCTTCGTAACTTTAGCAATAATTTTATTCTTAATTGTAATTCCTTGATTAATAATTAGAAAAAAAAGAGGTCAATCACTTAAACCATGAGGAACAAAGAGTTAGTAAAAAGAGATATTGATAGTTTATATGTTCACATTCCATTTTGTGAACATATTTGCTTTTATTGTGATTTTGTAAAAGTAAAAAAACCAAAAGATCCAATAGTAATTGATAAATATTTGAATATTTTAGAAAAAGAACTAGTTGATTATAAAAATAGATTAGAAAGTATAAAAAGTATTTACATTGGTGGAGGAACTCCTAGCTGTCTTGATAATGAACAAACTAAGAGAATGTGTAAAATTCTTAATAAGTATGTAAATGAAAAAAATGTTGAATTTTCTATTGAATTAAATCCAGAATCAGTAACTGAGGAAAAATTAAAAATTTATAAAAGTTATAATATAAATAGATTGAGTATTGGTGTACAAACTTTTGATAATAATTTATTAAAAAAAATTGGTAGAATTCATGATAATTCAATAGCCCTAAATGCTTTTAAATTAGCTAGAAAAGTTGGTTTTAAAAATATAAGTATAGATTTAATGTACAATTTGTATGATCAAACAAAAGAAAATATTTTAGTTGATTTAGAGTATATTAATAAACTAAAACCAGATCATATTTCTTGATATTCATTGATAATGAAGGAAAAATCAGTTTGAGGACGTAAAAATATGAAAGTTCCTGAAAACGATGAATTATTTGATGATATTGTAAATGATGGTTTGGAAAAGTTGGGCTATATTCGCTATGAAATATCAAATTATGCCAAAAAATTAGAAACTAAATCCATTCATAATATTTCATATTGAAATAATTCATTATTTGCAGGAGTTGGAATTGGTGCAACAGGTTTCGAAATGATTGATAATAAGTATTTTTTAACAAGAAATGAAGGAAATATATTAAATTATAAAAAAGAATTTGAAGAATTATCAATAGAAGAATATTATTTTCAAGTTATTATGATGAGTCTTAGATTAGTAAATGGATTAAACCTG
The DNA here is from genome assembly GCF_000439435.1 of Spiroplasma taiwanense CT-1. NCBI lineage: Bacteria > Bacillati > Mycoplasmatota > Mollicutes > Entomoplasmatales > Spiroplasmataceae > Spiroplasma > Spiroplasma taiwanense. Next base: position 326,065 of record NC_021846.1, read on the forward strand.
TTAGAAGAAAAAAATAAAGAAATTTTTATTTTTTTTAAAGAAAAAATAAATTTAAAAATAAGTCAAAATTTATTAGAAATAGTGGATAATCATCTTAAATGTACAAAGAGAGGTTTTAATATCCTAAATGAGATATTAATTGATTTTTTATAAAATGAAAAAAGCATTAATTGTTGTAGACTATCAATATGATTTTGCAGATCCAAAAGGTACTTTATATGTACCAAATGGAGAAACTTTAAAAAAAGGAATTCAAAAGAAAATTATTGAGTATAAGAATAATAATAATTTTGTAATATTTTCTGGAGATTTTCATCCTAAAAATCATGTTTCATTTAAAGTTTGACCAGAACATTGTTTAATAGATTCAAAAGGTTGTTCTTTTTATATAGATTCTTCAAAAGCAGATTTAATTATAAAAAAAGGGTCAGAAAAAAATTATGATAGCTATTCAGCATTTTATATTGCAAAAGATTTGAATATTGAATCAGAATTAGATAGTTTTCTTAAGAGAAATAATATTAAAGAAATAGAAATTTGCGGATTAGCCCTTGATGTTTGCGTTAAAGATACATATGAAGATGCAAAAAATAAAAAATATAATGTAAAAGTCAATTTAGATCTTTCAAAATCTATTGACCAAAATTTTATTTTAGAAAATTAAGAATATTTAACTTTCTATTTTTTTAATCGATAGTAAAAGTGGAGGAAAAAAATGGAAAGTAAAAAAATACTTACACAAGATGATAATCTTATATTTCTAAAATTTATTAATGAAACAGGGATTATTAATTTAAAAGAATATATTTACAATTTTTTAAATGAAAAACCAACTAAAATAAAAGAAAAATATAGTTTCTTAATAAGTGAGGCAATTAAAAAAATTGTTTTAAAAAGGTTGTTTCAGAAATAGAAATTGATTTTAATAATAAGTTTATATTATATAAATTAATTGAATTTATATAATATAATACAAACTTCTTTTTTTCAAAAAATTTTAAAAATTCTGAAAGCTTAAAAATATTATTAAATGTCTTTATTATTAAGCAAGTATTTTTAAATCAATTAAGATATAATCCTGAAATTTGATTTAATTTATCAAAAACTCAAAAGAAAAAAAATAATTCTAAAAAAAGAATAGGTAAGTTAATTACATGATGAGTTTATTAATAGTTGATTTTTCTATATTTGAAAAATCAACATTAATATTTTCAAATGAACAAAAAGAAATTTTATCTTTGATATTAAAATCTGAAAATATTGAGGATTTTATGGAATTAAAAAAATACTTAAAAATAAATGTTTTTAAATATTTACCACTAAGAATTATGTTATTACAAAGAGAAATTATCAAACAAAAAAACAAATTATCTGTTAGAGAAAATTCAAAAATTACTTATAATACTTTTATGTAAATGATAAGTTTATTTGTAGTTAATAATTTAACTAAACAAAATTTGCATTAAAAAGCACTTTTAAAGTGCTTTTTAATTTTTTTAAAAAAATAGCACTTAGGTGTTGACTTTGCTAAAACTATAGGTAATATATTATTGATTAGCAATTAATTAGATAGAGTGCTAATTATAGGGAGGAATAAATATGGATTTTTTACAAAAACCAGATCCTTTAAATGATCCAGAGATTTTAAGTAAATATACTAGAGATCTTACATTGGATGCAAAAGAAGGAAAAATTGATCCAATCATTGGACGTGATGATGAAATAATGAGAGTAATAAGAATTTTAAGTAGAAAAACCAAAAATAATCCTGTTTTAATTGGTGAACCAGGAGTAGGTAAGACTGCAATTGCAGAAGGTCTTGCACAAAGAATAAATAAAGGCGATGTTCCCAGTGTTTTAAAAAATAAAAAAATTTTAGAACTAGATATGGGTAGTGTTATGGCTGGAGCTAGTTTTTTAGGTGATTACGAAGCAAGAATTAAAGGAATTATTAATGCAATTCAAAAAGAAAATGGGGAAATTATCCTATTTATTGATGAATTACATTTAATTGTTGGTGCTGGAAAAACAGGAAATGGTGGAGGAATGGATGTTTCAAATTTACTAAAACCTGCTCTAGCGAGAGGTGGAATTAAAGTAATTGGGGCAACAACTTTAAAAGAATATAGAGAGTATATTGAAAAAGATGCTGCTTTGGAGAGAAGATTTCAAAAAGTTTATGTTTCAGAACCAACTATTGATGAAACCATTTCAATTTTAAGAGGTTTAAAAGAGAGATTTGAAACTTATCACGGAGTTAGAATTCATGATAATGCTCTTGTTGCAGCAGCTCAATTAAGTGATAGATATATTTCAGATAGATTTTTACCAGATAAAGCTATTGATTTAGTGGATGAAGCAAGTGCAACAATTAAAACAGAACTTGCTTCTGTTCCAACGGAGTTATATCAAATTGATAGAAAAGTTATGCAACTTGAAATTGAGAGAGCTGCTCTTTCACAAGAAAAAGATGATAAATCAAAAGAAAAACTTCAAATTTGTGAAAAAGAATTAGTTAGTTTTAAAATAAAACAAAAAGAACTTAATGATAAGTGAGATGAAGAAAAGACACTTTTATCAAAAATAAATCAATTTAGATCAACAATTGATGGCTTGAAAATTGAATTAGAGCAAGCACAAAATGAAGGAAATTATCAAAGGGCTGGGGAAATTCAATATTCTTTGCTTCCTGCATTAGAGAAAAAATTGAATAATGCTTTGAGTGAAAACGCAGAGAAATTAATATCTGAAGAGGTAAGTGAAAATGAAATTGCATCAATTATTGCAAAGTGAACAGGGATTCAAATAGAAAATTTAATGGAATCAGAAATTCAAAAATTACTTGGATTGAGCACTACCTTAAAAAGAATGGTAAAGGGACAAAATGAAGCAATTGAGTTAGTTGCTGATGCAATAATGAGGAGCCGTAGTGGAATAAAAGACCCAAGTAAACCAATAGGTAGTTTTCTATTTTTAGGACCAACAGGAGTTGGTAAAACTGAAGTAGCAAAATCATTAGCAAAAAATTTATTTGGAAGTGAGAAAAAAATGATTAGGTTTGATATGTCTGAATATATGGAAAAACATTCAGTTTCAAAACTAATTGGTTCTCCACCAGGTTATGTTGGTTATGAAGAAGGGGGAAGATTAACTGAAGCAATTCGTCGTGCTCCCTATTCAATTATTCTATTTGATGAGGTGGAAAAAGCTCACCCAGATGTTTTTAATATTTTTTTACAAATATTTGATGACGGAAGAATTACAGATTCATTAGGTAAAACAGTTGATTTTAAAAATACCATTATTATAATGACTTCAAATATTGGTTCAGAGTACTTAATGTCAACTCCATCAGAATTAATTAATCAAGAAGTAATTGATGAACAATTAAAAAAATTTTTTAGACCAGAATTTTTAAATAGAATTGATAATATTATTAACTTTAATCCATTATCAAAAGACAATATAAAAGAAATTATTGTAAAAACTTTAAATGAATTAAAAGAAAGAGTTTTTGAAAAAAATGAATTTATTATTAATTTCACAAATCAAACAATTAAAAAAATTTTAGATGAAGGATTTAGTAAGGAATATGGTGCAAGACCAATAAAAAGATATATTGAAAAAAATATAGAGACTTTAATTGCTAGAGCAATTGTGGCAGAAGATATTGAACCAAAAAGAAATTATGTTATTGATGTCGAAAATGATATTTTTAGAATAACTAATTCAAATAAATTAAATTAGCACTTGATTAATAAGAGTGCTATTGGTAAACTAAAAATGAGTTGTCAATGGAGGTATTTAATGTTAACAAATCGACAAGAATTAATTTTACAAGCAATTATTGAAGAATACATTAAAACGGCTTTTCCTATTGGTTCAAAAAGAATACAAGAGGTATTAGAAATAGAAATATCTTCAGCAACAATTAGAAATGAATCTGCTTTTTTAGAAGAACAAGGTTTTTTAGAAAAAGCTCATACTTCTTCAGGTAAGGTTCCTTCAACAAAAGGTTATAGATATTATGTTGATAATTTAATGAAGTCAAATAATATTGATGATATTAAATTACAAATAGAAGAAATTTTTAAAAAAAGGGGTGCAAGTATTGATGAAATTTTGGAACAAACTTCAGTAATTTTAAGTGAAATGACTAAATTAGCAACAATTGTTGCAACTTCTAATGAATTAGAAGAACTTCTTTTGTCAAAAGTTGAATTAGTTCCAATTTCAAATCAAAAGGCAATTATTTTATTTGTACTTTCAAATGGACAAATTCAAAATAAAACAATTAGTTTGGACAAAATTTCATTAGAGGAATTAAGAATATCAATAGATTTATTTAATGAAAGATTAATTAATTCTAAAATTTCAGAAATTGAGACAAAGTCACAAGTAATTATTCCTATTTTGAAGCAACAAGTTAAAAAATATGAATTTATTCTACAAACCCTAGTAAATGCTTTATTGCATACAGATTCAAATAAATCTAAAACAAGGGGTGTAAAATATTTACTTGAAAATCCAGAATTTAATGATCCGTTAAAAATAAAAAAAGTTATTGAATTTATTGAAAATGCTTCACCATTTTCGTGATTTAATTATCAAAGCAAAACTGAAAATAAAGCAGCTGTTGCTATTGGATTTGAAACAGGAATTGCAAATGATGATATAGCAGTTATTGGAACAAAATTCCCCACAAAAGGTGGGGGAAAAGGTGCACTTGCACTAGTTGGGCCTAAGAGAATTGAATATGATAAAGTTTCAAAACTTTTAGAATGAATCTCAGAAAAAATTGAGGAAAAATTTTCAATAGAAGGAGAATAAAATGGATAAAAAAGAAAAAAAAATTATTTTTGATTTATTAGACGATATAAAAATAAATTTAAATATTGATTTAAAATCTGATGATAAAGATAAGAAGCTAAAAAAGGATAAAAAAAATGAAGATGAAATTGAAATAGACATTGAAAAAAAAGAATTATCAAGTGTTGAAAAACTTGAATTGGAAATTGCAAATTTAATGAATGAAATTTCAAAATTAGAGGAAGCAAAATTAATGGCTATTGCAGATAATCAAAATACTGTAAGAAGATTTCAAAATGAGACCATGCTTATCAAAAAATATGGTGGGGAAAAATTAGCAATTGAATTATTACCAGCAATTGATATGTTTAGAACTGTTTTAAAATCTTCTCCAGATAATCCTGAAATTAAAAATTATTTAATGGGATTTGAAATGATTATTAGTCAAATTGATCAAGCATTATCAAATTCTGGAATACAAATAATTGAAGTAAAATCTGGAGATGAGTTCAACCCAGAACTTCATACAGCAATTGAACAAATTGAAACAGAAGAGTTTGAATCAGGTAAAATTACTTCTGTAGTATCAAATGGATATAAATTACATGATAGAGTGATAAAACATGCAGCTGTAAAAGTTGCTAAATAAAGTAAAAGGAGATTAAAAATATGGCAAAAGAAAAAATTATAGGAATAGATTTAGGTACAACAAACTCATGTGTGGCTGTAATGGAAGGGGGACAACCAATGGTTCTTGAAAATCCAGAAGGACAAAGAACAACTCCATCAGTTGTTGCTTTCAAGAATAGTGACATTATTATTGGAGGGGCTGCAAAAAGACAAGCAGTTACAAATCCAAATACTGCAATATCAATAAAGCGTGATATGGGAACATCAAAAAAGGTAAATCTAGAAGGAAAAGATTATACACCTGAACAAATATCTGCAGAAATATTGAGATATTTAAAAAAATATGCTGAAGATAAAATTGGTTCAAAAATAACAAAGGCTGTTATTACAGTACCTGCATATTTTAACGATTCACAACGTAAAGCTACAAAAGATGCAGGTAAAATTGCAGGTTTAGAAGTAGAAAGAATTATTAATGAACCAACTGCAGCTGCATTGGCATATGGAATTGATAAACAAGATAAAGAAATGAAAGTTTTAGTATATGACTTGGGAGGAGGAACATTTGACGTTTCATTACTAGAATTAGCTGATGGAACTTATGATGTTTTGGCAACATCTGGGGATAATGAACTTGGTGGAGATGATTTTGATAAAAAAATTATGGATTGAATAGCTGCAGGAATTAAAAAAGAGCATTCAATTGATTTATCAAATGACAAAATGGCATTACAAAGATTTAAAGATGAAGCAGAAAAAGCAAAAATTAATTTATCAAGTCAATTAGAAACAGAAATTAACTTACCATTTATTGCAATGAATCAAAATGGACCAGTTAACTTTTCAACTAAATTATCACGTGCTGAATTTGAAAAAATGACAAAGGATTTAGTTGAAAGAACTAGAAAACCAGTTGAAGATGCATTAAAAGAAGCAAAATTAAAAGCAATTGAAATTGATCAAGTATTATTAGTTGGTGGTTCAACAAGAATTCCAGCTGTTAAAGAATTAGTAACATCATTATTAGGAAAAGAACCAAATAGAACTATAAACCCTGATGAAGTTGTTGCAATGGGAGCTGCTATTCAAGGTGGAGTTTTAGCAGGTGATGTTACAGATGTACTTTTATTAGATGTAACTCCATTAACTTTAGGTATTGAAACAATGGGGGGTGTTATGACACCTTTAATTCAAAGAAATACAACAATTCCAACTGAAAAAGCTCAAGTTTTTTCAACAGCTGTAGATAATCAACCAGCAGTTGACATTAATGTTTTACAAGGTGAAAGACCCATGGCAGGAGATAATAAATCACTTGGTCAATTTCAATTAACTGGAATAAAACCTGCTCCAAAAGGAGTTCCACAAATAGAAGTAACTTTTAAAATTGATGTTAACGGTATTGTTTCTGTTACGGCAAAAGATAAAGATACAAATGAAGAAAAAACAATTACAATTTCTAATTCTGGAAGTTTGAGTGAATCAGAAATTGAAAGAATGGTTAAAGAAGCCGAAGAGAATCAAGAAGCAGATAATAAAAAACGTAAAAACATTGAATTAAAAAATAAAGCAGAAAGTTATTTAAACATTATTGAAGATTCTTCAAAGGATTCTGGTGCTCAAATGACTGATGAACAGAAAAAACAATCTGAAGATCTTGCAAAAGAAATTAGAGAATTAATTGCAAAAGAAGATTATGATACTCTAGATAAAAAAATGACTGAACTTGAACAAGCAATGAAAATGGCATCAGAAATGGCTGCGGCTCAAGCACAACAAACTCAAGAAGCTAAACCAGAAGAAAATAAAGATCAAAGTCAAGAAGAAAATAAATAATTATAAAACAAATTATATTTGTTTTATTTTTTACAAATAGATAAAGAGGTATATTATGGCTAAAAAGCGTGATTATTATGAAATATTGGAAGTAGCAAAATCTGCAACCGAAGATGAAATAAAAAAAGCTTATCGTAAATTAGCTAAAAAATATCATCCAGATATTTCAAAAGAACATGATGCTGAAGAGAAATTTAAAGAAGCAACAGAAGCAGCCGAAGTTTTATTAGATAAAAATAAAAGACAAACTTATGATCAATTTGGTCATGATGGTCTAAATGGCATGGGAGCTGGTTTTGGAGGATTTGGAGGTTCTGGATCTGAATTTAGTGATTTCTTTTCAAATATGGGAGGAGCTTCAGATTTCTTTTCAGATATTTTTTCAAGCTTCTTTGGTGGTTCAAGAACTTCATCACGCGAAAATAGAAGAGGAACTTCAAGAGGTAGAGATATTGTAATTGAAGTAATTCTAGAACTTAAAGAATTATTGTTTGGAATTGACAAAGAAGTAAAACTTGATTTAATTTCAAAATGTGATGATTGTAATGGAATAGGTGTTAAATCTAAGGCAGATATAATGGAATGTGATGTTTGTCATGGTATGGGTAAAGTTTTTGTAATTCAAGATATGGGAATTGCAAAGTTTCAAACTGAGAAAATATGTCCAAAATGTAAAGGCATTGGAGAAATTACTTTAAACCCATGTAAAATTTGTCGTGGTGATGGAACAACTCTGAAAAAAGAAACAATAGTAATGCCAATACCAAAAGGTCTAATTCCAGGTCAACAAATTGTTTTAAGAAATGTTGGTAACTATTCTAAGGATGGAGGAGAAAAGGGACATTTATATGCAAATATAAATTTAAAAGCTTCAAAAAATCTTAAAATAGTTAATGAATATGATATAAAATTTAAATTTAATTTAAATTACATTGATGCTCTACTCTCAAATGAAATTTCAATTGATACATTGGATGGAGTTATTAATGTAAAAATTCCAAAAGGTATAAAAAATGGGGACTTAATTACTGTGAAAAATCATGGTTTATATAAAGGAGTTAAATCTTCACATAGAGGAAATTTATTATTAGAAGTAAATATAGTTCTTCCAAATGAAGTATCAAAATCTGAAAAAATTTCATTAGAATTGATTCAAAAAGATAGTAATTTTAAAGTTAATAATAATCTTAAAGAATAATTTAGATTTATTATTGAAATTAGAAAGCCCATATTTTTATGGGTTTTTTTAAATAAATTACAACCTTAAAATAAACTTAGTATTTATTAATTCTTTTAATAAATGTATAATTTAAAGGGGTGTAGTTATGGCAGATAAAATAAAAATAATTAAAATCAAAAAAGCATTTTCATCTGAAGATGAAAATAGTAAAAATTCAGATAAAACAAAATTTTGATTTGAAGATGATGTAAATTCAATTTCAACTGACTTTGATAAAACAATAAAAATTGAAAAAAAAAGCTTATCAAAAATTAGTCTTGTCCAAAATGCAAACTCCCATTTTTTTAGACCAGAATTTAGCTCAGATTTCAGTTTTAAAAAAAGTGATATTGAAAACTCAAAATTTGACTCTTTAAATATTTTGGATGGATTTAAAAATAAAAAACCTTCAAGTATTCGTGAAGAAATTTTAATTTTGCGAAGACAAAGTTATAAAAATGAGCAAATTGAAAAAGAAAAATTATTGGAAAAATTAAATGTGGATTTAAATTTTAAAGATAATTTTAAAAACTATAATTTAGTTGAACAAAATTCTGAATTTATAATTAATAGCAATGATAGCAATGATAGCAATGATAGCAATGATAGCAATGATAGCAATGATAGCAATGATAGCAATAGTAATACCAATAGCAGTTTAAAAACTTCATTTGAACCTAAGCAGTACCCTTTTATTGACCCAAATAACTTATTTTTAACAAAAAAAACAAAAGTTAGTAATTTAAAATTTTTTTCCAAAAATAATTGAATTTTGTTTAATAGTTCACAGCAAAAAAATGAGAATTCTACTAAAATAAATTTGAATGAAGAGAAAGAAGTCTTTTCATCAACAAATAGTAGATTCATGCCTGAGGAAAAACAAAAATTTTTAGAAAAAACTAAAACTGAAACAACTTTTTTAAATAATTTAGAAAGTAAAAATATGGAAAAAATTATTCCTAATAGGCTTAAAGAACAAACTGAACAAAATCAAGCAGAAAATAAGAAAAATATTGATATAAATTTTAATAAAAAACCTATTGAAAAAGAAATGAATTTAAATGAATTAAATAATTTTTTAGATAATTCTCATAATTTATCTTTACCAGTAATTAATGATTTTAATTACACAGTTGCAAATATGACAGATGATTTGCAAAGAGCAATAAATAAACTTGAAGAAAGCAGTGAAAAAATTAGGGAGCGAGAACGTTTTTTTGAACAAAAAAACAATACAACACAATTAATAAATAATCTTGTTCAAGACGCAAAAAAAATTCAAAATCATCAGGTGGATCCTTCAAATTTTGATGACTTTGAAAGTTGACTTGAAAAACCAAAGATGACAAAAAAAATGCAAAAATTAGCTAAAAAAGAACAAAAAAATATTAAAAAACAAAAAAAGAAATAAGAGGAGAAACTATGAAAAAACAAAAAGTAATAGTTGGATTAAGTGGAGGAGTCGACTCTTCTGTTGCTGCTGCAATTCTTCTTGAACAGGGTTACGAAGTAGAAGGTCTTTTTATGAGAAATTGAGATAGTAATTTAAATAATGATATATTGGGAAATAATCTAAATACAAGTATTTGTCCTCAAGAACAAGACTTTTTAGACGCTCAAAATGTTGCAAATAAGTTAAAAATAAAACTTCATAGAGTAGATTTTATAAAAGAATATTGAGACTATGTATTTGATTATTTTGTAACAGAATATAAAAAAGGAAGAACACCAAACCCTGATATTTTATGTAATAAATATATAAAGTTTAATAAATTTTTAAATTATTGTATTGACCAATTGGGTGCAGATTTTATTGCAATGGGTCATTATGCTGGAGTTAATTATAATAATGAACAAAAATATTATGAATTACTAAAAGGTTTTGATGAAAATAAAGATCAAAGCTATTTTCTTTGTCAATTAAATCAGAAACAATTATCAAAAACAATTTTTCCTCTTCATAAATTTAAAAAAGATGAAATTAGAAAAATTGCAAAAAAATATAATTTAATAACTGCAGATAAAAAAGATTCTACTGGTATTTGTTTTATTGGTGAGAGAAATTTTACAGAATTTCTACAAAATTATATTCCAAATAAGCCAGGAGATATAATTGATATTAAAACAGGAAAAAAAATAGGAACTCATATTGGTGTTATGTATTATACAATTGGTCAAAGAAAGGGTTTAAATCTTGGTGGTCAAAAAGAACCCTACTATGTTGCTTTAAAAGATGTAGATAAAAAAATTATTTATGTTTCACCATTAAGTGATACAAAGTACTTGGAGTCCAAAAAATGTATTGTTTCTAATTTTAATTTTATTCTAGATTATAAAAAAATCTTTAATTCAGAAAAATTTAATTGTAAAGCAAAATTTAGATATCGTCAAAAAGATATTAATGTTTCAGTTATAGTACTTGAAAAAGATAAAATTGAAATAATTTATAATGAACCAGTAAGAGCAGTTACTGAAGGGCAAGAAGCAGTTTTATATTTAAATAATATTTGTATTGGTGGGGGAACAATTGAGCAAGTTAAAATATAGTTGTTTTTAATTTAGTAAATAATGTAAAATCAAATTAGAAAAAAGAGGGATACAATATGACATCGATTGTTATTGGAGTAGTAGTTGTTATAGTTTTAATCTTTGTTATTGTTTCATCAATTACAAGTAAAAAAGCTCAAAAAGTTGAACAACAAAAAAGAAAAAAAGTTGTTAAAGAAGAAATAAAAAATTATTTATCAAAATCACAAAATATAAAAAATGTTAAATTAGAATATGAAAAGGTATATGCGAGAAAAGGTGTTGAATATAAGTATAGAGACGTTTTTGATGTTGTTGTTCAAATATTTGAAGCAAAAACCAATAAATTAATTACAACAACTGCATATGAAGTTGAAGGTATTACTACAAAAACTGCAAAAAACAGTTATACTACTGCTTGACAAGTTAATGATGAATTAAATTTGGATGAAACAAAAAAAAGAATTGCTATTGCTGAAAAAAAAATTAAATTAACAAGACAAGAAAAAATTGTTTTGAAAAAAGAAGAAAAAATAAAAGCGTTGGATCACAAAAATCAAGTAAAACAGGAGTTAAAAGTTTTAAAAGAAGAAAAGAAGGAACAAAAAAAGGAAATCAATTCTTCTGTTGAAATTGATAAAGCAATAAAATCAACAACTGTAAAATTTATTCCAAGAAGAAATAAATAATTAAAACATATTTATTAAAATATGTTTTTTGCTTATATTATAAATAGAGGTTATTTTATGAATAAAGAAATGTTAGCTGTTACAAAAGAAGATTTTAAAAGATATTTAACAGAATGTCCAAAAATAGCGTGAATTTTTCATAGTTTTGAAAATTTTCAAAAAACAGTTCAACTAAAAAAACAAAAGAAAATTGAAATACATTATAAAACCCCAACTGATAATGAAGATGATTATAATAGTTCTGCTGGTTTTGAAGTATTTGAATTATATTTTGATTTGTTAAATAAAAATGAAAATGAATTAGATGAAAACCAAATTATTCAGAGAGAAATTCTTAAAAAACAATTGAATGATACTAATGGTTTTGAAATTATAGGAATACCAGCAGAAACTATCGTTGATGGGAATGAAGTGGGTCTTGCAGCAAGAGAGTATTTCATTGAGAAATTATATAAAGAAAACCTAAAAAACAAAACTAATTATAAATATTTTGATTTAAGTAATTTAAATTATGAAGAGTCGATTGAAAAAACTAAGGAATTATTAAAAGATTTAAATTATAAATATTTATTTGAACCAACTTTTGAATTTATGAACTCCAAACTAAAAATTAGATGTGATGTTTTAATAAATCACGGTAATAATAGAATTGAGATTATTGAATTTAAAGCTTCTACTTCTTCAAAAGTTGTTCATTTTTTTGACGTTTTTTATCAAAAAAAAGTATTGGAAAAAAATAATTATATAATTGACGATATAAAAATTGGTTTAATCGAAAAAAATTACCTTAGAGGAGTAGGAATAATTTCAGAAAGAGATCACTTTGAAGTAATAGAAGAAGATATTAGTTTTGAAAATGATATTAAACTTTTTATTGAAAAATTGGTTTTACCAAATTTAGGGGAAAGCGATTTAAATTATAACCAATTAATAAAAATTACAAATCAATTAGAAAATACAGTAACAAAACCAAATTTATTAGACTTAATAAATAAATTTGAGGAAAGTGGATTTGATTTTGATGAAATTATAATAGAAATTTCAAATTCATTTAAGGATGATGAATTTCTATTTAAAAGATATTGCAAAAAATTTCATTTAAAATATAAAGCATCTCAAATTATTGAAGAAACACCTTTTTGTAAAACAACTGTTCCATATTATGATAAAAAAGAATTTAATTTGTATGAATTAACTAGATTTAAAAAAGAAGCTACTATTATAAATAATCTTTTTGAAAAACAACAAGAAATTTATATTAAAAATTTACAGGATTTAGATGATAGTAAATATATATATATGAATAAAAATATATTTGGAGCTGATCAAAAAAGAATTATTAAAGTAGTAAAAAAATATTTGGAAACTGGAATTAATGTTCCTGCAAATTTAATAAAAGAAGAAGGTTATGATAGACTATTAAATTTATTAAAAGATTATTACAAATTTCCAGTTTATATGTATGATTTTGAAACAGTTAAGTGAGCTATTCCAAAGTATGACAATTCATGAAGTTATGAACAAATTCCATTTCAATATTCAATACACGTAATTGAAGATGAAAAATTTGATTTTAATAATTCTGATTTAACTATGAAGCATATGAATTTTATTGCAAACAAACAAGAAGACCCAAGACCTGAATTTCTAGTTAATTTTGTAAGAGATTGTTTTAAGTATGGACCTGGAATTTATGTTGCTTATAATAAATCTTTTGAGAAAATGGTTTTAAAAAATTTAATATTTTTATATCCAGAATTTGAAAAACCATTAAAGTATATTTATCAAAATACAATTGATTTAATGAATTTCTTTAAAAAATCAAAAGATAACTGATTAATATATCATCCTGATTTTCGTGGTTCATATTCTATAAAAAAAACACAACCAGCTTTAGATAATAGATTAAATTATAAAGATCTAAAAATAAATAAGGGAGATAAGGCTAGTCAAACTTTTAGACAATTTTTAGATGAAGTAATTTCTATAGAAGAGTATCAAATAATTTTAAAAGAAGATATGTTAAAATATTGTGATAGAGACACACTTGCTATGGTTGTTGTTTTACAAAAAATAATTGAATTAGTAACTCAGTATGATTGTAATTTTAAAGAGAAAATTGACAGGTTATTAAGGGAGGAGGAAAATGATGTATAAAATTATATATTGTGGAACCCCTGACATTTCTGTAGAAATTCTCAAAGGTCTGGAAAAACTTAATTTAAACATAGTGGGTGTTATAACTCAACCAGATAAAGCAATTGGAAGAAAAAGAGAAGTAATTTTTTCTCCTATAAAACAATATTGTTTATTAAAAGGTTATAAAATTTTTCAACCTAATAAAATTTTAACAATTTTAGATGAATTAAAAAAATTAAATCCTGATTTTTTAGTAACATGTGCCTATGGTCAATTTATACCACAAAATATTTTGGATTTATTTAAAAATGCTATTAATGTTCATGCAAGTTTATTACCTAAATATAGAGGAGGAAGCCCAATTCAATTTGCATTAATAAATGGAGAGAAGAAAACAGGTATTTCTTTAATGAAAATGATAAAAAAAATGGATGCAGGAGAAATATATTTTCAAGATGAAATTGAAATATTTGATGAAGATGATTCAGGAACACTATTTAATAAATTAGCGATTTTTGGAAGAAAAGCTGTTGAAAAATATTTAATAAATATTTTTGAAAAAAAAATTTTGGGAAGTAGTCAAAATGAGGAAAAAGTAACTTTTGCATATAATTTATCAAGTGATCAAGAAAAAATTGATTGATCAAAATCTGCATATGAAATTAATAATTTTATAAGAGCATTAAGTCCTTCTCCAGTTGCATTTTCTTTTTTAGAAAAAGAAAGAATTAAAATCAAAAAAACAAGATTAATTAGTGTGGACGAAAAAATTACAACTTTGGATAAAATTTTTGAACCTGGTGAAATAATTTTTTTAGATAATGAAGGCATAGTTGTATATACAAAAAATGGACTTCTAAAAATACTTGAATTACAAAGAGAAGGCAAAAAAATGGTTAGGGCAGGAACTTTTAATGGACAAAATTCAATTGTAAAAGTTGGCTCAAAATTTAGATAAATTAGAAAAATGTAGAATTTTAGTTATAATTTATTTAGTAACTAATAAGGAGAATAATTATGTCAGTAAATGATTTAAGACCAGGAAGTACATTTCTTTATGAAGGAAATATTTTTGTAGTTTTGGAGAATTCTTTTTCTAAAACAGGAAGACAACAAGGAAAAGTAACAGTTAAAGTTAAAAATTTAAGAACTGGGGCAAGAGTAGAAATTACTTTTACAGGTGGGGAAAAAGTAGATAAAGCATTAATTGAAAAAAAAGATATTCAATATTTATACAATGATGGAACAAATTGTGTGTTAATGAATACGGAGACATACGAACAAGTTGAAATTAGTTCTGCAAAGTTAGAATGAGAATTGAATTTTTTAACTGATGGTGTTATGGTAAAAATGACAGAATATGATGGAGAAATTTTAGGTATTTCAATTCCTGAAAAAATTGAATTAACAATAATTGAAGCTGAACCAGCAGTAAAAGGTGATACAACAAGTGGCGCACAAAAAAAAGCTAAAGTCCAAACTGGCTTTGAAATTACTGTTCCATTATTTATAAAAGAGGGAGAAAAAGTTTTAATTAATACAAATGATGGTAAATATTCAGGTAGAGCAAATTAGTTAAACGAATTGAGGAAAGAAAAATGTATATTTCTATGGAAAGAAATTCTAGAGGCAATCTAGAAATTGAAGAACAAATATTAAATAAAATTATTGAGTTTTATGTTATTAACAATATAAAAGGTTTTGAAAAGATAGAACCTTTAATAACTTTACATCAAGAAAATCATATATTTATTACAATTAAAATTTATGTTAAAAAAAGAGATAAATTAGTAATTGATGAAGTTAAATTAAGTGAAATAATTTCAAATTCAATTGAAAATACTTTAAATTTAAAACCAAAAAATATTGCTTTTGCCTTTATAAAATAAAGGCTTTTTTTTCAAAAAATAAATTTTAAAGTATTTTAAATTTTAAAGTTTTTACTTGGTATAATAACCTTTAAATAATGACTAAAATAGTGTATAATAATTTTGTCTTAAATTAGGAGGAAATTTGGTATGGCAGCACAAAAAAAAGTTAATAATTCCAAAGAAAAATCTAAATCTATAACATTGACAAAACCTGGTACAGAATATGTTTTTCAGAAATTTAGTCCAAAAGCTTTAGCATTAATTAATAAATATAATTTACAAACAGATGATAGTTATAAAAAACTTATTTCATCTTTTGAAAGAATTGAGTCATTACCAAAAGATGATCCAAGAAGACCAAATCTTGTTGAATTATGAGAAGGCGAATTTAATAGAATTTTTAAACATTTTTGAGAAAATTTTTCTTCAGTACAAAGAGTTTCTGAAACAGGAATTGCTGGTTGAAAAGATAGACTAGATGTAAAGCCAATTTCTATGTCTCCAGATCAAAAAAGAAAAGATTTGATGTCGAGATTATCTCCAAATGGAATTTCTGTTAATAGAACTACTAAAGAGCAAATTTTAACAAAGGCTGGTTATCAACAAAATATAAAAACTGATCAATTTAATTTTACTGCAATGCCAAAAACAGGACAAAATATTTTTGAAATTGAAAATATTTTAAGTTCTTCTGATAATAAAGAATTTGGTGAACCAGAAAGTATTCTAAGTAATAATTATGCAGTTTCTAATGGAAATAAAGATATTAATTTATCTCAAGAAGAAATTAATAATATTGATCAATTGGTTTCAAATTTAGAAATTGATGAAGAAACAGAATTAATGACTTCAGAACCAGTAAGAGATCCAGGTCTTTTAGAATTTGTAAGCGATGGAAAAATTGTTAGTTCAAATGAAGAACAAATTACAAATAATGAGAATAAAGAACTAAATAGTTATTCTAAAGAATATATTGTAAATGAAAAAATGAAAAGAGATGAATTTAACAGAACTAATAACATTGAAATTAATGAAGAACAACTTGAAGAAGAAAATTATGCTTTTTTAGAGTTAGGTACTGATTTTTTTCAAGAATATATTGGAACTGAAGGATTACCTGCAAAGGAAATTACAAAAAATGGAAGTCTAAATTTTGAATATACAAAAAAAGATGAGGAAATTAATCCTGAAAAAAGAAATATTTTATCAAAAGAGGGTTTTGAAATAAATATAAATTCAGAAAAAACTGATTTAATGGGAAAACCTGCTTATAGTGTTCAGAATGGAAAAGTTGGAAGTAAGCCATTCCATGAAATTCACCCAATTGGTTACTACCCAATGAATTATGAAGCATCAAAAAGACCATCAATGCAAGATTTAATGTTATCTAATAAAAGAGAAGGTAACTCATTAGATGAAATGTCTCAAAAAATTGAATTTTTAAGAGAATTAAGAAATGAAAGACGTCATAGAATTAATATGATGAAGATTGAGCGTGCAAACAGTTATATTCTTGCACGAGCAAGAAGACTTGCAGAAAACCGTGAACTTAGAAGAATTAAAAGACGCGAAGATTTAAATTTAAAATCAATTGAAAAAGCAGAAAGAATGCGAAGATTGCAAGAGCGTCAAAAATTAATTGAGTTAATGAAAGAACGTCAATTAAAAAGAACTGAGGAAAAACGAGTTGCTACAGTTTTACGTTTAGAACGTGAAAGACGTATGGAGAGAGACGCAAAATATAGATCTGAAATAGCTCTAATTGATTCACAAATTAAACATGAACAGGAAATGATTAAGCGAACTGAATTAAAAATGAAAGCCTATTTTACAAGAGTGCATGATGATCAACTATTTGATGAATCTTTAAAAATTGCTAAAGATATTAATGAATTTAAATCATTAGAAGAAAAAGCAAATATTTTAAAATCAATTGAAGAACAAAAAAGAGCAGATAAAATTGAGAAGATTAGCAGAAAGTTTATTAAAAATATCAAATAGCATAAAGTGGGCAAGAAAATTAATATCAACTTGCCCACTTTTTTAAAAATTAAGGAAAAAATATATTTTTATGGATGAGAAGTAGGAGAATGAAATATGGCAAAAAAAATTGAAAAAAAGTCTGATATGGATTTTACTTTAATTTCAAATAAAACAAAACAACGAATTAGAGGTTTAATTGAAAAAAGATTAACCCCAAAAACAATTATTTTATTTGCTCAAGAATATGAATCATATGAAAAAGCAGTTAGAGAAGAATTAATTAAATATATTGAATTTCTTCTAAAACAAGAAGAGGAAAATTTTATTAGAGAATCTTCTTCCTATTGACAGGATCCACGCTTACAAATTATTCAGGAGAGAAAAAAAATAGAATTTACAGAAAAACAACAAAATATTAAAAAGATTCAAGATTATTTAATTTCAACAAATATAAAAAAATTTGTTGCACCACTTCCAATTAAAAATAATGAAATTAAAAAAATTGAAGTTACTCCTATTTTTAAAAGATATGAGATAGCTAACAAAATTAGTGAACAAAATAAAAAAACAAGTGATGCACCTTCAAAAGTAAATAATACTACGATTCCTACTGTGAAAAAAAATAATACAAAAGTCAAAAATAAACAAGTTAATCTGAAAAATATATCAGCAACTTCCTTAAAATCATCTTCTGTAGAACCTAAAAAAATTACAAAATCAAAACCAACTATTATAGATAATAATAAAAATAGTAAAATTGATTTTCTTTTAAAAGAGGCTCAACAAAGAGAAGCAGAAGAGATTAGAATAAAAAAAGAACAAGAAGAAAAAAATAAGCAAGCAGAAGAACAAAAAAATAAAGAGATATTGGAGCAGAATGCAATCAGGGAAAAACTTTTAAAGGAAAAACAGGAAAGTGCTAAATTAGCAAAACAAAAAAAACTTGTAAAAAAAGTAAATTCTGAAAATATAATTAAGCTTGAAAAACAAAAAAAACCAGAAATTATTATAAAACCTGTTAAATCAAAATACGAGCAAAAATTATTGGCTTCATCCTTTAAAGAATCAAATAGTCAAGGAAGAAATTATTTAAAAGAACAAGAAGAAAAAGAAAAATTATGAAAAGAACTATATGGTAAAACTAGAGAGGAAACATTAAAAGAAAGAAAAGATTCAAATATTAATATAGTTAATGAACTAAAAACTTCAAAAAAACTAGTAAATTTTGATACCGAGGAATTAACAGAATTTAAGGTTTTAAATAATACTTTTTTAATTGAAGAATACATTGATCCTAAAAGTAAATATTTTAATTTTTGAAAAAAAATGAGAAAAAAATATAAAATGTCTAATATAACTGTTTGATTAAGTTTAAATGGAAAAAAACATAAGAAAATTTTAAAAAAGAGATTAAAATTAGAAAAAAAATTAGGTAAGAAAAACATTGCCTTAAAGTCATCAAATAATACAAAAAGTGCAAGTTCACAATCTTTTAAAAAGTAAAATTTAGTTAGTAAATAAAAAGGGTAAAAAAATTTGGGTGAATGAGAAAAAATAATTTTATTAATTACATTTTTTGTATTTATTTTAATAAGCATATTATTTACAATATTAAAAGTATTTTTTTCTAAAAAGAATAAGAAAACAGTTAAACAAATTACTGAAAAAAATTATTTTATAAATGAATCACATAAAAATGAAAAATGATGAGTTTTTACAAGTGGCTTTTTCGAAAAAAAATGATTTAAAAGTCAAAATCATATTTTTAAAATTAAATATTTTAATTATAGTGAAAATTTTTCTAAGGGTTTTTTAAACTCAAGTTTTATAGAAACAAAAAAAATTTTGAAAAAATTTATTAATAGAAAAGAAATTAAAAATCTAATTCAAGACTTAAAAATTTATATAAATTGTTTGGAAAATATTTGATAAAAAAAATATAAACCTATTTTAAGAAAAATATTTTTAGAAATTTGTTAATTATCAGATTTATCGCAAAAAATTTTTTATAAAAATTACTTTAATTTTCTTTTTGAATTAAGATTTTTATTAAAAAAAGAACTTTGCAACTCTATAATTCAAAATGTAATTTTTACTTGATTTAAAAAAATGAATATTGACAACTTAAATTTTATTTTAAATTCTAATTTAAGAGAAAATATAATTGAATCATTCAAAAATGTTAGTGATAGTGCAGAAATACTTTTAGATGACCTTTGATTTAAAATAAGTAATTATAAATTTAATAGTAAATAGAAGTTGATTTTTTATATATTCAACTTTTTTTGTTAATAGATTCAATAAATAAAAGAATTTTATTAATTATTTAATATAAAATAATTAAGTTATATATAAAATATAATGTAAAGGTACAAAAAATGAAGTGTTGTAAATATATAGAATTAAATGAAAATTCCTGTTCTTGTTCAATTTTTACTAATATTTGTAAGAAGAAAATTGAATGTTGATGTTGTTTTATTGATTGATGAAAAGCACTAAATAATGATGGTTTTTCAGAAATTAATTTATTAGAAATTTCTAAGAATATGTCAAAAAATAAATATTTTCCAAAAACTTTTAGAAAAGGGTTAATTGAATTTTTAGAAAATATTGAAAATTATAAAAAACAAATTGCTGATTTAGAGAATAATTTTAAATTTTCAAATAAGGATTTTAATAATAATCCAGAAATAATTTATAATTCAATTGAAATTTCATTAATAGCAAAATTACTTTCTTTTGTTAATATTTTAGATTTATATATTGAAATTTGTAATTTATTTTTGGAAATAATGTATTTTGAAATAGTTAATCTAACTTATACAAATTTATTTAATTTTTTAGAAAATATTGATAATACAATTCCATATTTAGTTAAAATATTTTTAGGATTATCAAAAAAAATTAAAAATTCGATAGAATTTTCAACTTTAATGAATAAAATGATTAGTTTTGACAATAATTTAGTAAAATTAAGTGAGGAGTTAAACATTAAAATAGTTAATTATAAATAATTAATTTGTTATAATTAAAATTGTTATTTAAAAAGGAGAAATTTATGAAATTTAGTGCAAAAAAAATTACAGAAAAAGGTCAAGGAGTTTGAATTGTAACAATTGATGGTGAAGAATGAATAAATGCAGTTAAAAAAGGAAAAAATAAAGCTGCTTCAAATATTGAGATACCAGGTTTCAGAAAAGGAAAAGCTCCAAAAGATAAAATTGAGAAATACTTAACTCCAGTAAAATATTTAAATGCAGCAGTTCAATCTGTTATTGAACAAGCATGACAATTTGCAAGAGAACAAAAGTCTGATATTGAACCATTTAATTCACCTGTTCCAACCCCAACAAAAATTAATGAAAAATCATGTGAATTGCAATTTATTTTTGATTTAAAACCTGAAATAAAAATTGGAGATTACAAAGGTTTAAAAAATAAAGATTTGGTTAAAGAAGAAATTAAAGCAACAAGTGAAGAAATTAATAAAGCAATTGATCAATATAGAAATAGATTTGTAATGGAAAAAGAAAAACCAAATGGTTCAAAAATTGAAAAAGGTGATGTTGTAATTCTTGATTTCGAAGGTTTCATTGATGGAGTTGCTTTCAAAGGTGGGAAAGAACTTGATTTTAAATTAGTTATTGGTAGTGGACAAATGATACCTGGTTTTGAAGATTCAATGATTGGTAAAAAAGTAGGAGAAACATTTATTCAAGCAACTTTTCCTGAAGATTATATTAAGGAATTATCTGGTAAAACAGCTGAATTTAAATTAAATATAAAAGAAATTAAGGAAAGAATTTTACCAAATAAGGATGATGAATTGGTTAAAGACCTAAATTTACCGGGAATTAAAACTTTTAAAGAACTTGAAAAAAGTGTTAAAACACAAATTATAGATCAAAAATCTATTCAATTGAAAAATGAATTTGTAAATAAAGTTATTGATTTGATAAGAGAAAAATCTGTAATTGAAATTCCTCAATCAGCAATAAATAAAGAGATTGAAAATTTATACAAAGAATTTGAAGCAAAAGTTCAAAGTCAAAAAATTACTATGAAAGAATACAAAAAACAAACTGGTATGACAGATGAAGCAATAAGACTAGAATTATTTGATGATGCAAAAAAACGTATTGAAAGTTATTTAATTACAGATAAAGTTAGAAATACTGAAAAATTTGAAGTTTCAAAAGAAGAGTTAGAAGAAAAATATTTAAAATTAGCTAAGTCATTTGGTGTTGAACCCGATTATATAAGAAATTCTTTATTACCTGAAGCAAATATAAAAGAAGAGATAATAAGAGAAAAGATTATAGATTTTTTATATGTAAATAATGGATAAAATACAAAAATAATTGTATTTTTTTTATTTTTTTAGCACTTATACCTTGCAAGTGCTAAAAAATATGTTATGATAATTTTGTACCAAAGGAGGATTAAAAAATGAATACTAAAAGATTGCCAATGTTAGTTACACGAGGTAGTTATATTTATCCAACATTTGAACAAGTTCTTGAAATTGGAAGAGATAAAACTACTGTTGCTGTAAAAGAAGCAGTTGAAAAATATAAAGGAAATATTTTAATTATTTCTCAAAAAAAACCGCTAGAAGATGAACCAAAAATTGATGAATTATTTTTATTTGGTGTTCTAGCAGAAGTTAAAATAAAAAAAGAGTGAAAAGATGGTACATTAACTGTAAATATAAAATCACTTACACGTGCTGAAATTAAAAATGTCGAATTAGGTGATTTTTATTCAGCAGAATATATAGAAAAAGAAAATCTTAAAACAAATGATAAAGAAGCATTAACTAAAATTACAAAATATATTAAAGCAATGATTTCATCACAAGATGAATTTCCCTCAGAAATTGATGAAATTATAAAATCTGCATCAGTTGATGCTGACCCTAATTTTATTGTTGATAGTGCAGCACATTTAATGCCGTTTATGCCTATTGATAAAAAACAATTAATTTTAGAAGAATTAGACCCTGTTAAAAGAATTGAGATAATAAATGAATTTTTAGATGAAAAACGCCAATCAGCTGATATCGAATCATCAATTAGCAAGAAAATTAAATCAAAAGTTGATGAACAACAAAGAGAGTTTTATTTAAGAGAAAAACTAAAGGCTATTAAAGAAGAATTAGGTGACATGGATGGTGAAGGAGATGATCTTAAAAAATATAGAACTCGTCTTGAAAATGAACCCTTTCCAGAAAATATCAAAAAAAGAATTTTGCAAGAAATTGATAAATGTGAAGCTCTTCCTGCAGCATCTTCTGAAGCAAATATTATAAGAACTTATATTGATTGAATGATGCAAACACCATGATGGCAGGCAACAGAAGAAAAAACTAATTTAAAATTTGCAAAAGAAATTTTAGATAAACATCATTATGGATTAGAAAAAGTTAAAGAAAGAATTATTGAATATCTTGCTGTAAAACAAAATACAAACAAAGTTAAAGGTCAAATAATTACTTTAGTTGGTCCTCCAGGAGTAGGAAAAACAAGTCTTGGTAAATCAATTGCAGAAGCAATGGGAAGAGAATTTGTAAAAATGGCTCTTGGTGGAATTAAAGATGAATCTGAAATAAGAGGTCATAGAAAAACTTATATTGGAGCTATGCCAGGTAGAGTTATTCAAGGAATGAAAAGAGCTGGTGTAAAAAACCCTGTTTTCTTACTAGATGAAATTGATAAAATGGCAAGTGATTATAGAGGAGATCCAGCTTCTGCAATGTTAGAAGTTTTGGATCCAGAACAAAATTCAAAATTTTCTGATCATTATTTAGAAGAAGAATATGATTTAAGTGATGTTGTTTTTATTGCAACAGCAAACTATCCAGAAAATATTCCAGAAGCTTTATATGATAGAATGGAAATTATTGAATTATCAAGTTATACTGAAATTGAAAAAATGAAAATTGCAGAAGAGTATTTAGTTCCAAAAGTTTTAAGTGATCATGCGGTTTCAAAAGAACAAGTTACTTTTACAAAAGAAGGAATAAGTGAAATAATTAAACACTATACTCGTGAAGCTGGTGTTAGGCAATTAGAAAGATGAATAGCATCAATTGTAAGAAAATTTGTTGTTAAAATGCTTAACAAAGAAATTGAAAAATTAAAAGTAACTCCAGAAGTTGTAAATGAATTATTGAGAAAACGTATTTTTGAACATACAGAAAAAGAACAAGAAGCACAAGTTGGTGTTGTGACTGGACTAGCGTATACACAATTTGGTGGAGATATTCTACCTATTGAAGTAAACCATTTCCCAGGAAAAGGTGGATTAATCTTAACTGGAAAATTGGGTGATGTAATGAAAGAATCTGCAACAATTGCATATGATTTTGTAAAATCAAATTATAAAGTATTTAATATTCCAAAAGAGGTTTTTGTGGAAAATGATGTTCATATTCATGTTCCTGAAGGAGCAGTTCCAAAAGATGGACCAAGTGCAGGAATTACAATTACAACAGCAATTGTTTCTGCTTTAACAAATAGACCAGTTCCAAAAGAAATTGGAATGACAGGTGAAATTACATTAAGAGGATTGGTATTTCCAATTGGGGGTTTAAGAGAGAAATCAATTTCTGCACATAGAAGTGGTTTGAAAAAAATCTTAATACCTTATAAAAATCAAAAAGATATTGATGATATTCCTGAAGAAGTTAGAAAAGATCTTGAAATAATTCCTGTTCAAAAATATTCAGAAGTATTTGAAAATGTTTTCGATTCAAAATTAGATGAATTAATTAGAGAATTGCCTATTTCAAATTTAAAAGATTCAGAAACAGAATTAAAATCAATTTAACTTAAAAAACAATCATTTTAAAAAAATGATTGTTTTTTATACTTTTAGCATTTAATATGCTAATATTAATTTTAAATGAAAAGGAAGTGAAAATAATGATTGAAACAGTAAGCGGAGGAATGAATCCTATTAATGATGCAGCAACACATAATTCAAGTGATTTAGCTAAAAAAAATACATTTGATGCTGATAAAAAAATTTATGAGTATATTAAAAAGCGTAAAAAATTAAGCTTTTGAAAAATTGTCTCTACATATGGTTTAAAATATAAATCTCTTTTTATATCTGTTATATTTGTAGTTTTAATTACAGCTGTATTAATAAGTGCAAATTCGCTTCTTATTAATATGACTTTGAAACAAGCAATTTTTGATTATACTCCACAATCACAACAAGATCCTTCATATGATTATGGTTTACCTTGGTGGGGTTGACTTGCAATAACAGGAGCTGATTTAGTAATTTTATATACTTGTACATTTTTTAGAAACTTTTTATCAATTATGTTAGCAGTTAGAATTGAAGTAGAATTAAGAAATTTAACTATAAAAAGGTTATTAGAACAAGATATTTCTTATTATTCTGATAAAAAAATTGGTAAATTAATGACAAAACTTGTTGGAGATACCAATGTTGTTGGAAATGAAATAGCAGGATTACTTTCAATGGTTGTTCAAGCTCCTTTGGTAATAATTTTTGGAACAGTTGTTTTATTTACAATTGACATTCCTTTAGCAGGAGTTGCTTCTGCTTCTGTTTATTTACTTGCATTATTTGTAGTATTATTAGCTTTAAGTTATCAAAAAAAAGTTACTGTTGTTAGAGAAGTTATATCAGATATTAATGGTGATGTAATTGATAGAATTTCATCAATTAAATTGGTTAAATCAAGTTCAACAAGAGTTTATGAAGAAGAGAGAATTGAACAAATTCATAAACCTTATATAAAAGTTTTTAAACCAATTTCAAAAATTGATGGGGAATTACTTGCTATTTTAATTGCATCAGATGTGATAATTAATTTATTAGTAATTGTTTCTGCAGTTTTAATATATGGAACTAGTAACCCAGAAAACTTTATTATTTTGATTACACCAATATCAACTGCACTTGTAAGTTTAACAAGACCTTTATGACAAATTGCAGCAATTATTCCTGGACTTTCAAGAGCAGGAGCATCATCACAAAAAATATATGAAGTAATTTGTGATGACCCTATTCTTTCAGATAATGAACAAAATGGAACTTTATTTGATGAAAATATTTATAAACTTGAATTTAGAGGCGTTAAATTTAATTATCCAGAAAAACCTGAAATTAATATTGTTCCAAATTTAGATTTAGTTTTAGAAAAGGGAAAAAGTTATGCATTTGTTGGAGAAACTGGTAGTGGGAAATCAACAATTTCAAAATTATTACTAAGATTTTATGACCCAACAGAAGGTTCAGTTTTGGTAAACGATAAAAATTTAAAAGAATTTAATTTAAGAAGTTATTTAACTCATGTAGGATATGTTGAGCAAGAACCATCAATTATTTTTGGAGATGTTTATGATAATGTAAAATATGGTTATTTCCAAGCAACTGATGAAGAAGTTCATGAAGCTTGCAAAAAGGCTCAAATTGATAAAATAATTATGAGTTGACCACAAGGTTATAATACAATTTTGGGTGAAAGAGGACTATTACTAAGTGGTGGTCAAAAACAGCGTTTAGTTATTGCAAGAATTCTTTTAAAAAACCCTGAATTATTAGTGCTTGATGAAGCAACAAGTGCACTTGATAATATTGTTGAAAGAGAAATTCAAAGTCAATTAAATGAACTTATGAAAGATAAGACATCAGTTATTATTGCACATAGATTAACAACAATTAAACATGTTGATCAGATTTTTGTCTTAGAACCTGGAAAAGGAATAGTTCAATCAGGGACATATGAAGAACTTATAAAAATTCCTGGTAAGTTTAAAGATTTACATGATGCAGCTGTTGCATAGAAAACTAACTTATTGTTAGTTTTTTTTTATGTTATGATTCAAATAGGAGAGATAATATGAAACAAGCTTTAAGTTTTCTATTAAGACCTAAAACTATAAATGATATTATTGGTCAATCTCATTTAATTAATCAAAAATATGGTTTAGTGTCTAAAATGATAAAAAATAATTTTCTAACTAATTTAATTTTTTATGGGCCACCCGGTATTGGAAAAACATCAATGGCAATTAGTTTAGCAAATGATTTAAATTTTAAACATAAATTTTTTAATGCCTCAAAGGATAAAAAGGAAAAATTGCAATCAATTATTAACTTATCAAATCATGAAGAGCAATTAATTTTAATTATTGATGAAATTCACAGAATGAATAGAAATATTCAAGATTATTTACTTGAATTTATTGAGTCTAGAAAAGTAATTGTTTTTTTAACAACTACTGAAAATCCATATTTTGTAATTAATCCAGCAATAAGAAGTAGATGTAATATTTTAAAATTAAAGGAAATCACAAATCAAGAAATGGAGAAAGGAATTAATAGAGTTTTGCAAAATCATAATATAAACTTAGATATTGAAAAAGATGCATATCAAATGATGTGTAGTTTTGCAAATGGAGATTTAAGAATAGCATTAAATTCTGTTGAATTATTAGTAAATTTATATAAAGATCAAAAAATAAATAAGGAAATAATTTTTTCTATTTTTGATGAAGCAAGTTATAAAGGTACTGGAGAAGGAGATGAGTATCATGATTTAAAATCTGCTCTTCAAAAATCAATTAGAGGAAGTGATGTTGATGCATCACTTCATTATTGAGCAAGATTAATGCAAATAGGAGATTTTGAAACTCTTATGAGAAGAATGGTAATTATGGCCTATGAAGATATTGGTTTGGCAAATCCAACAATTCCAATAAGAGTATTTCAAGCTTGCCAAGTTTTTAGACAAATTGGAATGCCAGAGGGAAGAATTATACTTGGTTTAGCCATTGTTGAAATGGCTTTAAGTGAGAAATCAAATTCTGCATATCTTGCAATAGAAAAAGTTTTAGAAGAAGTAAAAAATGGAATTACTCCTCCAATTCCTGCGCATTTAAGAGATACACATTACAAATCTGCTTCAAAGTTTGGCTCTGGAATTGGATATAAATACCCTCATGATTATAAAAATGATTGAGTTGAACAACAATACTTACCTCTTGAAATAAAAAATAATAATTATTTTTTATTTAAACCTCATAGTAGTTATGAAAAAAAATTAATGGAAATATACATAAAATTTACAAATAAAAATAATATAAAATAATAATTATTAGAAAGGTAAAATATATGAAATCAAGCATTCAAATAAAAAAAGATTTAGCAAGTCAAGGATATATTTGAACTCCAAATTATAAAGATATTCTTGAAAAGGTATGAGCACATACAGAAACATATTTTGATGACGATGAAAAGGTATTATCAGCACTTTGGGCTTCATTTAAGAGATATGATGAACAAATGGTTGGAGTAGTTTTTATTACATCAAAAAGAACCTTTACTTTAGAAGTTGTAGATAATAACATAAATTCTCAAATAAGATATTTACCTTTTGATTCATATTCACTTCAAAAAATTCAACTTCAATTATCTAAAACAGATAATGCTTTAAGTTATGTTTCGCTTCAAAATGATAGTTTTGGAAATGGAATAACTTTTGGAACTCCAAATAAAAAAGTAGCACAACATTTTGTTGATACACTTAGAAGTAAAACTAATGGAAAAATTGAAATTCTTCCAGAAAGTGATAATCCACTTTTAGCAGAAAATGAAAAAGAGCAATTAATTGATGAAGATTTAAATAAAGCTAAACAAGTTGTTCCTCATAAGTTTGAAGAAAAACATGAAGAAATTAAACCTATGAAAGAACACGATGGTTGAAGAAAAGCACCTGTTGAAAATAAAGACAAAGAAGTAGAAATAAAAATTGTGCCTCCAAAGAAACCCTTAAAAGATAAAAAAATAAAAGCAACTGGTTATGCAAAAAATTGAAAATCAAAAATGTGACTTTTGTGATTTATTTTGCCAATAAGTTTAATTTCTATTACTTTAGCATTAATTTTTATTTTCTATCAATTGAAATAATTTTTCAATTTAATTCATTTTCTTCCAATTTTAGCTTAATTTGATAATTAAATTTTGTTTTTGAAATTGGGTCTATAAAAGTTGTAGTATAAGTAATTCCTGCCTCACTTGTAGAACTTTCAATTCCATAATAATTTTCAATATTATTTTTAAAATTTTCTTCTTTAATAAATGGTTTAAATAAGTTATTTGCAACTTCATTTTTAATTTCTGTTGTTTCTTTAAAACCATTTAAAATTTCATCAGTTAAATTTTTAACAATTTTCTGATCAAAAATTATATTTAAACCATTTAATAAAGAGTCCTCTCTAAATTTTGTTTCAGAAGAACCATTTGTTTTATATTTAACACCAATTGCTTGCATTCCTGCTTTTATTCCTTTTAGTTCAAAATCAATTTCATCATTTAATGGATCTTGTTGAACTTTAAGACCTTGATTAAGGGAAGCATAAATTAAAGCTTCTAAAGAACTATAATTTTTATCATTACCATTTCAAGGTTCACCGTTTACTAATAATTTAAATTTTCTATTATATAGAGAATTAGCAGTTTGCTTTAATCCAGATGCCAGTGTTTCAATTTCTGATTCAGTTACTCTATTATTTTTATTTTTAACAACATAAGAATTTGTATTAATTAAAAGTCAATTTATTAATTCAGAAATATTCATTTCGTCATAAATTTTACTACTAAATAATGAATATAAAGATAAATTACTTAAGTTTCCTAAGTTTGGAAGTAAGCTTCCAAGTAGTTCACCAAGAACATGTGTGTCTTTATCTCATATGCCACTAAATGCATTTTTTAAATCATTTGCAACAGCATCTGATAGTGAAATAGGAATATCAATACTCACTAACTTAGTTATTTCTTTTAATAATGAGGGTAGACCACTTAAATTTTTATTTTCTGAAATTCCATCAAGCAATGCAGATTTTAAAATCATACCTAATTGCTTGGGTCCGATATTTAAAAATTCAATATTTTGTCACTTTGCGATTCCAAACCCCAATCCAAAAATTAATGGACTTAATCCTTCTCAACTTGTTTTATCTCCAGCAAATAAAATTGACAATATTGAACCTAAATCTCATCCATTATTTGGTTCAATTATTTCAGTAATTTCTCCCCCTGAATAGAATAATAATGAAATCAATTTTTCCAATTGAAATCCTTTTTCATTATTACTAATTGAAGTTGCAGTAAAAATATTTTTTATTGTTTGTTTACTATCAAGTTTTTCATAATCTGTTGTTCTTAATTTTTTTAAAAATTCACTATTATTTTGGGTTTCATTAAATAAATTCTGACTACTTGTTGGTACAAAAGAATTAAAGTCAACTGATGATATCATTTGTAATAATCCAAAAACAATATATAAAATATCAAAAATACTTGGTAAAATACTTGATACAGAAATATTATTTAAATTTTTTAAAAATTCTCCACTTGTAGTACCTATTTTTTTTGAAAATTCTAAGTCTGGTGTTTTATATAAATCTGATTCAATTTGATCAGTTTTGTTTGCAAGTCTTGCAAAAACATTATTTAATCTAACAATTACAGAATTTGTTATATCTCCATAAGTTAAATTTTCTTTTTTATCCATTGTTAAAATTGAATTTCCCAAGTTATCTACTAAAGAATATAGGGAATTAGAATCAATTGCTTTAAAAAAGTTCACAATACCCTCAATTATTGTTGAAAAATTGAATTCTTTAATTGCATTTATAAAATTTACATTTAATAAATTTGCAATTAAACTATAAACTACATTGCTATCTGAAAGATTTGCTATTGTTTGTGAAAACATATAAGCATTATCTTCTAATACTTTTGCGATTGGTTCAAGAGAATCAGGATTTAAGCTATTTGCTAAATCATTACTTGCAATTAAAGGTAATGCTCCTTCAATTGTTCCAACAAGACTTGAATTAATTCCCCCACTTGATTTAATTGTACTTATTCCCAAAGTTAATAATCCACCAATTGAGTCCAAAGGTCCATTTGGAGATTTTACACTATCTGTCAAAAATTGTTTTTCATTTCAAGTATTAATTGTTGCTCTATCCAATTGTTGCCCTGGAAAATATGAATTTTTCAATGATTCCATAGTTGTTTGTGGACTTGTCTTAAAGTCTTTCATTAAATTTAAAGCATTATTTCCTAAAATCATTGAACTTAAATAATCATTATCTAGTGCTAAACCTCTATTTAAATCTTGAGTTGCATTTTGAATTATTGCGCCTCTTAAAAGAGTACTTGAAATATTTACTAAGTTTAAAACTTTATTTTTTACATATTGTTTTGTATTATTAACTAAGCTACAAGAAGCAACAGATGTTGTTGATGCTGCAATTGCAATCACTCCTAGTGCTGATAAAAGTTTTTTCATTTTTCCCGACTTTCTCCTTTATTTATAAAATAAGTATAAAATAATAGATAAATAATTACAAGTAATGTAAAATAATATTATAAGTCGGGGGAATTTATGAAAAAAGCAACATTTTTTTTATATTTAAAACAGGGGATAAAGGGTGTATTAAAGTTTAGGATACAATTTTATGTAATTATTATTTTGACATTTTTGTCTACTTTAATTTTAACAATTTCAATTTCAACATCTGAAAGATTGAATCAAAATTATAATCAAACAATGAATAAATATGAAAAATTTGATTATATTAATCAAAAAGCAGTTGGAATTCCAAGTGATGGTAAAGAAGCTGTTACAGTGACACCATTAATTGATTTTATAAATGATGAATTTTTAGCAGTTTATGACTCAACAGATTTGAATAATCCTGCAAACAATAAAGGAATTGAGTATAATTTTAATTTATCATATTTTAATAATCAGTATACTGATTATGGTTATAAAGAAACTTTTTTAACAAAAGCTTTTGAAGATCAAGAGGTTGAAAGTAAACTTTTTGATATGTTAAAAAATGAAAATTATTATAATAATATAGCAAGTTTTATTTTTGATTCTGCAAGAGTATATAGAGATCACCAGTTTATTGGAACACCTTTTGGTGATTTTCAAAAATTATTAATTGAAAAATCAAAAAATTATTTTTTAGATGATTTATTTCTTAGTGATGGAACAAGTAAAGAATATCTTTTTACAACTCCTTTTTATAAACTGAAGCAAAAAAATTTAATTTCTAGAGAAGATTTTACTTTAGAAATTGAAAATTATAATGATAGAAATCAATATAATAGATATTTTTATTTTGCAATTGATAATCTTGCAGGACAATTAAATGAAATGATTTCAAATTATATTAATTATTTTATAAATCAATCTAAAAAGGAATTTGAATTACAAACTGAAATAACTGATATGGAACAATTTTTTAATGAAAATTGATATTCAAAAGCAGGCTTTAAATGAATTAAAAATGGTTATACTGATCAAAATAAAATTGAACTTGCCACAACTTTGTTTATTTTTTTATTGGGAAGAGCACCAATAAATGCTTCAACTCTAAATGAAAAACAAAGTGCAATGATAGTTACATATTCTGAAAATGCTCAGCAAGAAATAAATACCCCTTGAAGAAATAGAAGAGATATGTCAGCAGAAGTAAAAAACAATGAGATATTAAATTCAAAATTTCAATTATATCAATTTGGAGCAAGAGGAAGTATAACTCAG